>NZ_WTFF01000247.1 GCF_019400985.1 Streptomyces bambusae
GACCCGGGACGCCCTCCCCGGCCCGAGCCGGCCGGCCGGCCACCTGCCGTCCCGTCACCGCTCGGCCGCAACCCGGCCGGGCGGTGACGGGACGGACAGGCCGGGGAGCCCATCCCGGGGCCCGGGCCTGACGGCCACCGGCCGACCCGACCCGCCCGGCCCCGCCCGGGCGGTGACGGCTGCCCCGCCGGATCCGTCACGTCATACGCCACACCCCCTATGCACCACTTGACGGACATGTCAGGCTGTCGGCGCGTAAACCGACTCTGTCCGGAAATCGCCCATGCACCTGCACCTGCGCCCACCCCCGCTCCGGCCCCCGCCTCCCGGCCCGCGGCCGCCCCGTCCGGCACTGCCGCGTGCGGTACCGCCGCGGACGGCGGCTGAGGCTGCGACGCGCGGTGCGCCGGGGGCAGCATGGAAGTACCGGCCGACGCGGCAAGGACCCGCGCAGGCGGTCCGGCGAACGGAGGCGTGCGGGTGACAGCCGAATCCCGTGCCGAGGAGGGCCGGCCCGAGCGGCCGGAGCAGGCGAGGGGCCTGCTGGACGTGCTCGGCGTCGCTGCCGTGGTCCTCGACGCCGAGGGCCGCATCCTGTTCTGGAGCCCCCAGGCCGAGGAGCTGTTCGGCTACCGGGCCGCCGAGGCGCTCGGCCGCTTCGCCGGCCACCTGCTGGTACGCGAGGAGCACCTGCCGCTCGTGACCCGGCTCTTCGGCGATGTGCTCAAGAGCGGCGACAGCTGGGCCGGGGCCTTCCCCGTACGGGTCAAGGACGGCAGCACCCGTCTGGTCGAGTTCCGCAACATGCGCCTGACCGACGGCCTCGGGGACGTCTTCGCCCTCGGCATCGCCGCCGACCACGCCACCGTCGAGCGCGTCGAGACCGACCTCGCGCTGTCGGAGCGGCTGGTCACCCAGTCCCCCATCGGCCTGGCCCTGATGGACCTCGACCTGCGCTACGTGCTGGTCAACCCGGCACTGGAGCGGATCGACCACCTTCCCGCCGCCCAGCACATCGGCCGCCACATCCGCGACACCCTCCCCTTCCTCGACGTCGCCGCCGTCGAGACGGCCCTGCGCCGGGTGCTGGACACCGGGGTCCCGCTGCTGGACCGGTACGTCGTCGGCCGCGACCCGTGGCACCAGGAGGGCGGCGGGGAGCACGGCGAGCCCGCACCCGATCTGGCCTGGTCGGTCTCCTGCTACCGGCTGGAGGGCCACCAGGGGCGGATCCTGGGCGTGGCCATCTCCGTCATCGACGTCACCGAACGCCACCGGGCCGCCACGGAGGCCGAGCGGGCCCGGCGCCGGCTGGGGCTGATCGCGGACGCCTCGGCGCGGGTCGGCACCACGCTGGAGGTCGGGCAGACCGCCCACGAGCTGGCCGCCGTGGCCGTGCCGGAGCTCGCCGACGTCGCCGCGGTGGACGTCCTGGACTCCGTCCTGTCCTGCCGCCGCCCCGGCGCGCCGGACACCGGGCCCGAGCTGTTCCGGGCGCTGGCGGTGAAGTCCGCCTACCCGACGGAGGCCGTCACGGCGGCCGATCCGACCGGCGAGCCGTGCATGTACGGCGCCGACCGGCTGGTGACCCGGTGCGTGCACACCGGCCGCCCGGTCATGGTGGCGCACGTCGGCGAGGCCGACCTGGCCGCCATCGCCCGCAACGAGGAGGCCGCCGCGATGCTGGCGCGGGCGGGGGTGCACTCGTACCTGGCGGTGCCGCTGATCGCCCGCGGCGAGGTGCTCGGCGCCCTCGATCTCAAGCGGGCCCGCAATCCGCTGCCCTTCGACGAGGACGACGTGATCCTGGCCTCCGAGCTCGCCGCCCGGGCCGCGGTCAGCATCGACAACGCGCGCTGGTACCAGAGCGTGCGCAATTCGGCGGTGACCCTCCAGCGGAGCCTGCTCCCCGACCGCCCCGCGCACCCCGTGGGGCTGGAGATCGCCTCCCGCTACCAGCCGGCCCACGCCTCGATGGAGGTCGGCGGCGACTGGTACGACGTCATCCCGCTGGCCGCGGACAAGACGGCCCTGGTGGTCGGCGACGTCATGGGCAGCGGCATCGACGCCGCCGCCACGATGGGCCGGCTGCGCACCGCCACCTGCGCCTTCGCCGATCTCGACCTCGATCCGGACCAGGTCCTCCAGCACCTCGACAAGATCACGGCCGGTCTGGAGCACTACATCGCGACCTGCCTGTACGCGGTGTACGACCCCCGGCTGGGCCAGTGCCGCATCGCCAACGCCGGCCACCTCCCGCCCGCCCTGCTGCGGGCGCAGGGCGGGCCCGCGGACCTGGTGCGCCTGCCGACGGGTGCGCCGCTGGGCGTCGGCGGCGTCCCGTTCGAGACCGTCACCGTGCCCTTCGCCCCCGGCGACACGCTGGTGCTGTACACCGACGGCCTGGTCGAGACCCGGAACGACCCCATCGACCTGCGGCTGGCCGCCCTGCTCAGGCTGCTGGACGACCCGCGCCGGCCGCTGGAGGAGATCTGCTCCGTGCTGCTGCGGTCCCTGCGCCGGCCGGACGACTTCGACGACGTGGCCCTCCTCACCGCCCGGAGCCTGCCGTGACGCCCGGGAGGCAGCCACGGACCGTCGCCGGGCACGTGTTCGTGCTCCAGGCGGTGATCGTGCTGATCCTCGTCGTGGTCGGCGCGACGGCCCTGGTCCTCCAGGCGCGCGGCGACAGCCAGCGCGAGGCCCGGAACCGGTCGCTGGCCGCGGCGGAGGCCTTCGCCCAGGCCCCCGGGCTGGCGCAGGTACTGCTGTCGGCCGATCCCACGGCGGTGCTCCAGCCCAGGGCCGAGGCGGCCCGGCGGGCCTCCGGGCTGGACTTCATCGCCGTGATGACCCCCGACGGGGTCCGGTGGACCGATCCCCGGCCCGAGTTGATCGGCCGGCGGGCCAGCGGCGACCTCGAACGGGCGGCCGCCGGGCAGTCCTTCACGGAGGTCTTCGAGGGGGAGCCGAGCGACGCCGTGCGTGCCGTGGTGCCGGTCCTGGACGACCGGGGCGTCGTCGTCGGCCTGGTCGGCACGGGAATAGAGATCAAGAACGTCTCCGACGTGGTGGAGGACCAGATGCCGCTCCTGATCGGCGCCGCGACCGGAGCCCTCGCGCTGGCCGTGGGCGGCGCCGCCCTGGTGAGCCGCCGGCTGCGGCGGCTCACGCACGGACTGGGTCCGATCGAGATGACCCGGATGAAGGAGCACCACGAGGCGGTGCTGCACGCCGTCCGCGAGGGCGTGCTCATCATCGGGCCGGACCGGCGGCTGATGCTGGCCAACGACGAGGCCCGGCGGCTGCTGGACCTGCCGGCGGACGCCGAGGGGCGGCACGTCACCGACCTGGGCCTCGATCCGGGCACCACCGAGCTGCTCTCCCCCGGCCGGATCGCGACCGACAAGGTCCACCTGGCGGGCGACCGGCTGCTGGCGGTCAACGTCCGCCCGACCGAGCCGTACGGCGGCCACGGCGCCGGCATCGTGATGACGCTGCGGGACTCCACGGAGCTCGTCGCGCTGTCCGGCCGCTCGGAGGTGGCGCGCAGCCGGCTCCAGCTGCTGTACGACGCGGGCGTGCGGATCGGCACCACGCTGGACGTGAAGCGCACCGCCGAGGAGCTGACGGAGGTGGCGGTTCCGCGGTTCGCCGACTACATCACGGTGGAGCTGCTCGATCCGGTGCTGCGCGGCGAGGAGCCGTCGGGCGCGTACACCGAGATGCGCCGGACGGCCCTCTTCGGGGTGCGGCCCGATCCGCCCCTGCAGCCGGTGGGCGACCTGATCAGCTTCACGGTCTCCGACACTCCGATGGCGGCCGCCCTCGCCGGCGGGCACGCCGTGCTGGAGAGCGACCTGACCACCGCGCCCGGCTGGCGGGCACAGGACCCCGAGGGGGCCCGGGAGGCCCTCGCGTACGGCATCCACTCGCTGGTCGCCGCCCCGCTCCAGGCGCGTGGGGTGGTGCTGGGCATGGCCAACTTCTGGCGGGCCGAGACCTCGGAGCCGTTCGGGGAGGAGGACCTGTCCTTCGCCGAGGAGCTGACGGCGCGCGCCGCGGTCTCCATCGACAACGCCCGGCGCTTCACCCGGGAGCACGACATGGCCGTCACGCTCCAGCGCAGCCTGCTCCCCCGCGTGCTGCCGGACCAGAGCGCCGTCGACGTGTCCTACCGCTATCTGCCGGCGAAGGCCGGGGCGAGCGGGGACTGGTTCGACGTGATCCAGCTGCCCGGGGCGCGGGTGGCGCTGGTCGTCGGCGACGTCGTGGGGCACGGGCTGCACGCCGCCGCCACGATGGGCCGGCTGCGCACGGCCGTGCACAACTTCTCCACCCTCGACCTGCCGCCGGACGAGCTGCTGGGGCACCTGGACGAGCTGGTCGACCGGATCGACGTGAACGAGGACCGCAGCGGCGAGGGCATCACCGGTGCCACCTGCCTGTACGCGATCTACGATCCGACGTCCGGGCGCTGCACGGTGGCCCGGGCCGGGCATCCGGGGCCCGCGCTGGTCGGTCCCGACGGGCGGGTGGACTTCCCCGAGGTGCCGGCGGGCCTGCCGCTGGGGCTGGGGCTGGGCGGGCTGCCGTACCAGAGCGCGGAGATCGACCTGCCCGAGGCGAGCCGGCTGGTGCTGTTCACCGACGGGCTGCTGGTGGACCGCGGCCGGGACATGGACGCCGGGCTGGTCCTGCTGCGCGAGGCGCTGTCGCGGGCGGGCCGCAGCCCGGAGCAGACCTGTGCGGACGTCCTGGACCGGCTGCTCCCGCCGGCGCCCAGTGACGACATCGCGCTGCTGGTCGCCGGGACCCGGCGGCTGGCGCCGGACGCCATGGCCCGGTGGGAGGTGGCTGCCGATCCGGCGGCCGTCTCCGGCGTGCGGGGCGCCGCCGCCGGGCAGCTGGCCGCCTGGGGCCTGGACTCCATCGCGTTCACCGCGGAGCTGATCCTCAGCGAGCTGATCACCAACGCCATCCGGTACGGGGGCGAGCCGATCCGGGTCCGGCTGCTGCGCGACCGCAGCCTGATCTGCGAGGTGTCGGACAGCAGCAGCACCTCCCCGCACCTGCGCTACGCGGCCACGACCGACGAGGGCGGGCGCGGGCTGTTCCTCGTCGCCCAGTTCGCCGAACGCTGGGGCACCCGGTACACCGCGCGGGGCAAGGTGATCTGGGCGGAGCTGCCGCTGACCGGGGAGGGGCCGGCGCCGGTGAGCGTGCCGGGCCTTCAGGAGCTGGAGGACCTGGCGTGGTGAGGCCGCCCCCCGCGCCCGCGCCGGTGGGCCGGGCGCGTCAGCCGGGCGGGCCGGCCGGGGCCTGTCGGCCGGGCGGGTCCGGCGGTGCGGTACGGGGCTTCGGGCGGGCCAGGAGGACGGCCACGTCGTCCTGTGCGGGGCAGGGCAGCAGCTGCTGGAGGACGGTGTCGCTGATCTCCTCCAGCGGCCGGTCGAGGTGGTGCAGCGCCTCCGCGAGCCGGCGCATGCCCTCGTCCAGGTCCCGGTCGCGGGCCTCGATGAGCCCGTCGGTGTAGAGGGCGAGCAGGCTGCCGGGTGGCAGGGGGACCTCCTCGACGTGGAAGTCACCACCTCCGGTGCCCAGCGGGGTGCCCTCGGGGCCGTGCAGGAAGGTGACGCCGCCGTCGGGGGTGACCACGGCCGGCGGGGGGTGGCCGGCCCGGGCCACGACGCAGCCGCCGGTCGCCGGGTCGTGGACGGCGTACACGCAGGTGGCCATCTCGTCCTCGCCCAGCTCGGCCACCACGGCGTCCAGGGAGCGCAGCATCTCGACGGGCGGGACGCCGTGCCGGGCCAGGGTGCGTACGGAGGTGCGCAGCTGGCCCATGACGGCCGCGGCGTGGACGCCGTGGCCCATGACGTCACCGATGACGAGTCCGGTGCGGCCTTCGGGGAGGGTGATGACGTCGAACCAGTCACCGCCGACGTCGTGCTCGCTGGCGGGCAGGTAGCGGCCGGTGAGCTCCAGGTCGGCGACGTCGGGCAGGGCGCTGTTGGTGAGGCTGCGCTGGAGGGTGAGCGCCGCCTCCCGCTGGGCGGTGTACATGCGGGCGTTGTCGATGTTCAGCGCGGCGCGGCCCGCGAGCTCGTCGAGCAGCACGCAGTCCTGTTCGTCGAAGGGCTCGCGGGTGCGCAGCCGGGTCACCACGACTCCCCCGAGGACCGTGCCGCGGGCCACGAGGGGGATCAGGCGGGCGGAGCCGACGCTGGCGACGAGGTAGTCGCGCAGCCGGCCGGCGCGCGGGTCGGTGATCAGCTGCGGGACGTCGGCGTGCGTCAGGTTCATGGGCCGCCCCTCGGCGATGACCCGCTCGTAGACCGAGCCGACGGGGACCTGGAGGGTCATGCCCGGCACGAGTTTCGCGGTGGGGGCGGTCGGGTCGGGGAAGGCGGCGGCCAGCCGGCGGACCAGTCCCTGGCGGGCGGATCCGGTGTCGTCGGGGTCGAGGACCTCTTCCAGCATCTGTACGTCGGCGGAGTCGGCGAGCCGGGGCACCAGCACCTGCACGATCTCCTGGGCGGTCTGGCGCAGGTCCAGGGTGGTGCCGATCCGGGTGCCGGCCTCGGCGAGCAGGGCGAAGCGCTGGCGGGCGCGCTCGGCGTCGACGAGGGCCTGCTGGCCCTCGGTGATGTCGATGAGGGAGGCGATCAGGCCGAGGGTGCGGCCGGAGCCGTCGCGCAGGGGGGCGTAGGAGCACGACCAGGTGTGGTCGCGGTCGGGGTCGGCGGGGGTGCGGCCGGTGCGCCGGGCGTCTATGACGGGGGTGCCCCGGTCCAGGGCCCGCTGCATCATCTCCTCCAGCGCCGTGGCGTTGACGCCGGGCACCACCTCGGTGAGCCGCCGGCCCATGTGGTCGGCGGCGGAGACGCCGTTCATCCGGGCGAGGGCCTCGTTGACCCGCAGGAACCGCAGATCGGGGCCGAGGGTGGCGAGGCCGATGGGCGACTGGGTGAAGAGGCTCTCCAGCGCGGCCAGCGAGTCGCGCATGCGCAGGACCTCGGAGGTCTCCACGGCGATCAGGAGCGTCCCTGCGCGGCCCGCGGGATCGGTGGCGGGCACGATCCACATCTCCATCGTCACCGGGTGACCGTCGCGGTGCCGGACGGAGAGGGTGCCGACCACGGTCTCGCCCGCGTGGACGCGGCGGGTCAGCTCGTCGGCGAGGTCCCGGTTGCCGTCGGGGACCAGGGTGTGGGAGGCGGGGCGGCCGAGGACCTCCCCGGGGAGGTATCCGAGCAGGTCCTGGGCGGCCAGGGACCACTCCACCACCCTGCCCTGCGTGTCCTCCCGCCACAGGGCGATCGGGAGCAGCTCGCGCAGCACGCCGGCATAGCCGACCGCCCGCTGCGGCTCCGACGGAGCCTGACTCGCCCACTGACGTGTGTCCAAGGCAAACGACCTCACCCGAATGGGCATTTTCCTACCGAAAACACCCTATAGGAGACCCTCGGGCCGGGCGCCCCCTCGCTCCGCCGGGCGGGCCCCGTCCCCCGCGGGCCCCACCGGGCCGGCCGGTACGGGCGGGCCCGGGAGCAGCAGGCGCTCCCGGGCCGGCCGGGAGGGACGTCAGTCGAAGTTCAGACCGCCGGTGCGGGTGCGCTTGAGCTCGAAGAAGTCCGGGTACGCCGCGAGGGTGCGCGCCGCGTCGAACAGCTTGGCCGCCTCCTCGCCCCGCGGGATCGAGCTGAGCACCGGGCCGAAGAAGGCGACGCCGTCGATGTGGATGGTCGGCGTGCCGACGTCCTCGCCCACCGGGTCCATGCCCTCGTGGTGGCTGCGCCGCAGGTCCTCGTCGTAGCGGTCGCTGTCCGCGGCCTTGATCAGCTCGGCGGGCAGGCCCGTCTCGGCGAGGGCCTCCTTGGCGACGGCGGTGAAGTCCTTGTTGCCGCCGTTGTGGATGCGGGTGCCGAGAGCCGTGTACAGGGCGGGCAGCGCCTTCTCGCCGTGCTGCTGCGCGACCGCCGTGCAGATCCGGGTGAGCGCCAGCGAACGGTCGACCAGGTCCCGGTACCAGTCGGGCAGTTCGTTGTTCTCGTTGAGGACGTACAGGCTCATCACGCGGAAGCGCAGGTCGAGTTCGCGCAGCTGCTCGACCTCCAGGATCCAGCGGGAGGTGATCCAGGCGAACGGGCAGGCGGGGTCGAAGTAGAAGTCGACGCGGGTGGGCCGGTTGGCAGATTCAGTCGTGGTCACCCACCCGACTCTGCCAACTCACCTCCCACTTCCGCCAGTCCATTAAACCCTCGGGTCAGCGCAGCCGGCCGGCCAGCAGGGCGGCCGTCTCGGCGACGAGCGCGTCGTCGCCCTTCGCGGTGGGCGAGGCGTGGGTGGTCAGGACCGCCATCACGATGGGGGCCCCGGCGTGCCGCGTACCCTTCGGGGACCACACGACGCCCGCGTCGTTGTTGGTGCCGTAGCTGCCGCCGCCGGTCTTGTCCGCCACGGTCCAGCCGGGCAGGCCGGCCCGGAAGCGCTTCTCGCTGGTGGTGTTGGCCAGCATCCAGCCGCCGAGCAGGTCCCGGTCCGGGCGGGTGAGGGCCCGGCCGAGCACCAGTCGGGCGTACGTCCGGCCGATCGCGCACGGGGTGGTGATGTCGGTCTCGCGGTCCGGCTCGGCCGAGTTGAGGTCGGGCTCCCACCGGTCGAGACGGGTCACCGGGTCGCCGACGGAGCGGCAGAAGCGGGTGACGGCGGTCGGCCCTCCCAGCTCGCGCAGCAGCAGGTTGCCGGCTGTGTTGTCGCTGTGCGCGATGGCGGCCCAGCACAGCCGCTCGACGGTCAGACCGTCGGCGATGTGCTCCTTGGTGATCGGGGACCAGCCGGGCTCGATGTCGTCGGCGGTCCAGCGGATGCGCCGGGCGAGGAACTCGCCGTCCCGGTCGAGGTCGCGCAGGACGGCCGCGGCGGCCAGCGGCTTGAAGAGCGAGCACACGGGGAAGTGCTCGTCGGCGCGGTGGGTGAGCGTGCGGCCGGTGGCGATGTCGTGGGCGAACACGCCGATCCGCGCCCCGCGTTCGCGTTCGAGCTCGCGCAGCCGGCCGGTGAGGCCGGGGTCGAGGCCGGGGCCGGCGCCGTTCCTCGGCGGTGCGGCGTGGGCGGTGCCCGCCCCCAGGGCCGTCGCGGCGGCCAGGGCCGCACCGGCCCCGAGGGCGATGGCGGTGCGGCGGGTCGGGGCGGTGCGGCGGGTCGGGCGGGTTCCCGTGGTCTCCACGTGCTCGTCCTCTCCTGCTTCTCCTGTCGGAACGTCAAGTACTGGAGTGGACGCCCTATTGGCACCACTGGTTCCACACGTCACATCCGCACCGCTGACCCCAAGAGCTCCCCACTCGCTCCTATCCAGCCATCTTGTCCGGAATCATTCGGCCGTCAGGGGCTCCCGGTGCCGCCGCGCACGCCTGCGCATCGCCACCACCACCGCCGCGACGGCGCCGGCCACGGCGGCCAGCGCCCCGCCCACGGTCAGCAGCCAGACCGGGACGCCGTCCCCGACGGTCAGCAGCCGGTGGCGGTAGACCACCCTGCGGTACTCCGTGTCGGCGGCCGCCGCCCGCAGCTCGTGGTCTCCGTCGATGCGGCCGGGCTCGGGGAACTCCTGCTCGATCGCGGTCAGGAACGCGGGCCGGCCGGCGGTCAGGCCGGCGAGCGAGGCCGGCGGCTGCACCGTCCCGGCGAAGGTGACCACGGGCGCGCCGCCGCCGATGGCGGTACGCGGCTCCATGCGGTGGTCGGCGAGCACGTACAGGCCGAGGGACTGCGGGGTCGCGGCCATGCGGGACAGCCGCATGGGGTAGACCGGCCGGTCGCTGGCGAAGGCGATCTTCAGCGGGTCCAGTGTGCCGCGCAGCACCTTGCCCCGCTCCCGGGGGGCCAGGCGTACCGCGACGTACTCCCACTTCTGGTCGACGTACGGGCGCACCTCCGCGGCCAGTCGGTCGGGCAGTTCGAAGCCGTTGCCCTCCAGCCAGGTGCGCAGCGCGTCGGGGTCCGTGGCGGTCAGGCGCGCCACGTCGAAGTCGCCGAGCTGCTCACGCCCGACGACGCCGACCCCGGGGGCGCCGGCCGTGGGGGGCGGCGCGGCGGCTCCGGCCCCGTCCCCGGAGGAGAAGGGCCAGTCGCCCCCGCGGGGCCAGAAGTAGTGGCGGGTCCTGCGCTCCGGGCGGGTGAGATCGGCCAGGTCGCCGAACATGGCGCCGTCGGCCAGCTCGACGGTGGCCCGGGTGGGCACCGGCATGATCCAGGCGGCGCGCGGAGCGTTCCCGTCGACGGTGAACCGCATGACGATCTGCTCCGACCGCCCGTCCCAGCGCACGACGGAGGTCTCACGGGCGACCCCGAGCCGGGCGCTGCGGTCGGTGACCATGGCGCCGCAGCCGCACGCGTACGCCGGGCTGATCAGCGACCCGAGCTGCAGCGCGAGCAGGGCGAACACCAGTGTCAGGACTCTTCGTTTCTTCTGCACGGGGCATCAGACGTGGTCGCGCCCCGTGCGGTTCCGGTTCCGGCCGCCGGCCAGGGCGCGGACCGCGGTGTGCCAGGCCGCGGAGACGGCCTGCTGGGCGCGCGTGGTCACCGCCTCGACGCAGGTCGCCTCGCCGGGGGCGGGCGGGTGGAGCGGGGCGCCGAGGTGGACGTGGAGGGCCGGCCGGCGGGCGGGGGCGGTGAGGACGCCGGCGAGCTGCTTGGCCGGGCTGCCGGAGCAGAGCCGGCGGGGCCCGGCCTGCCCCTGTCCCTTTATCACATAGTCCACTGCCGCGGTATCACCACGGTGTAGCTTGCTGA
>NZ_WTFF01000248.1 GCF_019400985.1 Streptomyces bambusae
CCCTCCTGGCGCAGGCCCGGCGCAGGCCCGGCGCAGGCGCGGCGCGGGCGGGAAACGCCGACGGGGCCGGTGCTGCGCTCTCGCGCTGCACCGGCCCCGTCCATCCCCGCCCCGCGGGGGTTACTTCTTGCGGCGGCGGCCGCCGGCCGCCCGCTGGGCCTTGCGGCGCTCCGCGCGGGTCATGCCCTCGCCCGCCGGGGCGCCGTCCTCCTCGAAGTCGCCCTCGACCACACCGCCCTCGCCGTCCACCGTCGGCGCGGAGAAGTGCAGGCCGCCGCGGCGCTGCGGGGCGTCCAGGCCCTTGGCCTTGATCTCCGGACGGGCCGCCGGGACGGCGGCCTCCTCCTGGACCGGGACCTCCTCGACCTGCTGCTCGACCTGGACCTCCAGGTTGAACAGGTAGCCGACGGACTCCTCCTTGATGCCCTCCTGCATGGCGTTGAACATGTCGAAGCCCTCGCGCTGGTACTCCACCAGCGGGTCCTTCTGCGCCATCGCCCGCAGGCCGATGCCCTCCTGGAGGTAGTCCATCTCGTAGAGGTGCTCGCGCCACTTGCGGTCCAGCACCGACAGCACCACGCGCCGCTCCAGCTCACGCATGACCTCGGAGCCGAGCTGCTTCTCGCGCGCGTCGTACTGCTCGTGGATGTCGTCCTTGACCAGCTCCGCGATGAACTCCGCCGTGATGCCGGCCCGGTCGCCCGCGGCGTCCTCCAGCTCCTCGATGGTCGCCCGGATCGGGTAGAGCTGCTTGAAGGCGCTCCACAGCCGCTCCAGGTCCCACTCCTCGGCGAAGCCCTCGACGGTCTCGGCCGCGATGTACGCGTCGATGGTGTCGTCCATCATGTGGCGCACCTGCTCGTGCAGGTCCTCGCCCTCCAGGACGCGGCGGCGCTCGCGGTAGATGACCTCGCGCTGGTTGTTGAGCACCTCGTCGTACTTCAGGACGTTCTTGCGCGTCTCGAAGTTCTGGGTCTCGACCTGCGACTGGGCCGACGCGATCGCCCGCGTCACCATCTTGTTCTCGATCGGGACGTCGTCCGGCACGTTCGCCATGGACATCACGCGCTCGACCATCTGGGCCTTGAACAGGCGCATCAGGTCGTCGCCCAGCGACAGGTAGAAGCGGGACTCGCCCGGGTCGCCCTGACGGCCGGAACGACCGCGCAGCTGGTTGTCGATACGCCGCGACTCGTGCCGCTCGGTGCCCAGCACGTACAGCCCGCCGAGCTCCTTGACCTCCTCGAACTCCGCCTTCACGGCGGCCTCGGCCCGCTCCAGCGCCTCGGGGAGGGCGTGCGCCCACTCCTCGATGTGCTCCTCCGGGTCCAGGCCGCGCTGGCGCAGCTCGGCCTCGGCGAGGTCGTCCGGGTTGCCGCCGAGCTTGATGTCCGTACCGCGGCCGGCCATGTTCGTGGCGACCGTGACCGCGCCGCGGCGGCCGGCCTGCGCGACGATCACGGCCTCGCGCTCGTGCTGCTTGGCGTTGAGCACCTCGTGCGGGATGCCGCGCTTGGCGAGCTGCTGCGAGAGGTACTCGGACTTCTCGACCGAGGTGGTGCCGACGAGGATCGGCTGGCCCTTCTCGTGCTTCTCCGCGATGTCGTCGACGACGGCGGCGAACTTGGCGACCTCGGTGCGGTAGATCAGGTCGGCCTGGTCCACGCGCTGCATCGGCCGGTTCGTCGGGATCGGCACGACGCCCAGCTTGTAGATCTGGTGGAACTCGGCGGCCTCGGTCATGGCCGTACCGGTCATGCCCGACAGCTTGGAGTAGAGGCGGAAGAAGTTCTGCAGGGTGATCGTGGCGAGCGTCTGGTTCTCGTCCTTGATGTCCACCCCTTCCTTCGCCTCGATGGCCTGGTGCATGCCCTCGTTGTAGCGGCGGCCGGCGAGGATACGGCCGGTGTGCTCGTCGACGATCATGACCTCGCCGTCGATGACGACGTAGTCCTTGTCGGCCTTGAACAGCTCCTTCGCCTTGATGGCGTTGTTCAGGTAGCCGACGAGCGGGGTGTTCACCGACTCGTAGAGGTTGTCGATGCCGAGCCAGTCCTCGACCTTGGCGACGCCGGACTCGTGGATGCCGACCGTGCGCTTCTTCTCGTCGACCTCGTAGTCGCCGGTCTCCTCGATGCCCTTCAGCGGGTTGCCGGGCTCGCCCTTGGTCAGGCGGGTGACCAGCTTGGCGAAGTCGCCGTACCACTTCGTGGCCTGGTCGGCCGGGCCGGAGATGATCAGCGGCGTACGGGCCTCGTCGACGAGGATCGAGTCGACCTCGTCGACCACGGCGAAGTTGTGGCCGCGCTGGACCAGCTCGTCCTTCGACCACGCCATGTTGTCGCGCAGGTAGTCGAAGCCGAACTCGTTGTTCGTGCCGTAGGTGATGTCACAGGCGTACTGCTCGCGGCGCTGCGCCGGCGACATGTTCGCCAGGATGCAGCCCACCGACAGGCCCAGGAACTTGTGGACGCGGCCCATCATCTCGGAGTCGCGCTCGGCCAGGTAGTCGTTCACCGTGATCAGGTGCACGCCCTTGCCGGACAGCGCGTTCAGGTAGGCGGGCAGGGTGCCGACGAGGGTCTTGCCCTCACCGGTCTTCATCTCCGCCACATAGCCGAGGTGCAGCGCCGCACCGCCCATGAGCTGGACGTCGTAGTGGCGCTGGCCGAGCACGCGCTTGGCGGCCTCGCGGACCGTCGCGAAGGCCTCGGGCAGCAGGTCGTCGAGGCTCTCGCCGTCCTGGTACCGCTGCTTGTACTCGTCGGTGAGCGCCCGCAACTCGGCGTCGGAGAGGTTGACGAAGTCCTCTTCGATGGAGTTGACCTGGTCCGCGATGCGGTGCAGTTTGCGCAGGATCTTGCCTTCGCCTGCACGCATGAGCTTGGTGAGGACGGACACTGAGGCTGGTCTCCTTGCCGGTCGGGCCTGGCACTGGTTCGTACACGGGCACGGCAGGTGGGCCCCACCGCACCGGCCATCGTAAGCGAGGACACGGCCGCGCCGGGAGGTCTGCCGCGGCCGCGGGGCGGCCGGCACCCGTAAGGAGAACGCCCGGGGCGCGGCGAAGGTGCCGCACTTTGCGAAAACTGTTCGCTTCCGCGACGCCGGCCGCCCCAGAATCCGGCCATGGAACCCACCACCCTGACCACCGAGCGGCTCCTGCTGCGCCCCTGGGCCCCGGGCGACGCCGACGCCGTCCACCGGGCCTGCCAGGACCCCGGCATCCAGCGCTGGACCTCCGTCCCCGTGCCGTACGGGTACGTGGACGCGCGCGGCTGGACCGAGGAGATCGCCGCGGCGGGCTGGAAGCGGGACACCGAGTACTCCTTCGCCGTGTGCCGCACGGGCTCCGGGACGGACTCCGGAACCGTCGTGGGCGCGGTCGGGCTGCACGTGCACGGCGTACGCGGCTACGAGATCGGCTACTGGGCGGCCGCGGAGCACCGCGGCAACGGCTACACCCTGGAGGCCGTGCTCGCCGTGGCCCGCTGGGCCTTCACCTCGCTCGGCGCCGGCCGCGTGGAGTGGCGGGCCGAGGTCGGCAACGCCGGCTCCCGGGCGGTCGCGGAGAAGGCCGGCTTCCGCGTCGAGGGCGTCCTGCGCGCCGCCCTGCCGTTCCGCGGCACCTGGCGCGACTGCTGGGTGGGCGGCCTCCTCCCCGCCGACCTGGGCCTCACGTCGGCGCTGCCGCACCTGCCCGCGCCGACTGCCGGGGGCGACCGGGTCTGAGGATGGCGGATCTGAGCAGGTCAGGGCCGGTTGTCAGTGGTGGGTCCTAGGCTGCGGCCATGACCACCCTGCCGCCGCCGTCCCTGTCCCTCTCCGCCGACGAAGCGCGCCGCATCGCCCTGCGCGCCCAGGGGTTCCTCGGCGCGCCCGACCGCCGGGGCGGGGTGCGCGGGGTGCTGCGCCACCTGGGCGCCGTACAGCTCGACACGATCTCGGTGCTGGCCCGGTCGCACGAGCTGATCCCGTACGCACGGCTGGGCGCGGTGGGCCGCGAGGCGGTGGAGCGGGCGTACTGGTCGGGCAGCCACGCCTTCGAGTACTGGTCGCACGCGGCGTGCATCCTGCCGATCGAGGAGTGGCCGCACTTCGCGTTCCGGCGCCGGGCACGGCGGGCCCGGGGGCACCGCTGGCACGTCCTGAAGGACAAGGAGCAGTCCACGAAGGCGGTGCTGACCCGGCTCGCCGCGGACGGACCGCTGACCTCGTCCGAGCTGGGCGGCGCGAAGAACGGCGGGGAGTGGTTCGAGTGGTCCGAGACCAAGATCGCGGTGGAGTGGCTGCTGGACACCGGTGAGGTGGTCTGCACCGAGCGGCGCGGCTGGAAGCGGGTCTACGACCTGGCGGAGCGGGCCGTGCCGGACGCCCTCCTCCACGACGACCTGGACGACCGCGAGTGCCTGCGCCGCCTGGTGGCCCTGGCTGGGCAGTCCCTGGGCGTCGGCACCCGCGCCGACATCGCGGACTACCACCGCCTCAAGGGCGAACAGGTCGACGCGGTGATCGCGGACTCCGGCCTGGTCCCGGTCGAGGTCGAGGGCTGGGGCAAGCCGGCTGGCGGCGGCCGTGGCGGCCGGGGCACGGGCGCCGCCCGAGGTGCGGGCACGGCTGTGGCCTGGGCGGACCCGGCCGCGCTGGCGACCGCGCCCCGCGGCCGGCACCGCACGACACTGCTGTCGCCCTTCGACTCCCTGGTCTGGGACCGGGCCCGCACCGAGCGGATCTTCGACTTCACCCACCGCCTGGAGGCGTACGTCCCGAAACCGAAGCGGATCCACGGCTACTTCGCCATGCCACTCCTGGCCGGCGGCCGGCTCCAGGGCCGGGTGGACCCGGCCCGCGAGGGCCGCACCCTGGTCGCCCGCCAACTCTCCCTGACCACCCCGAAGGCAGCCCCAGCCATGGCCGCGGCCCTGCGGGAAGCAGCGACCTGGGTCGGCTGCGACACCATCCACATCGAACGCGCCACCACCCCGACCGAAGCGGCAGCAGTCACGGCAGAACTGACCCGCCTGGCCTGAGCCATGAGCCCGCCCGGAGGCGGCCGGCGTGCTCCCGGCCGGGCGGGGGCGCGAGCCCGCCCGGAGGCGGGCGGCGGGCTCCCGGCCGGGCGGGAGGGCGGCGGCCGGCGGGCAGGCCGACAGACCCGGGTGAGCAGACGCAGACGACGTGCAGACGCCGCCGACGGGCGGACGCGCGTGGCGGGCAGGCCCGGGCCAAGCGAGCGGAAGCGGCCGGCAGCGGAGGCACGCAGTGAGAGCCTCCCCGCGGAGCGTGCGTAGTCCGCCGCCGAAGCAGCGGCGGTCACGTCGGAACCTTCCCGGCTCCCCTGGGCCGCGGGCGTCGCCCACGGCGGACTTGCCCGCCGGGGGCGGTCTCTGCCGGACGGACGGGCGGGCGCAGACGGCAGGCGGAGGCGCGCGAACGCGGGCGGGCGGCGGGTCGGCTCGGCCCGTGGCTTCGTCCGGGCCCGGCCAAGGCCCGGCCCCACCCGCCCCGCCGGGAGCGCCTAGCGGATCTCCAGGATCTTTTCTCGCATCGCGTACACGACCGCCTCCATCCGGGAGTGCAGCTGCAGCTTCTCCAGGATGTTGCGGACGTGGTTCTTGACGGTGTTCTCGGAGATGAACAGCTCCTTGGCGATGTCCCGGTTGTTCATCCCGGTCGCCACCAGCTTGAGCACCTCCAGCTCCCGGTCCGTCAGCCGCGGCGCCGGCACCAGCCGACGCTCGTCCGTCCGCTGGATCATCGACTTGAACTCCGTCAGCAGCTTCGACGCCATCGAAGGGCTGATCTGCGACTGCCCGTCCGCCACCGCCCGGATGGCGGTGGCGACCTCGTCCGTGGAGATCTCCTTGAGCAGGTAGCCCGTCGCGCCCGCCTTGATCGCGTCGTAGAGGTCGGCCTCCTCGTCGCTGATGGTCAGCATGATGATCTTCGCGGAGGGGGCCACCTCCTTGATCGAGGTGCAGGCCTCGATGCCGCCGCGCCTCGGCATCCGTACGTCCATCAGCACGATGTCCGGCAGCAGGTCCGCGGCCTTGTCCACCGCCTCCGCCCCGTCCCCGGCCTCGCCGACGACCTGGATGTCCTCCTCCTGCGCGAGGACGATCTCCAGCCCGCGCCGGAACAGGGCGTGGTCGTCCACCACGAGCACCCGGATCGGCTCACCGGCCGAGCCCCCGCCCGTACGGCAGCCAGGCTCGAAGGTGTCCGCCATCGTTCCTCCCCCTGCAATCTCCGCGCCAAGGTCTGCACCAACCCGGCGGAATCGCCCGCCGGTTGACTGACCGCCAGCATACGGGTGCCCCCGGGACGCATCGGGCGTCCACAGGGGCACCACCGGAATCGACCGTCAGCCGCCGAGGGCGCCACCCGCACTGCCGCGCGGCTCCTCCGAGGTGGAGGCGCCGTCGGGGTTGACGTGGATGACGCCGTAGTCGTACGCGTGACGCCGGTAGACGACGCTGGGCAGCTTCGTCTCGGAGTCGACGAAAAGATAGAAGTCGTGCCCGACCAGCTCCATTTCGTAAAGCGCCTGGTCGAGCGACATGGGTGCCGCCGAGTGGGTCTTCTCCCGGACGACGAGCGGGCCTTCGCCCCTCACTTCCAGCGACCCGATCCGGGTGGTCGGGATCGCGTCCTCAAGACCCTCGTGCACCGGCTCACCGTTCGGCGTGAGGGTCGCGGCGTCCGGGACGACGTCGGCGACCTCCGCGGCGGAGAGCCGACCGGTGCCACGACGGCTGTACCGCTTGTCGTGCTGCCTGCGCAGCTGGTTCTCCAGCTTCTCCTGCGCGAGGTCGAGCGCCGCGTACGGGTCGGCCGCGGCGGCCTCGGCGCGGATCACGGGACCGCGGGATCGGAGGGTGATCTCCACACGGTCGGAACGGTCGGCCTGCCGCGGGTTGAGCTCCTTGGACACCTCGACGTCCAGGCTGATCACCTTTGCGTCGAACCCCTGGATCTTCTCCACGTTGAGCTTCTCGGCCACGTGCTTGCGGAACCGTTCGGGCACTTCGGTCTTGCGGCCCTTGACGACGATGTCCACGCAGAACTCCGTTCCCGGATTGCTCCGCCGCCTCGGCGAAGCGTCTCCCTTTTGCACCAGGCCCCGGTGAGCACCGGAGCCTCGGACTTGGCGACTTTCACCTCCTCCTCCCCCATCGGCAAGATCTCCACCCCACCGACGTCGGAGTCGAGAGACATTGCGGGCCAAGGCTCGCCAGTTCCTCTTCAACCGAACATATCTCTCCATGCCGGTTGTCGGCACCCGCTACCGGAAGCTACCTCCATTCGGGTGGTTGATTCCTCATACCACCTGCAACGATGCGCCTTCCCGATCAGTTCCAAATCTATTCGCAACTTTATTGCTCTGTACGGGTTCCGGGGGATCTTGGCTCAAAATTTGAGTCAGCCGGTCCCGCCACCACGGCGGCGAACGGGGCCGGGGCCGCCGGGACCGCCTCGCACCAGGCCCGGGCCGCCTCGGCGAGGGTGGCCCCGGTGGTCATCAGGTCGTCGACGAGGACCGGCTGAGCGCCCTCCAGCAGGGCCGCCGCACCGGGGCGGACCTCCAGTGCCCCGGCAAGGTTGTACTGCCGCTGGCGCCCCCCCAGCCCCGCCTGATCGGCCACGGCGCGGCGCTGGCGCAGCACGGGAAGCACCCGCGCGGGACCCCCGTCCCGCCGCAGCCGGGCGGAGGCGGCCAGCGCGATCCGCCGCACGGGGTCGTGCCCCCGCGCCCGCACGGAGCCCCGCGAGGACGGCACCGCCACCAACACGACCCCGGGGCTCCGCCCGGGCTCGTGCCGCAGTCCCCGGGCCCGTCCGGGCCCGGCCCCGGAGCGCTGCGCGCCGCTCCCGTTCCACCGCCCCGGCTCGCCGAGGCGCACGTATGCGTACCCTCCCTCGGGCCTGCCACGCGCGCCTGGTCCGTCCGCAGCCGCTGCCGCGGCCGCGGCCAGGCCCGCGTGGACCGCCCCGGCCAGGGCAGCGCCCAGCGGTTCGGCCAGGGCGAGTGCGCCGCGCTCCTTGTGGGAGAGCAGCACCGAGCGCACGGCACCGCCGTACGAGGCGGCCGCGTGCACGACCGGCAGGCCGACCGGCTCGGGGCACGGCCGGACCCGCCGCGCACCGGTCCCGGACAGCTCCTCCCGGCAGCCCGGGCACAACAGACAGCGCGCGGCCCCGCACCCCGCGCAGTCGGCCGGCAGCACCAGGTCGGCAAGGTCGCGCCACCACCCCCGCATCCCTCCACTCTGCCGCGCAGACCCCGCTCCCGCGACCCCTGTGGACAACCGGACGTGCGGCTGCACGAAGTGGTGCTGTCGGCGGGCGCGGGGGCGTACGGGGAGCTGCGCGACGGCGCGCCGGCCGTGTGGCGAAGGCCCTGTACGAGGCGCTGGCGATGCCGGGTGCGGAGCGGGCGGAGCGGACGAAGCGGCTGGCGGCGGCGGCCACCGCGCTGCCGCCGGCGCGGTGGTTCGCGGCGCAGTTGGCGGACCTGGCCAAGCCGTAGCCCTGCCGGGGCCGCTGCGCGGGGCTGTTCCCCTACCCGCCCCTTCCCGAAACCGGGGCTCCGCCCCGGACCCCGTTCCGTGCGCTTCGCGCCCGGTGCGCTCAAACGCCGCGCGGGCTGGAATATGCCGCGGGCCGCTCAGGCCGAGGCCCGAAGTCGGGCCGGCAGGCCAGGCCGGGGCACCCCGCAGCCCGAGTCAGCCCAGGGCGCCAGCCCGGCAGGGCGCCAGCCGCCCGACCGCGCCCACGAGGGTTCCGGAGCCCGTCCCGGAGCCCGCGCGGCACACGGCGAAGGGCAGCAGGGCACCAGCCCGGCAGGGCGCCAGCCCCCGGCAGCGTCAGCCCGGCAGAGCACCAGCCCCCGGCAGCGCCAGCCCGCGGCAGCACCACCCCCGGCAGCCTCACCCCGGATAGACCGGCGCCAGCCCCCCCGCCGCCACCGTGCGCCACTGCGCGCCCGGCGGCAGCCAGACGATGCCGTCGTCCGCCGAGTGCGCGACGACCGGCTTGGTCTCGTCCTCCGACGCCGCCACCGCCGTCAGCCCCGTCGCGCCCGGCAGGCCGGCCGCGACCGTGGAGCCGTCCGAGAGCACGTAGCGGGCCTGCACGACGCCCCCGCTCTCGCGCCCGACCACCAGCAGCCGGCCCCGCGGAGCCCACGTCATCGCCGTCACCTCGGCCATCTGCGGCGCGCCCGGCCGCAGCTCCCGTACGGAGACCCCCGACCCGGCCGCGGTGTGGTGCTCGGGCCGCTCGATCCGCCCGATGTAGAGGTTCTTGCGTCCGCCGTCCTTGGTGACCAGCAGCGCGATCCGCACCCCGTCCGAGGAGACCCGCAGCGCGGTGATCCGGCCGCCGTCCAGCCCGGCGACGTCCACCTTCACCGGCTTCGCGGTCCCGCCGGGCACCAGCCACAGCGCCGGCGCCGCCGGGTCCTGGTCGGCCACCCACACATCGCCACGGGCGTCCCAGCTCGGGGCGGTGAGCCGCCCGGCCTTGCTGGACTGCACCGGATCCGGCATCGCCCCGGCCGTCGTCAGCGACACGACGTACATCCCGCGCCCGTCCTCCGACAGCACCGCCGCGCGCCGCTCGTCGTGCGCCACCGCCGCCGCGGACACCCGGAAGCCGGAGCCCGCGGTGCCCAGCGGCCCGGGTACCGGCTCCGCCCGGTCCTGCTGGTCGTCGTCCGTGCGCAGCTGCATCCGGACGAGTTTGCCGTCCTGCTTGTCGACGTAGTACTGGAACCGCGGGCTCGCCGGCCGCCCCGCCTGCGCCGACGCCGCCGCCTCGGTCACCCCGCACAGCGAGGACTTGTCCGAGCGCAGCACCTCGACGCGGTCCAGCCGCGACGCCGTCAGGTCCCGTGCGGTGTAGAAGAGTTGGGCGGCCATCTTCTGGCACTGCGGCTGCGCGACGTTGTCGGCCCGCTCGTTGAGCGGCACGCGCAGCGTGTTCTGCCCGTTCTGGCTGTCGTACGTCAGGGACTTGGTGCCCTCGCGCAGCTCCGTACCGGTGGGGAAGCTGGAGGCGACCACCGGCCCGAGCCACTTGGAGGGGCCCGACAGCAGGGACTTGACGGTCTGTGCCAACGGGTCCATGCGCGAGTCGGGGTCGGTGCGCTGGCGTACGTAGACGGGGTCGGCGACGAGCGTCGAGCCGGAGAAGTAGTACTTGTTGACGGGCTTGAAGATGCGCTGGAAGTCGGACTCGCTGAGCACCAGCCCGGCCGGCGGCGTCGCGATCCGCCACTGCCCCGCCTTGTCCTTGACCAGCTGGAGGTACTCGTCGTAGTTCCCGCCGGCGGTGTTCGGCTGGTAGGCGCTGCGCTCGTCGACGGTGGCGAGCTTCTTGCCGGTGAGCTTGAAGCGCGGCCCCTCGGGGTCCTTCTCGGTCTGCACCGGCACCCAGGTCAGACCGCCCGAGGTGATGGTGATGCCGGAGCCGGGCTTCCAGCTCTTGGCCGCGTCGTCGGTGAGGTACTTGCGGGCGGTCTCCAGCTGCGGGTCGTCGGCGGTCATGGCCTCCAGGAAGCCGTCCACGATGTCCCGGGGGCCCGCGCCGTCGGCCGGCGGTACGCCGAACACCCGCACCTGCGAGTCGGCGCCCTGCGAGGCCCGTACCTGCCGGATCTCGCCGTGGTCGGGCATCGAGGCGCAGGCGGGTACGAGCAGCACGAGCCCGCCCGCGAGGGCCCCGACGCGCGCCACCGCCGCCACGGCGGGGACTCGACGGGCCGCGCCACGGGGC
>NZ_WTFF01000249.1 GCF_019400985.1 Streptomyces bambusae
GTCCCGGTGTGCCGCCGCCCCCCGGCCACGGCGGCGGCAGCGGCGGATACGGCGGCGGATACGGCGGCAGCGGCGACTTCGGCGGCCACGGCGGCCACGGCGGCAGCGGCGACCACAGCGGCGGCCACGGCGGTGGCCACGAGCCGCAGCGCCCGAAGCCCCCGCGCGGCTTCTTCGCGGGCTGCGCGGTCGCCATCGGCCTCTTCTGCACCTGCCAGATCTGCTGCGCCGACGAGTACGAGGGCCCCTGGTCCCGCAAGAAGCGCGAGGGCTGCTGCAGCAACTGCGACTGCAGCGGATGCGACTGCAGCTGCTGCGAGTGCGGCTGCTGCTGCCCCTGCGACGGCTGCTGAACCTCCTTCAGATCCCGCCGCAACCCACCCGGTCCGGTCCCCTCGGCCCGCTGAGCCCCCCTCAGGTCCGTACGGCCTACCGCACCCGCGCGCACCGCGCGGGTGTGGAAAGGTTGAGCGGCATGAGCGACGACGCAGGCCGGGCCTGGAAGGACTGGCACGAGCACCGGGTGGACACGGTCTCCGCGCCCTACGGGCCGCTCGCCCTGACCGCCACCCACTGGCTCGCCGACTACCCGGACGGGCGAATTCCGGCCGTTCCCGGCCGGTGGCAGGAGACGGACGGCCGCGTACGGCTCACCGCGACGGAGGCCGACGGGCTCACCCTGGACGGTGCGCCCTTCGCCGGCACGGCCCGGCTC
Source organism: Streptomyces bambusae (assembly GCF_019400985.1). GTDB lineage: Bacteria > Actinomycetota > Actinomycetes > Streptomycetales > Streptomycetaceae > Streptomyces > Streptomyces bambusae_A. Next base: position 716 of record NZ_WTFF01000249.1, read on the forward strand.
GACCCCGACCACGCCCCGCCGGCCGGCGCCCGGGTCGCCGCCGGTCCGCTCCACCTCGTGGTCGTCCGGCGCGAAGGCGCCGTCGCCGTGCGCGTCTTCGATCCGGACTCCCCGGCCCGGCGGGCCTTCCGGGGCATCGAGGTCACCCCGTACGACCCGGCCCTCGTCCTGCCCGGCCGCTTCCGGCCGTACGGGGAGCAACGGACGGTCCGGGTCGAGACCGCCGACGGGCAGGTGCGCGGCCTCGGACTCGACGGCGAGCTGGTCTTCGACCGGGCCGGCACCGAGCACCGCCTCCACGTCGCGGCGGACGGGGAGAGCGGCGCGCTGTGGGCCGTCTTCGCGGACGTCACCAGCAGCCTGACCAGCTATCGCTTCCGTTTCCTCAAGCCCGGCCCGCCCCACCGGGACGGCCGCGTCACGGTGGACCTCAACCGTGCCGAGCTGCCGCCGTGCGCCTTCGCGGAGCACTTCATCTGCCCGTTCCCGCCGCCCGGGAACACCCTGCCCTTCGAGGTCACCGCGGGCGAGAGGCGGCTGAAAGCCGCCCTTGCCCCACCCTTCTGACGCCTGGACACTCCCGAGCAGCGCTTGTCAGGGACACGGCCAAAACCCCTTGTGTCGTACGACGTCCCCGACTGCGCCTCACCGGACCCCCACACCCCTTTCCGGGAGGACGAGAAGTGAGGATCAAGCGCATCACCCCCACGCGACTGACGGCCCTGGCAGCAGGCCTGGCCGCGGTCGCCGTACTGGCCGCCCCCACCACCGCCGGTGCGGACGGGCAGGACGAAGGATTCAGCGCCGCACGGCTGGCCGCCGCCGGCGCATCGGTCCTGCGCGCCGATGTCGCCGGAACCGCCTGGCACACCGACCCCGCCAACGGGACCCTCGTGGTCTCCGCCGACTCCACCGTCTCCGAAGCGGACCTCGCCAGAATCCGCCGCGAGGCCGGGCGGGACGCTGGAGCCCTGCGCATCGAGCGCATCCCCGGCAAGCTCAGCAAGCTGATCTCCGGCGGCGACGCCATCTACGCCTCCAGCTGGCGCTGCTCCCTCGGCTTCAACGTGCGCAGCAGCAGCGGCACGTACTACGTCCTGACCGCCGGGCACTGCACCGACGGCGCGGGCACCTGGTACACCAACTCCTCGCGGACCACGAGGATCGGAGCGACCGTCGGTTCCAGCTTCCCGAACAACGACTACGGACTCGTCCGCTACGACAACACCTCGCTGTCCCACCCGGGCACCGTCGGCAGCCAGGACATCACCAGCGCGGTCAACGCGACCGTCGGGATGTCCGTGACCCGCCGCGGCTCCACCACCGGCACCCACAGCGGCTCGGTCACCGGCCTGAACGCCACCGTCAACTACGGCGGCGGCGACATCGTCTACGGCATGATCCGGACCAACGTGTGCGCCGAGCCCGGCGACAGCGGCGGCCCGCTGTACTCGGGCACCCGGGCGGTCGGCCTGACCTCCGGCGGCAGCGGCAACTGCACCTCGGGCGGCACGACCTTCTTCCAGCCCGTCACCGAGGCGCTCAGCGCGTACGGGGTCAGCGTCTACTGAACCGCGTACGGGGTCAGCGCCTACTGATCCCCGTGCGCCCCGCACGCCCCTCTGGACGTCCTCCCGCCTTCTGGGAGGATGTCCAGGGGTGTCCGTCGGCGGGGGAGGCTCGGGTATGAACTCGGGTATGAAGCGGATCGGCGTGACCGGGCACCGGTTCCTGCCCGCCGCCGTGCTGGAGCACGTGGAAGCCCGGCTGCGGGAGCTGCTCGGCCGTCACGAAGGGCCCCTGGAGGCCCTGTCCAGCCTCGCGGACGGCGCCGACCAGCTCTTCGCCGGCATCGCCCTGGAATGCGGCGCCGACCTGATCGCCGTCATCCCCAGCAGGGCCTACGAGGAGGACTTCCAGGACCCCGCCTCCCTGGCCCGCTACCGGAGCCTCAAGCGCCTGGCGGCGGGCGAGGTCCGGATGGACTTCGCCCGCTCGACCGACGAGGCCTACTACGCCGCGGGCACCTTCATCGCCGACTCCTGCGACCGGCTCGTCGCCGTCTGGGACGGACTCCCCGCCCGGGGTCACGGCGGCACGGCGGAGATCGTCGCCTACGCCAGGTCCCTGGGCAAACCCGTCACGGTGCTCTGGTGCGAGGGGGTGTCCCGGGACTGACCCCCGCGCCCCGGGCAGGCGGTGCGCCCCGTCAGGGGCGCGAGGAACGGCGCGCTCAGCCACCCACGGCCCGCGCAGTCCCGCCCACCGCACATCCCCGGGCCGTGGGCCGCCGCCCCCACGGGAGTCAACTGCTGTGCCGGGCCAGCCAGTCCGTGTGCTGCGGCGAGACGTAGCGCTCGGTCTCGTACACCGCCGCCGGCCACTGCGCCTGCGTGACGGTCGTCTGCATCACCACCATCATCGCCGCCAGGTCCTGCTCGATCAGCGTGTGCGCCTCGATCAGCGGATGGTGCCGGCGCACCTCGTTCCAGGCGATCCCGGCCGCCGCCGCCGCGCTCAGCAGCCCCGTCGCCGCCCCGCCCGGCCCCGCCCCCCACACCGCGAGCAGGGCGAACAGCAGCGCCAGGCAGGTCAGCAGCACGATCGACCACGACCACAGCGCCGTCGCCCGCCGCGAGACCTCCCTGCGCCGCCGGTACCAGTTGCGCTGCTCGATCAGCCGGTCCCGTACGTACGTCTCGCGCCGCACCTGGTAGTCCGCCCCGCGCAGCCGCTCCATGGCCCCGGTGATCTCGCCGCCCTGCGGGAGCGGCCCGGCCGTCCGCGGATCCGCCCAGCCCATCTTCCGCAGCTCGGCCAGGCCCTTCTCCAGCCGGGCCCGGTACACCTCCTGCGGGTCTTGGACCTCCGTGCCGAACGGGGCGCCGTGCACCGCGTACCGCCACGCCAGGGACTTGATGAACTCCGCGGCGCTGCGGTTGAGCTGCCACTGCGGGCGGGCCCGGCGCCGGGTGGCCCGCATCCCGACCCCCAGCACCCCCGCGTACGCCAGCACCCCCACCAGCCCGAACACGTGCAGCGGGCCGAGCGCCGGCCCGGCCGGCAGCGACCCGGCCGCCGCGCCCGCCACGAGCAGCAGCAGCTGGGCGCGGGTGGCCTTCACCGACTCCCGCTGCCGGGAGATCGCCGCCCGGTCGGTGTGGTGGAAGAGGGCCGGCAGGTCCTCGTTGCGAAACGTCATGCTGTCCGTCACAGCTTCCCCCAGGTTGCCGTCCAGCAGTTCCCGGCGGTGCCGAGGGGAAGCGGGGCCGCCGCGACGTCGGCCCGGCCCCGCCTCCCCGCGGCACCGCCTCGCGGGCGGTGGCTCAGACCGCCAGCGGTTCCAGGTCGCGGTGGACCCGGCGCTCGTCCCGCGCGTAGCGGGTCAGGCCGTGCTCCTCGCCCAGCAGCCGGGTCAGCTCGTGCACCGCCTCGGCCCGCACCCGCGCCGCCTCCTCCTTGCGCCCGACCGCGTCCAGGCTCACCGCCATGTTCGACCCCAGCGCCAGGGTCTCCGGGTGGTGCGCCCCCAGGGCCTCGCGCAGCCGCGCCCACGCAGCCCGCTCCAGGTCCAGGGCCGCCTGCGGATCGCCGAGATCGGCCAGCACGTTGGCCAGGTTCAGGTGCCCGAAGACGGTGTGCGGGTGCATGTCGCCCAGCACCTCCTCCATCAGCCGGACCGTCTGGCGCAGCATCGGCTCCGCGGCCTCCGGCGCGCCCGCGCCCCAGTGGAACACCGCCAGGTTGTTCACCGCGGCCAGGGTGTACGGGTGCCGCTCGCCCGGCACCTTCATGTACTCGTCCACCACCTCCTGCGCCAGCTCCCGCGCGCCGGCCGGGTCGCCGGTGGCGAACAGGTCGGCCGCCAGGTTCAGTTCGCAGGCCAGCAGGTCGGGATTGACCGAGGTGTACTTGGCCCGGTAGCGGTTGCGGGTGGCCGTGGTCAGCCGCCGGGCGTCCTCCAGGTCGCCCGCCCGGCGCAGCGACACGGCCAGGTTCTTCGCCGCGGACAGCGTGCCCGGGAAGGCCCGGCCCAGCTGCTGCTTGTAGATCTCGTACGTCCGGCTCAGCAACTGCACCGAGTCGTCGTAGCGGCCGACCTCCCGCAGGTCCCGGGCGAGGTTCTGGGCCGAGGACAGCGTGTACGGGTGCTCCGGGCCCAGCACCTCGGTGCGCCGGTCGAAGACCTCCTGGTCGATCTCCCGGGCCCGGGTGTACCGGCCGACCATCCGTAGGTTCAGCGCCAGGTTGTTGGCGGCGGCCAGGGTCCGCGGGTGCGCCTCGTGGAAGATCTGCCCGAAGCCCTCGTACGCGGCCGTGGCCAGCTCCATCGCCTCGCCGTAGCGGCCGAGCGCCCCGAGGTCCATCGCCAGGCCGCTGGTGGTCATGTACGTGTGCGGGTGCGAGGGGCCCAGCGCCGCCCGCTGCCGCTCCAGGGTGACCTCGTCGAGCTCCTTCGCCTCCACGAACCGGCCCCGCGAACGCAGGATGTTGGACAGGTGGAAGCGCAGGTAGAGGTACTGCAGGTCGTCGTTGCCCAGCTGCTCGCGCCACGCCGCGCGCAGCTCCTCGCCCAGCTGGTAGGCGGCCTTGAAGTCGCCCCGCTTCCACAGGTACCGCACCCGGTCGATCAGCAGCCGCCGGGTCTCCGGCTCCTTGCAGTACCGGGCCTCCGACGGGTTCAGGTGCGGCCAGATCGTGGTGAACCGCGGCCAGGTCCCGGGGTTGTCGATCGGCTCGTCGTCGTCCGGCCGGGCCCCGGCCAGGATCCGGTGCACCGCGTGCCGGGCCTCGCGCTGCTCCTCCTCCGTCAGCTGCGCCCGGATCACCGCCTGCACCAGCCGGTGCACCTGGATGCTGTTGCCGACCTGGTCCACCTTGGCCAGCGCGAACCGGCCGATCTCCCGGATCACCCGGCCCAGCACCAGCTTCTCCTGGAGCGAGGGGTCGTACGGCTTGAGCGCGTCGATCATCTCCTTGCTGTAGAGGAGGTTGGCGCTGATCGGCTCGGGGGCGAAGAAGGCGCACAGCTGGAGCAGCCGCACGGCGGCGGGCGAGCGGGACTGGAGCCGTTCTATCGACACGTTCCAGGTCGCCGCCACCGGCTCCGGGTAGCCGGCCGGCTGGTTCAGCGCCAGCACCCGGGCCGCCTGCTGGGCGAGCTGCTCCAGGTACGCCGAGACGGGCGTGGCGGTCTCCGCGATCCACGCGCCGGCCTGCTCCACGGCCAGCGGCAGGTCGCCGACCGCCACGGCCACCTGCTCGGCGTCGTCCGTCGTCAGCCCGGGCGCCCGCCGCTGGAGGTGCTCGATGGACTCCTCGCGCAGGAAGACGTCCACCGGCAGCGCGTCCCCGTACTGGGACCAGGTCTGGTTGCGGGAGGTCACCAGCACGTGCCCGGGACCGCCCGGCGGGAAGAACCGCTTGAGGGTCTCGGGGTCGTCGGCGTTGTCGAAGACCAGCAGCCAGCGCGAGGTGGGCACGCCCCGCCGCAGCAGGTCGACGGCCTCCTGCGAGGCGGCCGCCATGTCCTCGCCGGTCTGCGCGCCCAGCCGTACGGCGAGCTCGGCGAGCGAGGCGACCACGTCGTCGGTCTGCTCCGAGGAGATCCACCACACCAGGTCGTAGTCCGCCATGAAGCGGTGCACGTACTCCAGCGCGACCTGGGTCTTGCCGACGCCGCCGAGTCCGTACAGGGTCTGCGGCTGCGGGAGCACCACCGCCATGCCGCCGCCGAGCTGGTCGCGCATCCGCTCCAGCACGATCGACCGGCCGGTGAAGCCCGGGTTGCGGGGCGGCGCGTTCCAGATCTTCGGCACGGTGCCCGGGAAGCGCGGCCCCGGCCCGGACGCGCTCGCCACGGCGTCGGCCAGGGCCGTCGGCCGCTCCACGGCGCGCAGCAGGGCCGCGGTGGCGTGCACCTCGTCGAGGCGGAACAGGTCCACCGGGTTGCGGTCGATGTACGACGCCGACAGGCGCACGTCGCCGACCCGCAGCGGCACCAGCTGGCGCCGCCCGCCGGTCGGGTCCTCGGCCGCGGCCCGCTCCCACACGTCCACGGCCCGCGCCGACTTCAGGTAGGCGCTGGAGAGCAGCACCACCGTGCGGGCGGCGGTGTCGATGCCGAACCCGGCCCCGTTGCTGTGCCCGTCGCCCGCGGCGCCGGCCGGCCCGGCCTGGGCCGGCCGCTCCGCCGAGACGTCCCGGGGGACCACCCGGAAGCCGGCCCGGGTGAGCACCGACTCGATCCAGTCGGCCCACATGCGGTTCTCGGCGACGTAGGACAGGAACAGGTCGGCGGGCAGGGCCGGGCGCCGCCTGGTGTAGGCGTCGCGGATGCGCAGCCGCACGTCCTCGTTGACGGAGGGCATCGAGGTGACCTGGCCGCCGGTGACCACGGAGGTCAGCCGCTCGAAGGCGGACAGCAGCGAGTTGTTGAGCCCGGCCTCGTCGCCGAAGGTGGCGAGGGTCTCCTCGTAGGCGTAGTAGGGCCGGTACGGGATCTCCACCGAGCCCCAGTACGAGGTCAGCTCGTCCCCGGCCAGACCGCCCGGGAACCGGTCGAACTTCAGCCGGGCCAGCGCCCGGCCGGCGTCGGCCTTCTCCTTCTCGCCCTCGTCGATGCGCATCGGGACGGGGTAGATCGTGATGCCGCGGTCGCCGAAGCGCTCGTCGATCTGCCGGGCGACCGCGGCGGCGCCGTCGATGGACTGGTCGGAGAGGGTGAAGCAGTCCACCAGGACGTCGGGCAGGTGGACGGTGCAGATGTCGGCGATGTCGGACAGGCCGGTGCGGCTGTCGATCAGCACGTAGTCGTAGTTGCGCTTCATGTCGTCGCGTAACGCGTCGAAGAAGTGCCCGCCGCCGAGCCGGTCGTAGAAGTTGTCCCAGTCGAAGGTGGAGACGGTGGCGGAGTACTCGCGGTTCTGCCGGCCGGCCGAGACGAAGTCCAGGGTGCCGCCGTCGGGGAACTGCCAGCCCAGTGTCTCGGGGGTGAGCGAGACGGCGTGCGGCTGTATCCGCGCGTAGTCCTTGTGCCAGTCGTCGGCGCGCTGCACCGGGCTGGTCGCCGCCCACGCGTACTCGCTGATCAGGTCGATGACCCCGGTGGTGGCGCCGAGCGTGGACGGGTCGAGGAAGGGGTGGAAGAAGCGGTGCAGGCCCGGTGCCTCCAGGTCCCAGTCGACCGCCAGTACCCGCTTTCCGTTCGCGGCCAGGATCCAGGCGGTGTTGGCCAGCGCCATGGTGCGGCCGGTACCGCCCTTGTACGAGTAGAAGGTGACGATGCGCCCGTCACGACTGGTGGTCATCGGCGTCCCCCGCATCGGTGTGGTGGGTCCCTCGGTGGCTGTCGCGGCCGGGCGGGTGGGGGCCGGGCGGCGGCGGTGTCGGGCCGCCCATCCCCATCGGCCCCAGCAGCCGCGGCCGTTCGGTGTGCGTCCCGCCGGCCGGCGGATAGACCTGGGCGTGTCTGAGGAACTGCTGCGCGGCGGCCTCCACCACCTGCGGCAGGATCTGCCCGAGCGTCTCGATGCTGGCCACGCCGTTGGCTGCGGCCCGGCAGGCGGCGCGCCCCTGGCCCATCGTGACGGGCATCGTCTCCTCCAGCCGGTGCACCAGCTCGCGCTCCCTGGTCCGGCTCTGGGGGTCGTAGCGGTTCCACGGCACGACCACGTGCACCCAGGGCCGGGGGTCCTGGTCGAAGGCCGCCAGACGCCGGCGCCGCTGCTCGTCGGCCACCGCCCAGCGGTCGACGATCAGGATCTCCGGGCGGGCCGGCGGCTGCTTGGCGTCGAAGTGCCCGGCGTCGTCGTCGAAGGAGCCCAGCGTGACCTGGTAGTCGAGGGTGCGGATCAGCTCCTCGGCCACGTACGCCACCGGCCGCTGGGCGGTGGGGTGGTACGGGTTCCAGTCCAGCGCGGACTCCCCGTAGTACTCGGGGCTGCGGTCCTCGGGCAGGTCGTGGCCGGTGGCGGCGGCCACCGACACGTGCAGGGTCCGGGGGCCGACGGGCGCCCCCTGGACGCCGTTCGCGCGCGGTGTGCCGAAGGCGCTGGGGACCCCGCGATAGTCCACGGGCCGACTGGGGTCGAGGCGGACGGACTGGGCGACCCGCACGATCCGCTTGGCGAGCTCGTACACCGTGTGCTCGTACTCCTCGGCGTACCCGCGGAGTTTGATCAGGCCGTAGAGGCCGTCCGTGACGTAGCGGTCGCCGAAGCTGTTGTGGTTGAACTGGAGCCGCTCGGCCGGCCCCGGCAGCTGCGCGGGCGGGACCGGCACCCACAGGGCGGGCACGATGACCTCGGCCGGGGTGTTGTTGTGGGCGCTGTGCCGGATCGCCCGCTGGGCGAAGGCGAACCACTCCTTGCCGCACATCTCACTGGCGAAGTACCGCGGCGAGAACAGCGGGACGAACACCCGGCAGGTGGCCAGCGCCCTGCCGAGCCGCTCCGACCAGCCCTCGCCGCTGCGTATCTCACGGTCCATGAAGCCGGCCTCGGACCCGGCGGGCAGATCGGTCAGCGCCATGACATGGCTGCACAGATCACGGAAGAGCCGCTCGACCCACATGTCGGGGTCGGGCCCCCCGGCCCCGAACCTCGGCGTATGCGCATAACTGAGAAAGAAGTACGGCTGCTGCTCTGATGCGGGCACACGACCCCCGTCCCGAAGATGCGAGCGAAGGAACATCATTCCCGAGCTGCTTCACCACATCCCCTCATGGTTCAGTCAATCAGCGTCTGTTTTCGGTCATCCAGGCAAGTGCGTGATCGACCGCATCGGGAATCGAGAAGAGCGCCGTCGCTGCGCCGCCCACCCGCGCCCGGCGCACCGCGGACGCGGGGAACTCCGCCCCGATCCGCTCGAAATCCCCGTCGTCGAGCGCGACGTCCTCGTAGTCGACCCACTGATCACCCCCAGGTAGGTTCACCACGCACGCGTACATGCGCAAGGGGGGCTTGGGAATTCGGTACTCCGCGAGATGGAATGCCGTGCAGACGGAAAATCCCACATTGAACAGGAGTACCTGGCCTCCCTCCCAGCACAATTTCCCCAAGGGCGACTCCTCCCCCAGATGACAGGTCAGCCGGTGGTCCGCGCACAGCCGCCGCGCGTCCCGGCCGAGCGCGGCGAAGGAGGTCTGCGGATGCGCGCTGCGCGCCGCGCCCGGCGTGCTGCGCACCACCTCCGCCAGCGCGCCCATGCCGTGGCTGGGGGTGCGCGCCGGGTCGAAGGCGGGCATCCGGTCCCGGAACCGGCGCACCTCCTCCTCGTCCATGCCCGCGATCCGGGCCAGATGGGCGCGCGAGGTGGCCGAGTTCTGCGGGGTGAAGGCCGGCACCACCAGCGTGCCGCGCGGACCGAGGACACCGAGCAGCGCGTCGCGCAGCGCCTCGGCGCGCAGCCCGGTGCCGCCGAGCGAGGCGTGCACCAGCAGCCGCTGCCCGGGCCGCACCCCGGCCAGCCGCAGCTGCACCGCCAGGGACAGGGGACCCGGGCGGGCACTCACGCGTCGACCGCCTTCAGCTCCCAGCGCAGCTCCTCCACCAGCCGCTTGCCGGTGGTGGTCAGTTCGGCCGCGCCCGCGAGCTGGTCCAGGGCGCGGTGGATCCGCTCGGAGCCGGCCGGCCGGACCGGCTCGGTGGCACGCTGGTAGGCCTCCACGGCGACCCGCTCGTGGACGTCGGCCAGCAGCCGCGACACCGGCACCGGGCGGTCCCGCCACGGTGAGGGGTGCTGCCAGGACCCGTCCAGGGCGTACAGGTCGGCCACCTCCGTCAGCGCCCGCAGCCGGGCCCGGCGGCGGCCCGTCAGCAGCGCCAGCGCGGTCTCGCGGACCCCCGCGGCGTACGGCACCCCCAGCGCGCCCGGCCGCACCCACTCGCGCCGAGGCCTCCACCCCGCCAGGAGCGCCCCCGCTCAGCACCTGCTGCGCGTGCTGCACCTGCTGTGCCGGCTGTGCCTGTTGCGCTGCTTGTTGCGCTGCCCGCTGCACCGCGCCGGCCTGCCGGGCCCGCTCCGTCAC
>NZ_WTFF01000025.1 GCF_019400985.1 Streptomyces bambusae
CCCCAGGCCCCGCCCGCCGCGCCCGGCGAGCCCGCCCGGCCGGTCGCCGGGGACGCCGCCGGCTGGTCCATGGAGGAGCGCCTCTACAACCAGGTCTGGGGCATGTTCGAGGACCTGGCCCGGACCGCTGCCGCGTACCGCAGCGCCGTCGGCTTCGCCGACGACCGCATGGACCGCGAGCTCGACGAGGCCCTGTCCGACCCGCGCCACCGGCTCGGCGGCGCCGGCAACGCCGCCCGCGACGCCGCCCAGGCCCGCCGCGACGAGCTCGTGGGCCAGGCCAAGGCGGCCCTCGACCGCGACCTCGCCCAGCTGGCCGCCGAGGCCGAGGTGGTCGAGCCGGCCCTGCCCGCCGCCTACGCGCGCTGGGACAACCCCGTCTGGCACGGCCACACCCTGCCCGAGCAGCCGCCCATGGCCGTGCGCCTGGGCGACCTGCACCTGCCCGAGCGCCCCGACCTGCGGATCCCGATGCTGGTCCGGTTCCCGCTGGAGCGTGGCCTGTGGATCGACAACGGCCGCACCGGCTCGGAGGCGGCCATGACCATGGACACCGACCGGCTGCGCCGCGTCGCCATGGACACGGCGGTCGCCCATGTCGTGCGGATGCTGGCCGTCCACCCCGGCGGCCGGCTGTCCGTCCACGTCATCGACCCGGCCGGCGCGGGCGCGGCGTCCCTGGCGCCGCTGGTGCGCGCGGGCGTCCTCGCCGCCCCGCCCGGCGCGGGCGCGGCCGGGGTCACCCAGACCCTGGAGCGGCTGACCCGCCGGGTCGATCTGGCCCAGATGGCGGTGCGGGCCGGTGCGCCCGAGGACCTGCCGCCGGACCTGGACACCTCCGACCAGCTGCTCGTGGTGCACGACTTCCCGCACGGCTTCGACGACCGCGCCGTCACGCAGCTGCGGTACCTGGCGGACGAGGGCCCGGCGGTCGGCGTGCACCTGCTGATGGTCGCCGACCGTGACGAGGCCTCGGCGTACGGGCCGCTGCTCGATCCCCTGTGGCGCTCCCTGATGCGGCTGTCGCCCGTCCCGGACGACCACCTCGCCGACCCCTGGGTGGGCCACTCCTGGACCTTCGAGCCGGCCCTGCCGCCGCAGGGCAGCCAGGTGCTGGACATCGTGCTGGGCCAGGTCTCCCGGGGCGGTCGCTGACCCTCCGCTGACCATTCCTTGGTGATCCCTTTACCTTCCCCACCTTCTGCGGGTAGGCTCAAGCGTGCGGAGGGGAGTACTCCTGCTGCTTCTGCGCGGCGTGCCCGTCAATACGGACCGTGACCGGTCCCGGGGCGTCGGCCCGCGGCCGTTCACCGGCCGGCCCGGGTGGAAGAGACCTCCGGCAGCGTGACGCTGACCTTGTTCGAGCCATCTGCCGGAGGAATGACCCGTGGACGTTTCGTTCACCCTCTGGATGCTGACCATCGCCGGTCTGTGCATCCTCGTCGGAGCCGACTTCTTCATCGGCCGCAAGCCCCACGACGTGTCGGTCAAGGAAGCCGGCACATGGACGGTCGTCTGGATCGCCCTCGCCGCACTGTTCGGCCTCGGCCTGCTGCTCACCGGGAACGGCCAGGCCTCCCAGGAGTTCTTCGCCGGCTTCGTCACCGAGAAGTCGCTGAGCGTCGACAACCTCTTCGTCTTTGTCCTGATCATGGCGAAGTTCTCGGTGCCCTCCCACCTCCAGCAGCGCGTGCTGCTCGTGGGCGTCCTCATCGCCCTGGTGCTGCGTGCGGTCTTCATCGCCGCGGGCGCCGCGATCGTCACCAGCTTCAGCTGGGTCTTCTACCTCTTCGGCGCGTTCCTGGTCTACACCGCCTGGAAGCTGATCCAGGAGGCGCGCGCGGGTGACGAGGAGGAGTGGGAGGAAGACCGCCTGCTGCGCTCCGTCGAGAGGAAGTTCGGCGTCGCGGACCGGTACCACGGCACCAAGCTCTTCATCCGCGACAACGGCAAGCGCGTCCTGACCCCCCTGATGGTGGTCATGCTCGCCATCGGCACCACCGACGTGCTGTTCGCCCTCGACTCCATCCCCGCGATCTTCGGCCTCACCCAGGACCCGTACATCGTCTTCACCGCCAACGCCTTCGCCCTCATGGGCCTGCGCCAGCTGTACTTCCTACTCGGCGGCCTGCTGAAGAAGCTGGTCCACCTCAGCTACGGCCTGTCGGTCATCCTGGGCTTCATCGGCGTCAAGCTGGTGCTGCACGCCCTGCACGAGTCGGGCGTGCACGTCCCGCAGATCTCCACGCCGCTCTCCCTGGGCGTCATCTGCGCCGTCCTGGTGGTCACCACGATCACCAGCCTGGCGGCCTCGAAGAAGCAGGCGGCGAAGGAGGCGGCCGCGGAGTCCGCCCGGGAGAGCGTCGAGGCGTAGCGGCCGCGCCGTCAGCGGGGCCGGACGGCGGCCGCCTCCAGCGGCCCGGGCCGCTTCGCGGCGACCACCTGCGGGTTCGTCTCCGGCAGGAGCGCGAAGCAGCCCAGGCTCAGGAGGGCGATGCTGGTCAGGTACGCCGCCACCCCCCACGGCGGCCCCGAGCCGGCCGACAGGGCGGTCGCCACGATCGGGGTGAGGGCCCCGCCCAGCACCCCGCCCAGGTTGTAGCCGACCGCGGCCCCCGTGCAGCGGATGCGCGGCTCGTACAGCTCCGGCAGGTACGCGCCGACCACCGCGAACATCGTCACCATGGCCAGCAGCGCGCCCACGAAGCCCAGGGTCATCAGCAGCGGATCGGCCGTGCGCAGCAGCGCGACCAGCGGGAACATCCACAGGGCCGAGGCGGCGCAGCCGGCCAGGCACAGCGGGCGCCGTCCGTAGCGGTCGCCCAGCAGCGCCACCAGGGGAGTGACGGCGCCCTTCAGCGCGACCGCCGCCATGATGCAGGCCAGCATCACCGTGCGGTCCACCCGCAGGTGCTCCGTGGCGTAGGCCAGGGACCAGGTGGTCACGGCGTAGAAGAGCGCGTACCCGATGGCGAGGGCGCCGCCCGTCAGCAGGAGCAGCCGCCAGTGCCCGCGGGCCACCTCGGCCAGTGGTGCCTGGGCCCGCCGGCCGTCCTCGGCCAGGGCGAGGAACTGCGGGGTCTCCTCCACCGCGCGGCGCAGCCACAGCCCGGCCAGCGCCAGCAGCCCCGCGGCCCAGAAGGGCACCCGCCAGCCCCACGACGTGAACTGCGCGTCGGTCAGCGTGGCGGACAGGGTCAGGGCCATGCCGTTCGCCAGGAGGAACCCCACCGCCGGGCCGACCTGCGGGAAGCTCGCCCACAGCCCGCGCCGCCGCTCCGGCGCGTGCTCGGCGGTCAGCAGGACGGCCCCGCCCCACTCACCGCCCAGCCCCAGCCCCTGCAGGAAGCGCAGCAGCAGGAGCAGCAGCGGCGCGGTGATGCCGAGGGTGGCGAACGTCGGCAGGCAGCCGACCCCGACCGTGGCGAGGCCGGTCAGGAGCAGGGAGCCGAGCAGGACCGGCCGCCGCCCGTAGCGGTCGCCGACATGGCCGAACAGCGCCGACCCCAGCGGCCTGGCGACGAAACCCGCGCCGAACGTGGCGAAGGCGGCCAGGGTGCCGGCCAGCGGCGAGAAGGTCGGGAAGAACAGCGGGCCGAGGACGAGCGCGGCCGCGGTCCCGTAGACGAAGAAGTCGTAGAACTCGATGGCGGTCCCGGCGAGCGAGGCGAGGGCGAGCCGCAGCATCGAGGGAGCGGGAGGGGACGAATGATCATCGCGCATACAAGGGCAACTACCTCTTCCCGTCCGCCCGGGAGGGGGGAGTGCCCCTCCTCGACCGGAAGGAGTGCACCGGAGCGCGAAGTTGACCGAAGGCCGGCGGGGCCGGCCGCTGTGCGGTCGCCCACCGCCCTGTGGTCACCCACCGTCCGGTAGTCGCCCACCGAGCCGGGCCCGCCCTGCCCGGAGCAATCGGTCCACGGGCGCCGGCCTCGGAGTCCGTAGAGCGGAGGTGACCGCCGGGCCTTCTGCCATGCAGGCCGTGACTGATCTCCGGACACGAAAGGGGCCCGCGCGACCGGTCTCGGGTCGTGCGGGCCCTTGCGCTGTGCGGGTGGGAGACGGGCCGGCTCACCCAGGGGCCTGGCCTCGTCGCCCGCCGCGGGGGAGCGGGCAGCCGCTAGTAGCGGAGGTCCTTCTGCTCGGTGATCAGGCGCCCGGCGATGTGCAGGTTGCCGTCGGAGTCGAGCACCGCGATGATCTTCTTCGTCGAGCCGTGGTGGGTCGTGAAGTAGATCTTGTCCGCCTCTTGCGAGCTGGAGTAGTTCGAGTTCACGGACAGCTCGATGCTCACGGGGGAGCTGATGAGCACGTCCTTCTTGGGTGAGTCCGGGTAGACCTGGTTCTGCCGCAGCTTGACGCGCGCGTGAGTGTCCCCCTCGTCCCAATCCGTCGCCACTCCGAGATCGATGTCAGCCATGCGACTTCCCCCTTCAGATCCGGTGGATGGGCCTGCGGTTCGGGCGCCGTAGGGCGCCCGAACCACGGCTGAATCTATGCGGACAGTGCATGTACCGTCACTGGGAGTTGTTTGACTGGCTGGATTTCTGCCCAAACGGTCTTGAATCAGCGTTCAGGTCACCCAAGGGCTGAAATGCCCGGAAATCGCATTGACGGCCGAGGGCCCGCCGGCATGTCCGGTTGCGGGTGCGGTCAGGTGTGCAGGATGTGTCGTGGCTACCAGCCACGCGCGCGCCACTCGGCCAGGTGCGGCCGCTCCGCGCCCAGCGTGGTGTCGTTGCCGTGCCCGGGGTAGACCCAGGTCTCGTCGGGCAGGGCGCCGAACAGCTTGTTCTCGACGTCGTCGATCAAGCTGGCGAACGCCTTCGGGTCGCCCCAGGTGTTCCCCACCCCACCCGGGAAGAGGCAGTCCCCGGTGAAGACGTGCGGGTGCCCGTGCGGGTCGTCGTAGACGAGGGCGATCGAGCCGGGGGTGTGGCCCACCAGGTGGCGCGCGGTCAGCCTGACCCGGCCCACCGAGATGGTGTCCCCGTCCTCGACCGGTACGTCGGTCGGGACCGGGATGCCCTCGGCGTCGTGCACGCCCGCGTACGTCCGCGCGCCGGTGGCGTCCACGACCTCCTGGAGTGCGCCCCAGTGGTCGCCGTGCCGGTGCGTGGTGACCACGGACGTGATGCCGTCGTCGCCGATCAGGTTCAGCAGGGTCGTCGGCTCGGCGGCCGCGTCGATCAGCAGCTGCTCGTCGGTGGCCCGGCAGCGCAGCAAGTATGCGTTGTTGTTCATCGGGCCGACCGCGACCTTGGAAATCATGAGGTCCGTGAGTTCGTGCACGTCGGCCGGACCGCCGACCTTCACCGCTCCGCTGTACGTCATGACCTGATCCTAGAGCGGCGGCAGCGCCGGCAGGGGCCCGCCGGCCGTGGTCAGCGACGCGCCCTTGTCGGCCCGGCCCGCGAGCCAGGCCAGGAGCTGGGCGGCGGTCCCGCGCACGGTGACGGCGACGTCGCCGGCGGAGCCGGTGCGCCAGGTGCGGCCGTCCTCGGCGACCAGCTCGGCCGGCGGCACCTCGGCGCGGCCGGACCAGCGGTCGGCGAGGAAGCCGATCTCCCGGCCGGTGAACTCCTCCGGCAGGTCCTCCAGCTCGTAGCCGATGCCGAGGTCCACGTGGTGCAGCTCGACCTCGACGAGCCGGCGGAAGGGCACGTTGGCGGCGAGGTCGGTGACCCCGTTGCGCAGCTCCACGGTCCGGGACCAGTCCTGCGGGGGCCGGGTCGTGGCGAGGAAGCCCTCGGCGGAATGACGGAGGTCCGCGAGCTGTTCTTCCAGAGGCCGGCCGGCGTCGCGTGCGATGTCGGCGTCCCGTGCCTCGGCGCTGGCGTACATCGGGCGGCCTCCGAAGACGTTGACGAGGGCGTCCGCGTTGCGCGCGAGGTGGGCGAGCACGTGGCCGCGGCTCCAGCCGGGGAGACGTGACTCCTCGGCCAGGGCGCCGTTGTCCAGTTTCGCGACTGCGGTCAGCAGCCGGTCGGTGGCCTCACGTACAGATTGCAGGTCGTGCACATGATCAGTCATGGGCCCGACCATAGCCCGCGCCACACGATCGGGTGAAGCACCCGACCGAGTGCCGGAAATCGAATGCACGTGCTATACGCTCGAAGTCCGGACCCCACCGTCCGCGCTCCACCCTCCAGACCCCATCCGCTGCCGAGGTCGCCCCCCGGCCCCCTACCCTGAAACGGCCGAGGGCCCCGTGCCCCGCTCTCCCAAGAAAGGTGCGGACCGGCGTGACCGACCGTCTCATCGTTCGTGGCGCTCGCGAGCACAACCTGAAGAACGTCTCGCTCGACCTGCCCCGCGACTCGCTCATCGTCTTCACCGGGCTCTCCGGTTCGGGCAAGTCCTCCCTGGCCTTCGACACGATCTTCGCCGAGGGCCAGCGCCGCTACGTCGAGTCGCTGTCGTCCTACGCCCGCCAGTTCCTCGGGCAGATGGACAAGCCCGACGTCGACTTCATCGAGGGACTGTCGCCGGCGGTCTCCATCGACCAGAAGTCCACCTCGCGCAACCCCCGCTCGACCGTGGGCACCATCACCGAGGTCTACGACTACCTGCGCCTGCTCTTCGCGCGCATCGGCAAGCCGCACTGTCCCGAGTGCCGCCGGCCGATCTCACGCCAGTCGCCGCAGGCGATCGTGGACAAGGTCCTCGCGCTGCCGGAGGGCAGCCGCTTCCAGGTGCTCTCGCCGCTCGTGCGCGAGCGCAAGGGCGAGTTCGTGGACCTGTTCGCGGACCTCCAGACCAAGGGCTACAGCCGCGCCCGGGTGGACGGGCAGACCGTCCAGCTCGCCGAGCCGCCCACCCTGAAGAAGCAGGAGAAGCACACCATCGAGGTGGTCGTCGACCGCTTGACGGTGAAGGACAGCGCCAAGCGCCGGCTCACCGACTCCGTGGAGACGGCCCTGGGCCTGTCGGGCGGCATGGTGATCCTGGACTTCGTCGACCTCCCCGAGGACGACCCCGAGCGCGAGCGGATGTTCTCCGAGCACCTCTACTGCCCGTACGACGACCTGTCCTTCGAGGAGCTGGAGCCGCGCTCCTTCTCTTTCAACTCGCCCTTCGGCGCCTGCCCCGAGTGCACCGGCATCGGCACCCGCATGGAGGTGGACCCGGAGCTGATCGTCCCCGACCCGGAGAAGTCGCTGGACGAGGGCGCCGTCTCGCCGTGGTCGCTGGGCCACACGAAGGACTACTTCCAGCGGCTGGTCGACGCGCTCGCCGGCGAGCTGGGATTCCGTACGGACATCCCCTGGGCCGGACTGCCCCAGCGGGCGAAGAAGGCCCTGCTGCACGGCCACAAGACGCAGATCCAGGTGAGCTACCGCAACCGGTACGGGCGCGAGCGCGCGTACACCACGGCCTTCGAGGGCGCGGTGCCGTTCGTGAAGCGGCGCCACGCGGAGTCCGAGAGCGACGCCAGCCGCGAGCGCTTCGAGGGCTACATGCGCGAGGTGCCCTGCCCCACCTGCGAGGGCACCCGGCTCAAGCCGATCGTGCTCGCGGTGACGGTGATGGAGAAGTCCATCGCCGAGGTGTCCGCCATGTCGATCAGCGAGTGCGCCGACTTCCTGGGCCGCCTGCGGCTCGACGCCCGCGACAAGAAGATCGCGGAGCGCGTGCTCAAGGAGGTCAACGAGCGGCTGCGCTTCCTCGTGGACGTCGGCCTGGACTACCTCTCGCTGAACCGTGCGGCCGGCACCCTCTCCGGCGGCGAGGCCCAGCGCATCCGGCTGGCCACCCAGATCGGCTCCGGCCTGGTGGGCGTGCTGTACGTGCTGGACGAGCCGTCGATCGGCCTGCACCAGCGCGACAACCACCGGCTGATCGAGACGCTGGTGCGGCTGCGGGACATGGGCAACACCCTGATCGTCGTCGAGCACGACGAGGACACCATCAAGGTCGCCGACTGGGTCGTGGACATCGGCCCCGGCGCCGGTGAGCACGGCGGCAAGGTGGTGCACAGCGGCTCCCTGAAGGAGCTCCTGAAGAACGCCGAGTCGATGACCGGCCAGTACCTCTCCGGCCGGAGGTCCATCGCCATCCCGCAGGCCCGCCGCCCCGTCGACGGCGACCGCCGGCTGACGGTGCACGGCGCCCGGGAGAACAACCTGCGGGACATCGACGTGTCCTTCCCGCTGGGCGTGCTCACGGCCGTGACGGGCGTCTCCGGCTCCGGCAAGTCGACGCTGGTCAACGACATCCTGTACACGCACCTGGCGCGCGAGCTGAACGGCGCCCGGACGGTGCCCGGCCGGCACACCCGGGTCGCGGGCGACGACCTCGTCGACAAGGTCGTGCACGTCGACCAGTCGCCGATCGGCCGCACACCGCGCTCCAACCCGGCGACGTACACGGGCGTCTTCGACCACGTCCGCAAGCTGTTCGCCGAGACGATGGAGGCGAAGGTGCGCGGCTACCTGCCGGGCCGCTTCTCCTTCAACGTCAAGGGCGGCCGGTGCGAGAACTGCTCCGGCGACGGCACGATCAAGATCGAGATGAACTTCCTCCCGGACGTCTACGTCCCGTGCGAGGTCTGCCACGGCGACCGGTACAACCGGGAGACCCTGGAGGTCCACTACAAGGGCAAGTCCATCGCCGAGGTCCTGAACATGCCGATCGAGGAGGCCCTGGACTTCTTCGAGGCGGTGCCGACCATCGCGCGCCACCTGCGCACGCTGACCGAGGTGGGACTGGGTTACGTCCGGCTCGGCCAGTCCGCGCCGACCCTGTCGGGCGGCGAGGCGCAGCGCGTGAAGCTGGCCTCGGAGCTCCAGAAGCGCTCCACGGGCCGGACGGTCTACGTGCTGGACGAGCCGACCACGGGCCTGCACTTCGAGGACATCAGCAAGCTGATCAAGGTCCTGTCGGGGCTGGTGGACAAGGGCAACTCGGTGATCGTCATCGAGCACAACCTGGACGTCATCAAGACCGCGGACTGGGTCATCGACATGGGCCCGGAGGGCGGCTACGGCGGCGGCACGGTCGTCGCCGAGGGCACGCCGGAACAGGTCGCCTCGGTGGGCGCGAGCCACACCGGCAAGTTCCTGCGGGACATCCTGGGCGCCGACCGCATCTCCGACGCGGAGCCGGCCGCCGCACCGGCGAGGAAGCGGGCCCCGGCCAAGAAGGCCGCGGCCAAGGCCCCGGCCAGGCGCAAGGCCTGACGCAAGGCCTGACGCGGCCGGGCCCGGTCGCACGCCGGTGCGGCGTCCGACCGGGCCCGGCGTGCCCGGCCCCGCTAGGCGGTGCCCGGCGTGCCCGGCCACCGCTAAGCGGGATCGGCGAAGTCCGGTGCGGTACCGCGCCCCGTCAGGGGCGCGGGGAACTGAGCGACCAGCCCCCCACCGGCCCGCGGTTTCGTCACGCACTTCCAGCGGAGCGCTTAGGCGGCCACGCCCACCGCGTGGCCCGCCGTGGCCGGGTCGTCCAGGCAGGTGAGCAGCGCATCCGCCACGTCCGCGCGGCCGATGGTCCTACCGCCCGGCACATTGCTGTCCACCACGCGCCGGTAGGTGCCGGTGCGCGGCCTGTCGAGGAGCATGGGCGGCCGGATCACGGTCCACTCCGTGTCGCTCGCGCCCATCACCTCCTCCATCACCGCGAGATCGGCGTAGTGGTCCCGCAGCAGGGTGCGCAGCAGCGGGAGGACGACGGCGCGGGTGAACACGCCCTCGCCGTCCGCCCTCGGGCCGAGCGGCGCGGCGCTGACCGCGGACAGCCGTCGTACGCCCGTCCGGTCCATGGCCGCGATGATCGCGCGCAGCGCCGGGCCCGCGACGGGTGCGGCCTTGGCCTGCTTGTTGCTCGCCGCGCCCAGCGCGGAGACCACCGCGTCGCGGCCGGTCACGACCGGGACCAGGGCCTCCCGGTCGGTCACGTCGGACACCGTGACGACCTGGAGCCGCTCGTGGGCGGGGACCGGCAGGCGTGCCGGATCGCGCACCACCGCGGTCACCTCGTGGCCCGCCTCCAGCGCCTGCCGTACGACCTCGCGGCCCACCCCGCCGGTCGCTCCGAAAACCGTGATCCTCATGTCTGCCCCCTACGGGATGCGAGGTGGGTGAGCATTCACTCACCCCTGCTTCCGCTAGGGTGAGTGAATGCTCACCCCGAAGTCAAGCCGCCCCACCCCGGAACGCCTGCTGGACGCGGCCGAGAAGCTGATGCGCACCACGGGCCTGGCCAACGCCACCACCAAGGCCATCGCGCGCGAGGCCGGATGTTCGGAGGCCGCCCTCTACAAGCACTTCGCGAACAAGGAAGAGCTGTTCGTACGCGTCCTGACGGAGCGCTCCCCCAATGCCGGCCCGTTCCTCGCAGCCCTCACGGCCGACCCCGGCGAGCGTCCCGTCGAGGAACGCCTGACGGACATCGCCCGGCTCGGCTCGCTCTTCTACGCGGACGCCATGCCGATGGCCGCGTCGCTGTTCGCCGAACCGGCCCTGCTCACCCGCCACCGGGAGGGCCTCCAGAAGATCGGCAAGGGCCCGCACATGGTGCTCGACGCCCTCGTCGACTGCCTCGCGGGGGAACAGGGCCGGGGCCGGATCCGGGCCGACGCCGATCCGCGCGCCGCCGCGTCACTGCTGCTCGGCGCCTGCTTCCAGCGGGCGTTCTTCCTGCACTTCTCCGGCAGCGAGGCGGTCCAGCCCGTCGACGAGTTCGCCGCGGCCGTCGCCCGCACCACCTGGGCGGCGATCCGCTGAGCCCGCTGCCGGGCAGCACCGGAGCCGGCCTCCGGGCAGTCGCCGCAGTCGGCCGCCGGCTCGCCCGGGTCGAAGACGGCCGCCGGACCGGGCTGCTGGGACCCGGCCCCCGTGCTAAGCGCCGATCTCCGCCGCGTACGGGGGTTCCGCCCCGGCCCGGGTGCAGGTGAGCGCGGCCGCGTGGGCGGCGTACGCGAGCGCGGCCGGCCAGTCGACCGGGCCGGCCGCCGCCGCGAGGCGGTGCAGCAGGGCCGCGTTGACGGTGTCGCCCGCGCCGATCGTGTCCGCGACCTCGACCGCCCGGGCCGGCACCCGGTGCTCCTGCCCGTCCCGGGTCCGCACGGTCAGGCCCGCCGCGCCCCGGGTCAGCACCACCGCGTCCGGCCCCGCCGCCAGCCAGTCGTCCACCCGGCCGCCGAGCCACCGGGCGTCCTCCTCGGACAGCTTCAGCACCGACACGTACGGCAGCCAGCCCAGGAAGCGGGAACGGTACGCCTTCGCGTCCGGGATCAGCGCCGGGCGGATGTTGGGGTCCAGCAGCGTCAGAAGCCCGCGCCGGGACTCCCGGCGCAGCAGGGCCTCGTACGCGCCCGCTCCCGGCTCCAGCGCCAGCGAGCAGGTGCCCAGTGCCAGGGCCCGGGTGCCCGCGGGCAGCGCCGGCGGCAGCGTGAACAGCCGGTCCGCGGTGCCCTCCACGTAGAAGCCGTAGACCGCCGAGCCGTCCGGGCCCAGCGAGGGCACCGCGAGCGTCGTCGGCTCCGGCCCCCGCTGCACGAGCGACAGGTCCACCCCGGCCGCCCGCAGGCCGGCCAGCAGCGCCTCGCCGAAGCCGTCCGTCGACACCCGGGAGCAGAAGGCGACCCGCGCGCCGAGCCGCCCGAGCGCCAGCGCCGTGTTGTACGGGCCCCCGCCCGGCCGCGGCAGCAGGGCGCCCGGCGGCTGCGCCACGGGCACCAGGTCGATCAGGGCCTCTCCACCGACGACGATCACATCCGGAACGTATCCCACCGAGCGGAGTCACCGATACCGGCGCCGGCGCTGGGACCGGTCCCGGCACCTGCACCGGCCCCGTCCCGGCCCCGTCCCGGTCCCGGTCGCCCGGCGCCGCGGCCCCGCCGGTATCGTCGTCGGACGTACCGAACCGCCCGACCTGGAGTCACCATGCCCGCGCAGCCCGCCGCCCGCCGAACCGTGCTCAAGGGGGCCGCAGCCCTGGCCGGGGCCGCCGCCGGCGCGGGCGCGCTCAGCGCCTGCTCCACCGCGACCAACAGCGGCGGTACCACGCCCCCCACGCCCACCGCCCCGGTGGAGCTGGGCGCGGCGGCCGACGTACCCGTGGGCGGCGCGAAGCTCTACCGGGAGCGCAAGCTCGTGGTCAGCTGCCCTGCCGAGGGGCAGTACAAGGCGTTCAGCGCCCAGTGCACGCACGCCGGCTGCGTCCTGGACAAGATCGAGGACGGCGAGGGCAACTGCCCCTGCCACCGCAGCCGCTTCGACGTCTCCACCGGCAAGGTCCTGCGCGGCCCGGCCACCGACCCGCTGCCCGCGGTCCCGGTGCGCGTCGAGGGCGGCAAGCTCATCGCGGGCTGAGCGGGCTGAGCGGGCTGAGCGGGCTGAGCGGGCTGAGCGGGCCGCTCGCCCGCGGGATCAGTCCCAGTCCCAGGCGATCCCCAGGATCCCCCGCCTGACCCCCGGGTCCACCAGGTGCACCGAGCGGTGCCGCCCGCTCGGGGTCAGATCGGCCAGGTCCCGCCGCGGGGCGCCCGGCCCGGCCTGGCTGAAGCGGCGGCAGCGCACCGGCAGGGCGGCCTCGTCGAAGCGGACCTGGAGCACGTACTGCCCGCCGGCGTAGCCGAAGCCCCGGACGTACTCGGTGCTGCGGCCGGCGGTCCCGTCCTCGAAGCCGTAGCCGAAGACGTACGTGTCCCCGTGCCGCAGCCGGGCGTCGAAGAGCAGCTCGGCGACCACCACCGCGGCCTCCCGGTGCCGCCGTATCCGCCCCGGCCGGCAGTTCTCGTAGGCCACCACCTCCACCCCCTCCGGGGCGCAGCCGGGGTCGCCGTGGTGGACGGCGAGGTAGCGGTCGATCCCGTCCCGGTGCGCGCGCACCACGTGCTGCGAGGCCCGGCCCACCAGCTCGCCGGCGGCCCCGATGCGCACCCGCTCGTGATGGCCCACGGTGTGCAGCCCGCCGTCCGCCGGCAGCTCCATGCCGGCCAGCAGCTCCTCGACGGCCGCGCCCACGTCCAGCAGCGCCCGGTAGGAGCGCGCGGCCGTCCGCGCGGAGTCGGCCGCGGCGGCGTCCGGTGCGGCCAGCAGCCGCACCAGAGAACCGTCGGGCAGCTCCAGGATCTGCTCCAGCGCCCGCACCGCCTTGACGGACTCGTGGCGCTGCGGCCGCCGCGCGCCCTGCTGCCAGTAGCTGAGGCTGGTCACCCCGACCCTGATGCCGCGGGCGGCCAGCCGGTGCTGCACCCGTTGCAGCGGCAGTCCGCGCACGGCCAGCGCCGTGCGTAAGGCGAGGTGGAAGGGCCCGGTGCGCAGCACTTGAGCCAGTTCCGCGGCCGGGTCGCGGGTCGATCGCACTGTGGCTCCTCCTGTGAACGTTCACCCGTGGGGGGCGGACGGCAGGCTGGGGAAGGCCTGTGGTCCAGGTGACGGGAGGGCCGCCGTTCACACCGCAGCCTCTCCGTTCACACTGCAATGTCACCGCGTAGTGAAGCCTGTTGACCAGATCGCGACAACTCCCTGATGCTCCTCCACAGCGTCCGGACGCGCTCCTCCACCCCCACATCCCATTCCCCACATGGGAGGAACGCGATGCGCAACCGAAACGGGCGGCTCACCCTGGCCGCCTTCGCCACCACCCTCCTGTTCGCCCTGTCCACCGGAGCGGCCACCGCCGCCGGCTCCGGTGCGGGTGCGCAGGGTCAGGCCCTCGCCGCCAAGCGGCTGGACATCACCATGCAGGCGCAGCAGAAGACCAACTGGTGCTGGGCCGCGGGAGGCAACACCATCGCCACCTGGTACGGCCGCGGCTACAGCCAGAACCAGTTCTGCAACGCGGCCTTCGGCCGCCAGCAGGGCACCGAGTGCCCCAACAACCAGGCCACCCTGGGCAACGTCCAGAACGGCCTGAGCTGGGCCGGCATCAACCCCGGCTCGTACGTGACCGGCTGGCTGCGCTACTCCACCGTGCAGAGCGAGATCAACGCGAACCGGCCGATCGAGACCCGCATCCAGTGGTCGAACGGCGGCGGCCACATGCACGTCATCTACGGCTACGACACCGCCAGCAGCTGGGTCTACTGGGGCGACCCCTGGCCCTCCTCCCGCCGCTACAACTGGGCCTCGCACGCCTGGTACACCGACAACAGCACCTTCTCCTGGACCCACTCCCTCTACCGGATCGGGGCGTGACCGCCATGACCGTGCGCCGCTCCGCCGCCCTCACCGCGGTCCTCGCCGCGGCCGCGCTGCTCGGCCTGGCCCCGCAGGCCTCGGCCGCGCCCGTCCCCCAGCCCACGGCCGCCACCGACGAGGTCAGGGCCGCCGCCCGGCAGGCCGCCGCCGCGCCGGAGACCCTCGCCACGCTGTCCCGGTTCTTCGCCCGCGACGGCGCGGCCGCGGCTGCGGCCGCCCCGTCCGACACCGCCCCGCCCCGGATCGAGGGCGAGCCGATACCCGTGCACCACCTCTCCCCGGACTTCGTCGCGGGCAAGGCCGGGGCGCCCGTGGCCCGGCTGGAGTTCCTGGCCAGCAAGGCGGTCGCCGCGGACGGCCGGCAGGCGGCCCTGTGGACCGCGCGGACCACGGCCGGCTGGCAGGTGGTGAACATCGCCGAGGGCGACGACGAGTTCCGCTACGCCCGGCTCGGCGCGCAGAAGCTGCCCGGCGGGACGGTGTTCCGCGAGCCGCAGATCGACGCGTGGTACGTCGCGCTGGGCGAGCGCGTCCTGCCGCTGGACGAGGACGGCGTGCGGGCGGTCGGCGACGGTGGCACGAGTCTGGCCGCGTACCGGGCGCGGGTCGCCCGGGCGTACGGGGACAAGCTGCCGGGGTCGGGGTATGCGAGGGACGGCCGGGCGGGGGGTTATGCGGAGGCTGACCTGGCCGGACCTGCTCCGGCTGCGGCCGCCGTGGCTGTCGGCGGCCTGGCCCTCGCCCTGGCCGGCGGGGCCGTCGTAGTCCGCCGCGTCCGGCGCGCCCAGAGCTGAGGCCGACCGCTGCGCGGGGCCCTTTTCCCCACCCCGCCCCTTCCCGAAACTGGGCTCCGCCCCAGACCCCGCGCCTCAAACGCCGGCGAGGCTGGATCGTGCCCC
This sequence comes from Streptomyces bambusae, assembly GCF_019400985.1. Classification (GTDB taxonomy): domain Bacteria; phylum Actinomycetota; class Actinomycetes; order Streptomycetales; family Streptomycetaceae; genus Streptomyces; species Streptomyces bambusae_A. The sequence goes on from NZ_WTFF01000025.1 coordinate 15,047, forward strand.
GTAAGGGGCGCGGGGAACTGCGCGACCAGCCACAACGGACGGCAAGGGGCGGGGTCCGGGGCGGCAGCCCCGGTTACGGGAAGGGGCGGGGAGGGGACAGGCCCCGCGCAGCGGTGGTGGCAGGGTGCGGGCCCGTTGTCGGTGGCCGCAAGTAGGGTTGGACCATGGCCGACCCTTCCAGCTACCGCCCCCAGCCGGGACAGGTCCCCGACTCCCCGGGGGTCTACCGCTTCCGCGACGAGCACCGCCGCGTGATCTACGTCGGGAAGGCCAAGAGCCTGCGCCAGCGCCTGGCCAACTACTTCCAGGACCTGGCCGGCCTGCACCCCCGTACGGCCACCATGGTGACCACCGCCGCCTCCGTCGAGTGGACCGTGGTCTCCACCGAGGTCGAGGCGCTCCAGCTGGAGTACTCCTGGATCAAGGAGTTCGACCCCCGGTTCAACGTCAAGTACCGGGACGACAAGAGCTACCCCTCCCTCGCCGTCACGCTGGGCGAGCAGTACCCCCGGGTCCAGGTCATGCGCGGCCCCAAGAAGAAGGGCGTGCGCTACTTCGGCCCGTACGCCCACGCCTGGGCCATCCGCGAGACCGTGGACCTGATGCTCCGGGTCTTCCCCGTCCGCACCTGCTCCGCCGGGGTCTTCAAGCGCTCCGCCCAGATCGGCCGGCCCTGCCTGCTCGGCTACATCGGCAAGTGCTCGGCCCCCTGCGTCGGCCGGATCAGCCCCGAGGACCACCGGGAACTGGCCGAGGACTTCTGCGACTTCATGGCCGGCCGCACGGGCGCCTACCTCTCCCGCCTGGAGAAGCAGATGCACGAGGCCGCCGAGGAGATGGAGTACGAGAAGGCCGCCCGGCTCCGCGACGACATAGGGGCCCTGCGCCGGGCCATGGAGAAGAACGCGGTGGTGCTCGCCGACGCCACCGACGCCGACCTGATCGCGGTCGCCGAGGACGAGCTCGAAGCGGCCGTCCAGATCTTCCACGTGCGCGGCGGCCGGGTCCGCGGCCAGCGCGGCTGGGTCACCGACAAGGTCGAGGCCGTCGACACGGCCGGCCTCGTCGAGCACGCCCTCCAGCAGCTGTACGGCGAGGAGAGCGGCGAGAGCGTGCCCAAGGAGGTCCTGGTCCCGGCGCTGCCCGAGGACGCGCCCGCCCTCACCGAGTGGCTGGCCGGCCGCCGGGGCTCGCAGGTGAGCCTGCGCGTGCCGCAGCGCGGCGACAAGAAGGCCCTGATGGAGACCGTCCACCGCAACGCTCAGCAGTCCCTGGCCCTGCACAAGACCAAGCGCGCCAGCGACCTCACCACGCGCTCGCGCGCCCTGGAGGAGATCGCCGAGGCCCTGGAGCTGGACAGCGCCCCGCTGCGCATCGAGTGCTTCGACATCTCCCACCTCCAGGGCGACGACGTCGTGGCCTCCATGGTCGTCTTCGAGGACGGCCTGGCCCGCAAGAGCGAGTACCGGCGCTTCCAGGTGAAGTCCTTCGCCGGGCAGGACGACGTCCGCTCCATGCACGAGGTCGTCTCCCGCCGCTTCCGCCGCTACCTCCAGGAGAAGCTGAAGACGGGGGAGTGGACCCCCGAGGACGGCGACGAGCCCCTCGCCGAGGACGACGGCAGGCCCAAGCGCTTCGCCTACCCGCCGCAGCTCGTCGTGGTCGACGGCGGCCAGCCGCAGGTCGCGGCCGCCCGGCGGGCCCTGGACGAGCTCGGCATCGACGACGTGGCGGTGTGCGGCCTGGCCAAGCGGCTGGAGGAGGTCTGGCTGCCCGGCGAGTCGGACCCCGTGGTCCTGCCCCGCACCAGCGAGGGCCTCTACCTGCTGCAACGGGTCCGTGACGAAGCGCACAGGTTCGCCATCCAGTACCAGCGCAGCAAGCGCGGCAAGCGGCTCAAGGCAGGCCCCCTGGACGAGGTGCCGGGCCTCGGCGAGAGCCGCCGGCAGGCCCTGGTCAAGCACTTCGGTTCGGTGAAGAAGCTGAGACAGGCGACAATCGACCAGATCTGCGAGGTCCCGGGCATAGGCCGTAAGACGGCCGAGGCCGTGGCCGCGGCTCTCGCCCAGGTGGCCCCCGCGGCTCCTGCGGTCAACACGGCCACAGGGGAGATCATGGAGGACGAGACCCCCGCACCCGCGGGAACGACGTCCGAACGGGGGACGAGCCATGACCGATCGTGAACCACGGCAGCACGAAGCGCAGCAGGCCGCAGAGCACGGACACGCGCCCGACGGGGCGCCGGAGCAAGGACAGGACGGGACACAGGTGAGTACGGGCGCGACAGCGGAGCCCGGCGAGGCCGCCGAGGCGGCCATCCCCGAGCTGGTGATCATCTCCGGCATGTCCGGAGCAGGCCGCAGTACGGCCGCGAAGTGCCTGGAGGACCTCGGCTGGTTCGTCGTGGACAACCTGCCGCCGGCGCTGATCCCCACCATGGTGGAGCTCGGCGCCCGCTCCCAGGGCAACGTGGCGCGCATCGCCGTCGTGGTCGACGTCCGCGGCCGGCAGTTCTTCGACGCCCTGCGCGAGTCCCTGGCCGACCTCGACACCCAGGGCGTCGCCCGGCGCACGGTGTTCCTGGAGTCCTCCGACGAGGCCCTGGTCCGCCGCTTCGAGTCTGTCCGCCGCCCGCACCCGCTCCAGGGCGAGGGCCGGATCACCGACGGCATCGCCGCCGAGCGCGACCTGCTGCGCGAGCTGCGCGGCGACGCCGACCTGGTGATCGACACCTCCAGCCTGAACGTGCACGAGCTGCGCGCGAAGATGGACGCCCAGTTCGCCGGCGACGCCGAGCCCGAGCTGCGGGCCACCGTCATGTCCTTCGGCTACAAGTACGGCCTGCCCGTCGACGCCGACCTCGTCGTGGACTGCCGCTTCATCCCGAACCCGCACTGGGTCCCGGAGCTGCGCCCCTTCACCGGCCTGAACGAGGAGGTGTCGGGCTACGTCTTCAGCCAGCCGGGCGCCAAGGAGTTCCTCGACCGCTACACGGAGCTGCTCCAGCTGATCGCCGCCGGCTACCGGCGCGAGGGCAAGCGCTACGTGACCATCGCGGTGGGCTGCACCGGCGGCAAGCATCGCAGCGTGGCCGTGTCCGAGAAGCTCGCCGCCCGCCTCGCCTCCGAGGGAGTCGAGACCGTCGTCGTACACCGGGACATGGGGCGCGAGTGACCGGACGGAGCCTGCGGCTGCGCCGCCTGCGACGGCTGACCGCGGGGCGGGACGAGATCCGCTCCGCGCGTCGCCGGCGCTCGCAGCCCAAGGTGGTGGCACTGGGCGGCGGAATGGGCCTGTCGGCCTCGCTCGCCGCCCTGCGGCGCATCACCGGTGACCTCACCGCCGTGGTCACCGTCGCGGACGACGGCGGCTCCAGCGGCCGGCTGCGCGAGGAGCTCGGCGTCCTGCCGCCCGGCGACCTGCGCAAGGCGCTGGCCGCGCTGTGCGGGGACGACGACTGGGGCCAGACCTGGGCCCGGGTCATCCAGCACCGCTTCCAGTCCCGCGGCGACCTGCACGAGCACGCCGTGGGGAACCTGCTGATCGTGGCCCTGTGGGAGCAGCTGGGCGACCACGTCCAGGCCCTGGACCTGGTCGGCAAGCTGCTCGGCGCGCACGGCCGGGTGCTGCCGATGTCGGCGGTGCCGCTGGAGCTCCAGGCACTGGTCCGCGGCCACGACCCGGCCCGGCCCGACGACGTGGACACCGTCCGAGGGCAGGCCACCGTGGCGCTGACCCCGGGCGAGGTGCAGTCCGTCCACGTCGTGCCGCACGACCCGCCGGCGGTGCCGGAAGCGGTCGAGGCGGTGCTCGACGCGGACTGGGTGGTGCTGGGCCCGGGCTCCTGGTTCTCCTCGGTGATCCCGCACCTGCTGGTGCCGGACCTGCTGGACGCGCTCCGGGAGACCAAGGCCCGACGGGTGCTGTCGCTGAACCTCGCGCCGCAGCCGGGTGAAACCGAGGGCTTCTCTCCGCAACGTCATTTGGAGGTTTTGGCCCGACACGCCCCTAAACTCGCCCTGGACGTGGTGCTGGCCGACCAGGCCGCCGTGCCCGACCGCGAGTCCCTCGCCGATGCCGCGAAACGGTTCGGTGCCGCGGTCGAGCTGGCGCCGGTGGCCAGGGAAGACGGTTCCCCCCGGCACGACCCGGAGCTGTTGGCGGCCGCGTACGACCGTATTTTTCGGATGCATGGAAGGATCGGCCCATGGCGATGACGCCAGCGGTGAAGGATGAGATCTCCCGGCTCCCCGTCACCCGGACCTGCTGCAGGAAGGCGGAGGTCTCGGCGATTCTTCGGTTCGCGGGCGGGCTCCACCTGGTGAGCGGGCGGATCGTCATCGAGGCGGAGCTGGACACCGGGATCGCGGCGCGCCGGCTGCGCAAGGACATCCTGGAGATCTTCGGCCATTCCTCGGACCTCGTGGTGATGGCCCCCGGTGGCCTGCGCCGCGGCAGCCGGTACGTCGTCCGCGTCGTCGCCGGCGGCGACCAGCTGGCCCGCCAGACCGGCCTGGTGGACGGCCGCGGGCGGCCCATCCGGGGCCTGCCGCCGCAGGTGGTCTCCGGGGCCACCTGTGACGCCGAGGCGGCCTGGCGCGGCGCCTTCCTGGCCCACGGTTCGCTGACCGAGCCGGGCCGGTCCTCCTCCCTGGAGGTCACCTGCCCCGGCCCGGAGGCGGCCCTGGCCCTGGTGGGCGCCGCCCGTCGGCTCTCGATCGCCGCCAAGGCCCGCGAGGTGCGCGGGGTCGACCGTGTCGTCGTACGCGACGGTGACGCGATCGGCGCCCTGCTGACGCGGCTCGGCGCCCACGAGTCGGTGCTGGCGTGGGAGGAGCGCCGGATGCGGCGCGAGGTGCGCGCCACCGCCAACCGGCTGGCCAACTTCGACGACGCCAACCTGCGCCGCTCGGCCCGCGCGGCGGTGGCCGCCGGGGCCCGCGTCCAGCGCGCGCTGGAGATCCTGGGCGAGGAGGTCCCCGAGCACCTCGCCGCGGCCGGCCGGCTGCGCATGGAGCACAAGCAGGCCTCCCTGGAGGAGCTGGGCGCCCTGGCCGACCCGCCGCTGACCAAGGACGCGGTCGCGGGCCGGATCCGCCGGCTGCTCGCCATGGCCGACAAGCGGGCCCAGGACCTCGGTATCCCGGGCACGGAGTCGAACCTCACCGAGGAGATGGCGGACAACCTGGCCGGCTGACGCCTTCCCCGGCACAGCACCGCCGACCGCACCCCGTTACGCCGAAGGGCTCGTACGTGTCACACGTACGGGCCCTTCGGCCGTGTGGCGCGGCACGCCCCATTGACATGGGCATGCGCGGGTCGTGAGCCTGTCGTCCGACGCTTTCGTGGCCTACGACGCCCAGGGGGGCACATGAGGCACCGCGCGAGATCGATCCTCGCCGCCAGCGCACTCGCATTAGGCTCACTGGCCGCCGTACCCGCGGCCCAGGCCCAGCCCGGCGCCGGCCGGGCCCCGGACGCCGAGGAGATCCGGGTCTACGACGCCGACATCACCAAGGAGCAGGTCCCGCTCGTCCTCGCCGCCGGCCAGGACGGGCACGAGCTCGGCGAACAGGCCCCGGAGCGGGGCACCGCGCGGGTCGAGCTCTTCCTCACCGCGGCCCAGGCCCGTGCCCTCGGCGCCCAGGGCGTCAGGCTCGCCGAGCGCACCGCGGGCGAGCCGGCCCTCACGCGCGGCAAGGCGGCCGGCGACGGCGTCTTCCGCCCCTACAGCGGCCCCGGTGGCCTCCAGCAGGAGATCGTCAGGACCGGCCAGGACAACCCGGCCCTCACCAAGGTCGTCTCCATCGGCAAGACGGTCCAGGGCAAGGACATCCTCGCCCTGAAGCTCACCAAGGACGCCCGGCAGAGCCGGGACGGCGCCAAGCCGTCCGTGCTGTACCTGTCCAACCAGCACGCCCGTGAGTGGATCACCCCGGAGATGACCCGGCGGCTGATGCACCACTACATCGACAACTACGGCAAGGACCAGCGGATCACCAAGCTGGTCGACTCCACCGAGCTGTGGTTCGTCCTCTCCGCCAACCCCGACGGCTACGACTACACCCACGCCCCCGACGGGCGGCGGCTGTGGCGCAAGAACATGCGCGACAACGACGGCGACGGCCGGATCGCCCCCGGCGACGGCGTCGACCTCAACCGCAACTTCTCGTACAAGTGGGGCTACGACAACGAGGGTTCCTCGCCGAACCCGGGCAGCGAGACCTACCGCGGCACCGCCGGCAACTCCGAGCCCGAGACCGCGGCCGTCGACCGCTTCCAGAAGCGCATCGGCTTCGAGTACGCCATCAACTACCACTCCGCCGCCGAGCTGCTGCTCTACGGGGTGGGCTGGCAGGTGGCCACCGACACCCCCGACGACGTCGCCTACAAGGCCCTGGCCGGCACCCCCGACAACCCGGCCGTGCCCGGCTACCACCCGCAGGTCTCCTCCGAGCTGTACACCACCAACGGGGACTTCGACGGCCACGCCAGCAACGTCAACGGCATCATGATGTTCACGCCGGAGATGACGACCTGCCAGACCGCCTCGGCCAGTGACCCGAACGACCGGTGGCGGCCCGAGGACTGCCCGTCCGGCTTCAACTTCCCCGACGACGAGAAGCTCGTCCAGGCGGAGTTCGCCAAGAACATCCCCTTCGCGCTCTCCGTCGCCGAGTCCGCCGCCACCCCGGACCGGCCCGTCTCCTCCCTGGGCCTGACCGCCGCGGACTTCACGCTCGACCCCTTCACCACCTCCTACGCCGCCCGCGGCCAGGACCAGCCCGTCTCGGTCACCGCCCGCAAGTCGCTGCGCGACAAGGAGCTCAACTACCGGGTCAACGGCGGGCGCGTCCACGACGAGGACCTGGAGCCCTGGCGGGGCGGCGAACGCTACGGCGGCGGCGACAACCTCTGGTTCGACGAGTACCGCGCCGAGGTCGAGGGCACTCGGCCCGGCGACAGCGTCGAGGTCTGGTTCACCGGCCGCGACCGCGCCTCCGGACGCCAGGTGTCCAGCGAGCACTTCACCTACAAGGTCGCCGACCGGCCCCGCGCCGACGTCCTGGTGATCGCCGAGGAAGGGGCCGAGGCACAGCACGCCCGGACCTACGTGGACGCGCTGCGCGCGAACGGCCGGTCCGCGGCCGTCTGGGACGTGGCCACCCGGGGCGTGCCGCACCACCTGGGCGTGCTGTCCCACTTCGGGACCGCCGTCCACTACACCGGCGCCCAGGCGCCCGGCGGCGCCACCCAGCTCGCCGTGCGCGACTTCCTCAACGAAGGCGGCAAGCTGATCGAGGCCGGCGAGCTGGCGGGCGGCAGCGCCCAGGTCGGACGGGCCGCCACCGACGACTTCAGCCAGTACTGGCTCGGTGCCTACGGGCGCAGCGGCAGCGGCGGCGCCACCGGCTTCACCGGTGCCGGCTCCCTGGCGGGCGCGGCCGGCGGGCTCGGTGACGCGGCCGGGAACCCGCTGAACACGCCGGGTTCGTTCACGGTCACCTCCGACACCCTCGGCCCGGACCGGTTCCCCCAGTTCAGGAGCGCCCAGGCCGGTTCGTACGCCGGTGTCGTGAACCCGTACGCCCCGCACGCGGGTGCCTGGATGGCCTCGGCCACCCACGCCGACGACGACTGGAAGCGCCTGGTGCGCACGATCGACCTGACCGGGGTGGCGGCGGCCGACGCGCCGCAGCTGCGGATGGCCCTGCAGTGGCACACCGAGCCCGGCTACGACCACGCGGTGCTGGAGGCCCACACGGTGGGCGGCGAGGACTGGACGACGCTGCCCGAGGCCTCGGGGCTGACCGGCAGCGCCGTGCCGGCGGAGTGCGGGGCCGGCTTCTTCATCGGCGGGCACCCGTTCCTCAAGCACTACCTGACCCTGGCCGACGGCGGCTGTACCGCCACCGGTTCCAGCGGTGCGTGGCACAGCTTCACCGGCTCCTCCGGCGGCTGGAAGCAGGTGTCCTTCGACCTCAGTGCCTACGCCGGCAAGAAGGTGGAGGTGGCGCTGTCGTCGATCACCGACCCGGGCACGGGCGGCCGCGGCGTCTTCGCGGACGACGCCGAACTCGTGATCGGCGGCGCCGAGAAGGAGCGGGAGGGTTTCGAGGCCTCCTTCGGGTCCTGGACGGTGCAGGACGCGCCGGCGGGCAGCCCCGCCGTCGCGGGGGACTGGTCCAGGACGGGGGAGCTGTTCAAGTCCTTCGCCTCCGTCACTACGCGTGACACGGTGCTCCTCGGTTTCGGACTGGAGCACGTGTCCACGCAGAAGGAACGTTCCGTACTGATCGGTAAGGCGCTCGGCTCCCTCCGCCACTGACGCCCGTAGCTACTCTCCGTAATCGATTCCGGGGGCGCCCTCAAGAGGTGGACTAGACCTCTTGGGGGCCGTCGAGGGCCGTGGAATGGCTCTTCCGCTCGTTTGTACGCCCTTCGGCACGAAGGAGCGTGAGTTTTGGGGCCGTCCGGATGTCACTCAAACGCTCACGGAGAGGTAGGGTCATAAGTGGTCGGGGACATCCCAATACAGCTCGCCGGCTGACAGACCGGCGCACCAACGAGGAGATCGGTTCGTGACGATCCGCGTAGGCATCAACGGTTTTGGCCGAATCGGCCGCAACTACTTCCGCGCTCTCCTGGAGCAGGGGGCTGACATCGAGGTCGTGGGTGTCAACGACCTGACCGACAACGCCACCCTGGTGCACCTGCTCAAGTACGACAGCATCCTCGGCCGCCTGAAGCAGGACGTGACCCACACCGACGACACCATCACCGTCGGCGGCAACACCTTCAAGACCTTCGCCGAGCGCGACCCCGCGAACCTCCCCTGGGGCGAGCTGGGCGCCGACATCGTCATCGAGTCGACCGGCATCTTCACCAAGCGCGAGGACGCCGCCAAGCACCTCGCCGCCGGCGCGAAGAAGGTCCTCATCTCGGCCCCGGCCAAGAACGAGGACATCACCATCGTGATGGGCGTCAACCAGGACAAGTACGACGCGGCCAGCCACCACGTCATCTCCAACGCCTCCTGCACCACCAACTGCGTGGCGCCGATGGCCAAGGTCCTCGACGAGAACTTCGGCATCGTCAAGGGCATGATGACGACGGTCCACGCGTACACGAACGACCAGCGCATCCTGGACTTCCCGCACTCCGACCTGCGCCGCGCCCGCGCCGCCGCGGAGAACATCATCCCCACCTCCACCGGTGCCGCCAAGGCCACCGCGCTGGTGCTCCCGCAGCTCAAGGGCAAGCTGGACGGCATCGCCATGCGCGTCCCGGTCCCCACCGGCTCCGTCACCGACCTGGTGATCGAGCTGGACCGCGAGGTCACCAAGGACGAGATCAACGCCGCCTTCCAGAAGGCCTCCGAGGGCCAGCTCCGGGGCATCCTCGACTACACCGAGGACGCGATCGTCTCCTCCGACATCGTGAACTGGCCGGCCTCCTGCACCTTCGACTCCTCCCTGACGATGGTCCAGGGCAAGCAGGTCAAGGTCGTCGGCTGGTACGACAACGAGTGGGGCTACTCCAACCGACTCGTCGACCTCACTGTCTACGTCGGCGGGCAGCTGAGCTAAGTTCCAGGCTAGGCACCAAGCGATGTGAGCACAGGGTCCGTGCAGCGCAGCGAAGCGCCGCACGGGCCCTGTGGCTTGCCTCGTCCCTCTCGCCCGGCATGGACAAAGCCCCCTACCGGGATAAGGAGCAGAACAGCATGAAGACGATCGACGAACTCCTCGCCGAGGGCGTCTCCGGCAAGCGGGTCTTCGTCCGCGCCGACCTCAACGTGCCGCTCGCCGGCGACACCATCACCGACGACGGCCGCATCCGCGCCGTCCAGCCGACCATCGCCAAGCTCGCCGAGGCCGGCGCCCGCGTGATCGTCGCCTCGCACCTCGGCCGCCCCAAGGGCGCGCCGGACCCGGCCTTCTCGCTCGCGCCCGCCGCCAAGCGGCTGGGCGAACTGCTCGGCCAGGACGTCGCCTTCGCGACCGACACCGTCGGCTCCTCGGCCAAGGAGACCGTCGCGGCCCTCACCGACGGCCAGGTCGCCGTCATCGAGAACCTGCGCTTCAACGCCGGCGAGACCGCCAAGGACGACGCCGAGCGCGGCGCCTTCGCGGACCAGCTCGCCGAGCTCGCCGACGTCTACGTCGGCGACGGATTCGGTGCCGTCCACCGCAAGCACGCCTCGGTCTTCGACCTCCCCGCGCGCCTCCCGCACGCGGCCGGCTCCCTCATCGCCACCGAGGTCGGCGTCCTGAAGCAGCTCACCGCCGACGTCAAGCGCCCGTACGTGGTCGTGCTCGGCGGCGCCAAGGTCTCCGACAAGCTCGCCGTCATCGACGAGCTGCTCGGCAAGGCCGACCGCCTGCTCATCGGCGGCGGCATGGCCTACACCTTCCTCAAGGCCAAGGGCCACGAGGTCGGCATCTCCCTCCTCCAGGAGGACCAGATCCCGACGGTGCTGGAGTACATGGCCCGCGCCGAGAAGAACGGTGTCGAGCTGGTCCTGCCGGTCGACATCCTGGCCTCGGCCGACTTCCCCGACCTCAAGGCCAAGACCCCGGCCGAGTACGTCACCGTCGACGCGGACAAGATCCCCGCCGACAAGGAGGGTCTGGACATCGGTCCGAAGACCCGTGAGCTGTACGCGTCGAAGATCGCCGACGCGGAGACCGTCTTCTGGAACGGTCCCGTGGGCGTCTTCGAGCACCCCGACTACTCCGGAGGCACGCGCGCCATCGCGCAGGCCCTCGTCGACTCCAGCGCCTTCACCGTCGTCGGCGGTGGCGACTCGGCCGCGGCCGTGCGCACGCTGGGCTTCGACGAGAACGCCTTCGGCCACATCTCGACCGGCGGCGGCGCCAGCCTCGAATACCTCGAGGGCAAGACGCTCCCCGGCCTCGCCGCACTGGAGGACTGAACAACAGTGAGCTCTCGTACCCCGCTCATGGCGGGCAACTGGAAGATGAACCTCAACCACCTCGAGGCCATCGCACACGTCCAGAAGCTCGCCTTCGCCCTCGCCGACAAGGACTACGACGCGGTCGAGGTGGCGGTCCTGCCGCCCTTCACCGACCTGCGTTCGGTCCAGACCCTCGTCGACGGCGACAAGCTGAAGATCAAGTACGGCGCCCAGGACCTCTCGGCGCACGACTCCGGCGCGTACACCGGTGAGATCTCCGGCCCCATGCTGGCCAAGCTGAACTGCACGTACGTGGCCGTCGGCCACAGCGAGCGCCGCCAGTACCACGGCGAGACCGACGAGATCTGCAACGCCAAGGTCAAGGCTGCGTATCGGCACGGGATCACCCCGATCCTGTGCGTCGGCGAGGGCCTGGACGTCCGCAAGGCCGGCAACCAGGTCGCCCACACCCTGGCGCAGGTCGACGGCGGCCTCAAGGACGTCCCGGCCGCGCAGGCCGAGACGATCGTGATCGCGTACGAGCCCGTCTGGGCGATCGGCACCGGCGAGGTCGCCACCCCCGAGGACGCCCAGGAGGTCTGCGGGGCGATCCGCGGCCGGCTGGCGCAGCTGTACTCCCAGGAGCTGGCCGACAAGGTCCGCATCCAGTACGGCGGCTCCGTGAAGGCCGGCAACATCGCCGCGATCATGGCCCAGCCCGACGTGGACGGCGCCCTGGTCGGCGGTGCCGCGCTGGACTCCGACGAGTTCGTCAAGATCGTCCGCTTCCGCGACCAGTGAGTATGCGGTAGGGCGGATCCGTCGTACCCTTGCGGGGGCCGGGTGGGCTGCAGTGTCAGTCGCCAGGCCCCCGCGCCACTATCCAAGGAAGTAGGGTCCAGCCGTGATTATGGGGTTCTCGATCGCCCTGATCGTCTTCAGCCTGCTGCTCATGCTGCTGGTGCTGATGCACAAGGGCAAGGGCGGCGGCCTCTCCGACATGTTCGGTGGCGGCATGCAGTCCTCGGTCGGCGGCTCCTCGGTCGCCGAGCGCAACCTCGACCGGATCACCGTCGTGGTCGGTCTGCTGTGGTTCGCCTGCATTGTCGCCCTCGGCCTCCTGATGAAGACCAGCAGCTGACCCCAACTCGGGTACAGCGACGCGGTACGCGGTACACTCGCGCTTCGCGGCACCATCACGCAGGGAGTTACGACCGTGGCAAGTGGCAACGCGATCCGTGGAAGTCGGGTCGGAGCGGGGCCGATGGGTGAGGCCGAGCGCGGCGAGTCCGCTCCGCGCCTGCGCATCTCCTTCTGGTGCTCCAACGGGCACGAGACCCAGCCGAGCTTCGCCAGCGACGCGCAGGTTCCGGACACCTGGGACTGCCCCCGCTGCGGGTTCCCGGCCGGCCAGGACCGGGACAACCCCCCGGCACCGCCGCGCACCGAGCCGTACAAGACGCACCTCGCGTACGTCCGTGAGCGGCGCACCGACGCCGACGGCGAGGCGATCCTCGCGGAGGCGCTCGCCAAGCTCCGCGGCGAGATCTGACCGCGCACGTCCGCGCGTACGACCGACGGCCCGGCCCCGTGGGAGACCTCTCCCGCGGGGCCGGGCCGCTTTGTGTCCGCCTGCGCCCTTTGCATCCCTTAGGTTGGTCACCGGCGGGGCACAACAGGACGGAAGAAGTGGGTTGATGTCCGAGATGAACGCAGACGGCCGCAGGAGCAGGCTGAACCGGACGCCCGAGTGGCTGGCCCTCGGCAAGCACCGCGAGGAGCTGGGGCAGACGCACCTGCGGGAGCTGTTCGCGGCGGACCCGGGCCGCGGCACCGGCTACACCCTGCAGGTCGGCGACCTGCACATCGACTACTCGAAGCACCTCGTGACCGACGAGACGCTCACGCTGCTGCGGGAGCTGGCGGCGGCGACGGGCGTGGCGGAACTGCGGGACGCCATGTTCCGCGGCGAGAAGATCAACACGACCGAGGGGCGGGCGGTCCTGCACACCGCGCTGCGCGCCGCCCCGGACACGGTCGTCGAGGTGGACGGCGAGAACGTGGTCCCGGGCGTCCACGCCGTGCTCGACAAGATGGCCGGCTTCGCCGACCGGGTCCGCTCGGGGGAGTGGCTCGGCTTCACCGGCCGGCGCATCAGGAACGTGGTCAACGTCGGCATCGGCGGCTCCGACCTGGGCCCGGCGATGGCCTACGAGGCGCTGCGCTCCTTCACCGACCGGGATCTGACGGTGCGGTTCGTCTCCAACGTGGACGGGGCCGACCTGTACGAGGCGGTGCGGGACCTGGACCCGGCCGAGACGCTCTTCGTCATCGCCTCGAAGACCTTCACCACGATCGAGACCATCACCAACGCCACCTCGGCGCGCACGTGGCTGCTGGAGGGTCTCGGCGGCGACCAAGGGGCGGTGGCACGGCACTTCGTCGCCCTCTCCACCAACGAGGAGAAGGTCGCGGAGTTCGGCATCGACCCGGCCAACATGTTCGAGTTCTGGGACTGGGTCGGCGGCCGCTACTCCTTCGACTCGGCGATCGGCCTCTCGCTGATGGTCGCGATCGGCCCGGACGCCTTCCGGGAGCTGCTCGCCGGCTTCCGCACGGTGGACGAGCACTTCCGCACCGCCCCGCCGGAGCAGAACGGCCCGCTGCTGCTGGGCCTGTTGGGCATCTGGTACGGCGCATTCTTCGATGCGCAGTCGCACGCCGTGCTGCCGTACAGCCACTACCTCTCCCGCTTCACGGCGTACTTGCAGCAGCTGGACATGGAGTCCAACGGCAAGTCGGTGGACCGGGACGGCAGTCCGGTGGACTGGCAGACCGGCCCGGTGGTCTGGGGCACCCCCGGCACCAACGGCCAGCACGCCTACTACCAGCTGATCCACCAGGGCACGAAGACGATCCCCGCGGACTTCATCGGCTTCGCCCGCCCGGTACCGGTGCTGCCGACGGGGCTCGCCGCCCAGCACGACCTGCTGATGGCGAACTTCTTCGCCCAGACGCAGGCGCTGGCCTTCGGCAAGACCCCCGAGGAGGTCCGGGCGGAGGGCGTCCCGGAGGAGCTGGTGCCGCACAAGACCTTCCGCGGCAACCACCCGACCACCACCGTCCTGGCCCCGGAGCTGACCCCCTCGGTGCTGGGCCAGCTGATCGCGCTGTACGAGCACAAGGTGTTCGTCCAGGGCGCGGTGTGGAACATCGACTCCTTCGACCAGTGGGGCGTCGAGCTCGGCAAGGTGCTCGCCAAGCGGGTGGAGCCGGCCCTGACGGAGGGCGCGGCGGTCGAGGGCCTCGACGCGTCCACGAAGGCGCTGGTGGACGTCTACCGCACGCTGCGCGGCCGCTGAGCGGCCGCCGGGCCCTGAGCGCGCCGATGCGGTGACCTGACGCCGAAGCGCCCCGTTCGCGGTCTGCGGAACGGGGCGCTTCGTGCTGCTCGTGCTGCTCGTGCTGCTCGACCGTGCGGTGCCGGGGTGTCAGGAGAGCGCCGGCGGGTACATCGCCGTCGGCAGCTTCGCGGCCGCGGCCCGGTCCAGCAGCCACAGCGTGCGCGTGCGCCCGTACGCGGCCGCAGCCGGCGCCTGGACCTCGCCCGCCCCGCCGAGCGCGATGGCGACCGCGCCGGCCTTGTCCTCGCCGGCCGCGAGCAGCCACACCTCGCGGGCGGCCCGGATGGTCGGCAGGGTGAGCGAGACCCGGGTGGGCGGCGGCTTGGGCGCGCCGTGCACGCCGACCACCGTGCGCTCGGTCTCGCGCACCGCCGGGTGCTCGGGGAACAGGCTCGCCACGTGCGTGTCGGGGCCGACGCCGAGCATCAGCACGTCGAAGCAGGGCACGGGGCCGTGGTCCTCGGGGGTCGCGGCCCGGGCCAGCTCCGCGGCGTACGCGGCGGCCGCGGCGTCCACGTCGGGCCCGTACGGGCCGTCCGAGGCGGGCATGGCGTGCACCCGCGCGGGGTCGAGCGGTACGGCGTCCAGCAGGGCCGCGCGGGCCTGCGTGACGTTGCGCTCGGGGTCCTCGGCGGGCAGGTACCGCTCGTCACCCCACCACAGGTCCAGCCGGCTCCAGTCCACCGCGTCCCGCGCGGGCGCGGCGGCCAGCGCGGCGAGCAGGGCGTTGCCGTTGCGGCCGCCGGTCAGCACGACGGACGCGGTGCCGCGGGCCGCCTGGGCGTCCACGACCTTGGTGATGAGCCGGGCTGCGGCGGCTTGCGCCATCAGCTCCTTGTCCCGGTGGACGACGACCTGAGGTGTCGTCATGCCCATGGCTTTGCCGCCTTCTTGCTCGTACGGAGGGTGGTACGCGGCGCGGTGCCGCTGCGCGGGGCCTTTCCCCTACCCGCCCCTTCCCGAAACCGGGGCTCCGCCCCGGACCCCGTTCCGTGCGCTCCGCGCCCGGTGCGCTCAAACGCCGCGCGGGCTGGAAAATCCAGCCCCGCCGGCGTTTGAGGCGCGGGGGTCCGGGGGCGGAGCCCCCGGGAACGGGAAGGGGCGGGGAGGGGAAGAGCCCCGCAGGGCCCGGCGGAGGCGACCCGGGAGGGGGGCCGGGCTCCGCCGGGCGGGGGTCACTTCGCCGTGGCCTTGCGGGCCGGCTTCGGCTTCGCCGCCGGAGCCTCGGCCGCCTCGGCCGGCGCGGCAGAGGCAGACGCAGACGCCGCGAGGCGCGAAACCCCGAACTTCAACGCGGACGCATACGTGTTGTCCGGGTCCAACCGCCGCAGCTCCTCCGCCAACAGCTCCGCCGTCTCCCGCCGCTTCAGCGCCACAGCCCGATCCGGCTGCCCCGGCATCCGCAGCGTCGCCAGGCCGCCGTCCGCCCGGTCCAGGACGACCGCGCCCTCCTTGGTCTCCAGCCGGACCGAGGTCAGGCCGGGGCCGTTCGAGGGCTTGCGTTCGACGGGGACGTGGAGGCGGTCCGCCAGCCACATGGCCAGCAGCTCGCAGCTGGGGTTGTCCTCCTCGCCCTCGACCGTCGCCGAGACGATCGAGACCCGCTGCTGGTCCAGCGCCGCCGCCAGCATGGAGCGCCAGGGCGTGATCCGGGTCCAGGACAGGTCCGTGTCGCCGGGCGCGTACGCCGCGGCCCGCCCGGACAGCGCCGCGAGCGGGTCCTCGGCCGCGTACGTGTCCGTGATCCGGCGCTGGCCCAGCGCCCCGAGCGGGTCGCCCGCCAGGTCCGCGGGGGAGAACTCCGGCCACCAGACGACCACGGGGGCGTCGGGCAGCAGGAGGGGGAGGACCACCGACTGCGCGTGGTCGACCAGTTCGCCGTGCAGTCGCAGGACAACCGTTTCCCCGGTGCCCGCGTCCGCCCCGACCCGGATCTCCGCGTCCAGCCGCGCGTCGCGCCGGCTGCGCGGCGAACGGCTGACCCGCTTGATCACGACCAGGATCCGCGAGGGGTGCTCGTGGGAGGCGTCGTAGGCCGACTTGAGCGCGTCGTACGCGTTCTCCTCGTCGGTCACGATGACCAGCGTCAGCACCATGCCGATGGCCGGCGTGCCGATGTCCCGGCGCGCCTGTACGAGCGCCGAGTTGATCTTGCTGGAGGTGGTCTCCGTGAGATCGATCTTCATGGCCGGCGCCAGCTCCGTCCGTCTCGTGCGAGCATCTCGTCCGCCTCGACCGGCCCCCAGGTACCCGCCGCGTACTGGGCGGGCTTGCCGTGCTTGTCCCAGTACTCCTCGATCGGGTCGAGGATGTTCCAGGAGAGCTCGACCTCCTGGTGGCGCGGGAAGAGGTTCGCGTCACCGAGCAGCACGTCGAGGATGAGGCGCTCGTAGGCCTCCGGGCTCGACTCCGTGAAGGACTCGCCGTAGGCGAAGTCCATCGTCACGTCCCGGACCTCCATCGAGGTGCCCGGGACCTTGGAGCCGAACCGCACCGTGACGCCCTCGTCCGGCTGGACCCGGATGACCAGGGCGTTCTGCCCCAGCTCCTCGGTCGCGCCCGATTCGAACGGCAGGTAGGGGGCCCGCTTGAAGACCACCGCGATCTCCGTCACCCGGCGGCCCAGGCGCTTGCCCGTGCGCAGGTAGAAGGGGACGCCCGCCCAGCGGCGGTTGTTGATCTCCAGCCGGATCGCCGCGTAGGTGTCGGTCTTCGACCTGGGGTCGATGCCGTCCTCTTCGAGGTAGCCGACGACCTTCTCGCCGCCCTGCCACGCCGAGGTGTACTGCGCGCGCACGGTGTGCTTGCCCAGGTCCTCGGGGATCTCGACGGCGCTCAGCACCTTCAGCTTCTCCGCCACCAGCGCCTTGGGGTGGAAGGAGCCCGGCTCCTCCATCGCGGTCAGCGCGAGCAGCTGGAGCAGGTGGTTCTGGATGACGTCACGGGCGGCACCGATGCCGTCGTAGTAGCCGGCCCGGCCGCCGATGCCGATGTCCTCGGCCATGGTGATCTGCACGTGGTCGACGTACGACCGGTTCCAGATCGGCTCGAACATCGTGTTGGCGAAGCGCAGCGCCAGGATGTTCTGGACGGTCTCCTTGCCGAGGTAGTGGTCGATACGGAAGACCTCGTCACGGGGGAAGACCTCGTGGACGACCTTGTTGAGCTCCTCGGCGCTCTTCAGGTCGTGCCCGAAGGGCTTCTCGATGACGGCGCGCCGCCACGAGCCCTCCTTCTGGGCCAGGCCGTGGTCCTTGAGCTGCTGCACGACCTTGGGGAAGAACTTCGGCGGCACGGACAGGTAGAAGGCGAAGTTGCCGCCCGTGCCCTGTGCCTTGTCGAGCTCCTCGATGGTCGCCTTCAGCGTCTCGAACGCCTGGTCGTCGCCGAAGTCGCCCTGCACGAACCGGCAGCCCTGCACCAGCTGCTGCCAGACCTCTTCCCGGAACGGCGTGCGCGCGTGCTGCTTGACGGCCTCGTACACCTCCTGGGCGAAGTCCTCGTGCTCCCACTCCCGACGGGCGAAGCCGATCAGCGAGAAGCCCGGCGGCAGCAGGCCGCGGTTCGCCAGGTCGTAGACCGCGGGCATCAGCTTCTTGCGCGACAGGTCACCCGTAACGCCGAAAATGACCAGGCCGGACGGCCCCGCGATGCGCGGGAGCCGCCGGTCCTGTGCGTCACGAAGCGGGTTGGTCGCTCCGTTCCCAGACAAGGTGTTCAGGCCTCCGTGGGGGCGAGGCGCTCGAGCTCCGCCTCGGTCGACTTCAGCAGGTCGTTCCAGGACGCCTCGAACTTCTCGACGCCCTCGTCCTCGAGCAGCTGGACGACATCGTCGTACGAGATGCCGAGCCGCGCGACCGCGGCGAGCTCCTCGCGGGACCGGTCGTACGTGCCGCGGATGGTGTCGCCGGTGATCACGCCGTGGTCGGCGGTGGCCTCCAGGGTGGCCTCCGGCATGGTGTTCACCGTGCCCGGGGCGACCAGGTCGTCCACGTACAGGGTGTCCTTGTACGCCGGGTCCTTGACGCCGGTCGAGGCCCACAGCGGACGCTGCTTGTTGGCCTGCGCCTTGTCCAGGGCGGCCCAGCGCTCCGAGCCGAACACCTCTTCGTACGCCTCGTAGGCCAGCCGGGCGTTGGCGAGCGCCGCCTTGCCCTTGAGGGCCTTGGCCTCGTCGGTGCCGATGCCGTCCAGGCGCTTGTCGATCTCGGTGTCCACGCGGGACACGAAGAAGGAGGCCACCGAGTGGATCTTGGAGAGGTCCAGGCCCGCGGCCTTGGCCTTCTCCAGGCCCGCCAGGTAGGCGTCCATGACCTCGCGGTAGCGCTCCAGCGAGAAGATCAGCGTCACGTTGACGCTGATGCCCTTGCCGATGACCTCGGTGATCGCCGGCAGGCCGGCCTTGGTCGCCGGGATCTTGATCAGGGTGTTCGGGCGGTCCACCAGCCAGGCCAGCTGCTTGGCCTCGGCGATCGTCGCCGTGGTGTCGTGCGCCAGACGGGGGTCCACCTCGATGGAGACCCGGCCGTCCTGGCCGTCGCTCGCGTCGAAGACCGGGCGCAGGATGTCGGCGGCGTCGCGGACGTCCGCCGTCGTGATCATGCGGATGGCCTCGTCCACGGTGACCTTGCGGGCCGCGAGGTCGGCGAGCTGCCGGCCGTAGCCCTCACCGCCGCTGATGGCCTTCTGGAAGATCGCCGGGTTGGTGGTGACACCGACCACGTGGGACTGGTCGATCAGCTCCGCCAGGTTGCCGGACGTGATGCGCTTGCGGGACAGGTCGTCCAGCCAGATCGCCACGCCTTCGTCGGAGAGGCGCTTGAGTGCGTCTGTCATGGGAATTGCATCTCCTACTTGGTTCTCGTACCGGCTCAGCGCGCGGCGGCTTCGGTCCCACGCGTTGCGTCGAGGGAGGACTTCGCGGCTGCGGTCACGGCCTCGGCGGTCAGGCCGAACTCGCGGAACAGCACGTTGCCGTCGGCGGAGGCGCCGAAGTGCTCCAGCGACACGATCCGGCCGGCGTCGCCGACGTAACGCTGCCAGGTCAGCCCGATGCCCGCCTCGACCGCGACTCGCGCCTTCACGGACGGCGGCAGCACGCTGTCCTTGTATTCCTGGTCCTGCTCCTCGAACCACTCCACGGACGGCATCGAGACCACGCGGGCCGGGATGCCCTCGGCCTGCAGCGCCTCGCGCGCGGCGACGGCGAGCTGGACCTCGGAGCCGGTGCCGATGAGGACGACCTGGGCGTCGCCGCCCTCGGCCTCGAACAGCACGTAGCCGCCCTTGGCCGTGTTCTCGTTCGGCGCGTACGTCGGCACGCCCTGGCGGGTGAGCGCCAGACCGTGCGGGGCGCCCTTGCCGAAGACCTTCGTGTGGCGCCTGAGGATCTCGCGCCAGGCGAGGGCCGTCTCGTTCGCGTCGGCCGGCCGGACGATGTTCAGGCCCGGGATCGCGCGCAGCGACGCCAGGTGCTCGACCGGCTGGTGGGTCGGGCCGTCCTCGCCCAGGCCGATGGAGTCGTGCGTCCACACGTACGTCACCGGCAGGTGCATCAGGGCCGACAGGCGCACCGCGTTGCGCATGTAGTCGGAGAACACCAGGAAGGTGCCGCCGTAGATACGGGTGTGGCCGTGCAGCGCGATGCCGTTCATCTCCGCGGCCATGGCGTGCTCGCGGATGCCGTAGTGGATGGTGCGGCCGTACGGGTCGGCCTCCGGCAGCGGGTTGTCCTTCGGCAGGAACGAGGAGTTCTTGTCGATGGTGGTGTTGTTGGAGCCGGCCAGGTCGGCCGAGCCGCCCCACAGCTCCGGGATCACCGCGCCGAGCGCCTGGAGCACCTTGCCGGAGGCCGCGCGGGTGGCGACGCCCTTGCCGGGCTCGAAGACGGGGAGCTTCTCCTCCCAGCCCGCGGGCAGCTCGCCCGCCTGGATCCGGTCGAACTCGGCGGCGCGCTGCGGGTTGGCGGTGCGCCAGGCGGAGAGGTCCTTCTCCCACGCGGCGCGGGCCTCGCGGCCGCGGTCGACCGCCTTGCGGGTGTGCGCGATGACCTCGTCGGAGACCTCGAAGGTCTGCTCCGGGTCGAAGCCCAGGACGCGCTTGGTGGCGGCCACCTCGTCGTCGCCGAGCGCCGAGCCGTGCGCGGCCTCGGTGTTCTGCGCGTGCGGGGCCGGCCAGGCGATGATCGAGCGGGCGGCGATGAAGGACGGGCGCTCCGTCTCGGCCTTGGCGGCGAGCAGCGCCTCGTACAGCGCCACGGGGTCGAGGTCGCCGTTCTCCTGCTGCGCGACGCGCTGCACGTGCCAGCCGTACGCCTCGTAGCGCTTGACGGTGTCCTCGGAGACGGCCGTCTCCGTGTCGCCCTCGATGGAGATGTGGTTGTCGTCCCAGAGGAGGACGAGGTTGCCGAGCTTCTGGTGGCCGGCCATTGCGGACGCCTCGTGGGAGATGCCCTCCTGGAGGCAGCCGTCACCCGCGACGGCGTAGACCATGTGGTCGAACGGGGAGGTGCCGGGGGCGGCCTCCGGGTCGAACAGGCCGCGCTCGTAGCGGGCGGCCATGGCCATGCCCACCGCGTTGGCGATGCCCTGGCCGAGCGGACCGGTGGTGGTCTCGACGCCGGCGGTGTGGCCGTACTCCGGGTGGCCCGGGGTCTTCGAGCCCCAGGTGCGGAACGCCTTGAGGTCGTCCAGCTCCAGGCCGAAGCCGCCGAGGTACAGCTGGGTGTACAGGGTCAGGGACGAGTGGCCGGCGGAGAGCACGAAACGGTCGCGGCCCACCCACTCCGGGTCTGCCGGGTCGTGGCGCATCACCTTCTGGAAGAGGGTGTACGCGGCGGGGGCCAGGCTCATGGCCGTGCCCGGGTGGCCGTTCCCGACCTTCTGCACCGCGTCAGCGGCCAGGATGCGGGCGGTGTCCACGGCCCGCTGGTCCAGTTCGGTCCAGTCGAGCTCTGTGCTGGTCGGCTTGGTGCTCACCGTGGGTCAGGGCTCCTCTCCACATGTCTGTTCTCCCCGGTGACGAACGGGCCACCGGCGCGATTCCGAGCCTACCCTCGCCGGGACGCGCAGCTATTCGAGTGCGTGCAGCCTGTCACGACCTTGCCACGTCCGCTTTGCCCGCCGGACGGGCGCGCGGCACTCGGCCCAACACGTGCCGACCCCGGCGCAGGGCGGGGTGAGGACAACGTCTAGAGTGGCGTGGTACGCGCAAGCTTTTGCCGGGGTTTCAGGCCCGGGAGCTTGCTGGATTCTCTGTCAGGGGTGTGCGTGACGGCCGTCGAATCCCGTCCAGCGGGGGTACTCGGGACGACCCGCGGTCACCGGCCGTTCGGGGCCCGGGTCATGGCTTTCGTGGCTTTGACCAAGCCGCGGATCATCGAACTTCTGCTGATCACCACAGTCCCGGTGATGTTCCTCGCCGAGCAGGGCGTCCCGTCGCTGTGGCTGGTTCTCGCCACATGCACCGGCGGCTACCTGTCGGCCGGCGGCGCCAACGCGCTGAACATGTACATCGACCGCGACATCGACGCGCTGATGGACCGCACCGCGCAGCGGCCGCTGGTGACCGGGATGGTCAGCCCGCGCGAGTGCATGGCCTTCGGCATCACCCTGGGCATCGTCTCCACGGTGTGGTTCGGACTGCTCGTCAACTGGCTGTCGGCCGCCCTCGCCCTCGGCGCGCTCCTCTTCTACGTCGTCGTCTACACGATGCTGCTGAAGCGGCGCACCACCCAGAACATCGTCTGGGGCGGCATCGCCGGCTGCATGCCCGTGCTCATCGGCTGGTCCTCGGTCAAGAACGAGGTCTCCTGGGCCGCCGTCATCCTCTTCCTCGTCATCTTCTTCTGGACGCCGCCGCACTACTGGCCGCTGTCGATGAAGGTGAAGGAGGACTACGCGCGCGTCGGCGTGCCGATGCTCCCGGTGGTGGCCGGCAACAAGGCCGTGGCCCGGCAGATCGTCCTCTACAGCTGGGTGATGGTCGGGGTCTCGCTGCTGCTCCAGCCGCTCGGTTTCACCGGCTGGTTCTACACGGTGGTCGCGCTGACGGCCGGCGGCTGGTGGCTGTGGGAGGCGCACGCGCTCCAGGCGCGCGCGAAGGCGGGCGTGACGGGCGCGAAGCTCAAGGAGATGCGCCTGTTCCACTGGTCGATCACGTACGTGTCGCTGCTGTTCGTGGCGGTGGCCGTGGATCCCTTCCTCCGCTGATTACTCGCCGGTAGCATCTGCTGTATGGCAGACACCAAGCAGGAGCGCACCGCGGCGAAGCTCGCCAAGCAGATCGGCGCCTTTTCCCAGCAGCACGGCGGCGCCGAGGGGCAGCTCGCCTACATCGGCCAGGCGGGCACCCGGATCGTGCTCGTCGGATCGGACGGCGGCTGGGGCGACCTCGTCGCCCCGTCGCACGAGGTGGCGAAGCTGGCGGCCGAGAAGGCCGGGCTGACCCTCCACGACGAGTTCGACGGCGACTTCGCGGCGAAGGTGCGCACCGGGCCGTACGAGTGGAAGCGCATGGCGGGCATCCAGCTCGGCGGCACCCAGGGCGAGCCGGCGGCCACCGCGGCGGAGCCGGAGCCCGTGCCGGAGCCGGAGCCGGTGGTCGAGCCCGAGCCCGAGCCGGAGCCGGCCGCCGAAGCCGCGCCGAAGGCCGAGCC
>NZ_WTFF01000250.1 GCF_019400985.1 Streptomyces bambusae
GTCGCGGCCGCCGCCCGCGCTCGGGCAGGTCCGCGCCGCCGCCGGCACCCGGGCCGACCCGCGCCCGCGGTCAGTGAACCGGCAGGTCGCGGCTGCTGCGGGACAGGGCGAGGACTCCGGCGGCGATCACGGCGACGCCGAGCAGCTGGGGCACCAGCCACCAGCCCGCACGCACGTGTTCCTCGTAGAGCAGGACGCCGAGCAGCAGGCTCAGGCCGGCGTCGCCGAGGGTGAGGGCGGGCTGCGAGGCGACCAGCGGCCCGCCCTGCATGGCGTGTTCGAGCAGCAGCAGCGCGCAGATCCCGCTCGCGGCGAAGGCGTACGTCTGCCAGCCGGACAGGAATCCGACGAGCCCGCCCGTGCCGAGCAGATGCATCGAGGACTTCATCAGGCCCGCGGTCAGCGCGTAGCAGATGGCGGTGGCGGCGCCCAGGCAGGCCGCCCGGGCCCGGCCCGGCGGGCGCCGCAGGCCGGCCGCGGCCAGTGCGATCACGGCGGCCCCGCAGGCGACGAGCGCGGGGATCCAGCGGTCCAGGGGCACGTGGGTGCGGTTGCCGGTCGGCGCGGCGGCCACGAGCACCACCCCGAGCCCGACGACCACGCCCGCCACGGCCGGCCACACCGCCCCGGGCAGCGGCCGGTGCCACACGAGCGAGGCGATCAGCAGGGCGAGCGGCAGTTCCAGTACGAACAGGGGCTGGACGAGGGACAGCGGGCCGGTGGCGAGCGCCGCCGCCTGCCCGGCCCCGGCGACGACCACGGCCAGCATCCCCACCACCCAGACGGGCCGGCGCAGCAGGTCGAGCACCAGGCTGGGGCGGAATCCCCGGTGCTGCGGGACGGTGAGCGCGGCACGCCGCTGCAGGACGGTGGCCAGCGCGTTGCTGACCGCGGCGAACAGCGCGAAGAGGACCGGCAGGACGACGCCCATGGGCCCGATCCTCACCGGGGCCGCGGGCCGGGCGCGGCAGGCACCGCGCGGGCGGCCGCACGCGGACCCGGTCGGGCGAACGCGCGCCCGGCGGCATGGCGTGGTCCCCCGCCGACGGTACGTCGACGGGCAGGGAGCCCCAGGTGTCACCGGTCCTGCACGGCCGCGGCCCACGCCTGGCACCTGATCGCGGTCGGCGCCGCCGCGTACGGGGCCTTCTCCGTCCTGGGCCGGTTCCACGAGGCCGGGTTGGTCCTCGTCCCGGGTCCGGTGGCCACCGCACTGCTCCGTCCGGTCGCCCGGCTCCCGTCGGTGCACTCGGCCCGCGCACGGAGCGTCCACTCGGCGCGGATCGCCTCAGGGCGCCCTGAAGTCGGCAGCGCCCGGGGCCCACGACGGCATGCCGGACGGAAGGCCGGACGGAAGGCCGGTCGGAAGGCCGGTCGGGCCGTGCTCGGCGGTGCGGCCGTCGGCGAGCCGGATCTCGTACATGACGGCGAAGACGATCGCGGCGGCCGCCAGCAGGCCGCAGAACCCGCCGACGACCCCGATGGTGACCGCCGTGGCGCCCCGGCTCGGGGCCAGTGCGGTCGCACGGTCCGGGCGGCCGGCCGGGTAGCGGACGACGACCCGGTCGCCGGGCACGGTCGTCGCCGGTCCGCCGCCCTCGACGAAGCGGTGCGACCGGCCGTCGGGCGTGGTGAACGCGTAGACGTGCCGGTACGCGCGGGACGAGCCGGCGCTCCCCCGGCCCCTGCGCTCGACGGCATGCCCGCCCACGCACCGTCCCGTGACCTCGATGCCACTGCTCCAGGCCGCCTTCAGCCGGCGGGCGCGCAGGACGGTGAAGAGCAGTGTGGCGGTGCAGAACAGCACGACGAGGGCGGGCACGGCCAGGGGGAGGTGGATCACGATCCGACGATATGTCAGACAGTGCCCGGTACGGAGCCGATTACCGGACAGCGTCGGAGGGGCGGCCGGCCGACAGCGACCGACGGCCGGCGGAACGGCCGACGGACCCGGCCGGCGGACCCGGCCGGCGGACCCGGCCGGCGGACCCGGCCGGCGGACCCGGCGACGGCAGTGCCGCGCCCTAACTGATGGACCCTCACCGCTCGTAACGGCGTTAATTCGCGAGGTAATCGACAGATGAACGTTCTACTGAATTGGCGTCAATAAGCATTCGGAGACTATCTCGATTCGATAACGACATCGAGAGAATGGCCTGGACCATTGCCGCGCGACGCGCGTAACTGGCCTTATTTTCAAGCAAGTTGACTGTTCGTCAAATTGAGCCACCAGGTAACGGAACGGATTCTTTGACGCGGAACCCGTTTGTCCGAATTCTCCGGTGATCTCGTCTGGCAGGCTTCCGCGCACCCACTCTCCTGACCTGAGAAATGAGGGGTGCATGTCCAGGCATCGAAGACTGAATCCGCGTCAGCGAAAGCCTCGCGGCCGTTTCATACGCATCACTGCCGCCATGGCTGTGGCGGCGGCGATAGCGGGGGGCGTCGCGTATGAGGCCGGCCGTGACGACGCGCCGTCCACGCTGGCGCTGTCCGGACCGCAGGACACGATCGAACCGGCCGCTGCCCCGGCGCGGGACAAGGATCCCGAGCCGCTGAGCGCCATGCCGTCCAACGAGCCGGCGCGCGGCATGGTCTACGACGGGCTGAAGGTCGCGCCGAAGGGCGACCGCTGCGCCGGCGTCTACAGCACCGACACGGGCCTGTGCACGCACGGCCCCGACGCCGCCCCGAGCGGCATCGACATCAAGAAGGACACCGCGCCCGCGGTCAAGGCGGTCGCCGAGGCAGCCGATCCGGCGAAGCCCGCGGCCGAGGACCCGGCGCCCACGCAGGAAGGCGGGCGTTCTCAGGACGCGCCCTCCGTCGCCGCCAGGACCGCGGCGAGCGGCAGCGCCGCCGCCGCTCCGCCGCCCTCCGGTTCCGCCGCCGCCGGCGGACAGGGCAGCAGCACGCCCGCGGCCGGACCGGCCGGCCAGACCGTCCAGTGCGACGGCGACGGCAGCACCGGCAACCGCGTCCAGGTCGTCTACGTCCACCCGCCCGGCCAGGACCGGTACTCGCAGTACGCCGCGTCCTTCCGCAAGTGGGCCGCCGACGCCGACATGATCTACGCGGCCAGCGCCCAGGAGACCGGCGGTGTGCGCCACATCCGCTACGTGACGAACGCGGACTGCACGCCGACCGTCCTCAGCATCGAGCTGCCGGGCTCCGCCCTCGGCGAGTTCAGCGCCACCAACCGCGCGCTGGCGGCCAAGGGCCTCGACCGCCGCGACCGCAAGTACATGATCTTCGCGGACTCGCAGGTCTACTGCGGCATCGGCACCTTCAACGGGGACGAGCGCCCCGGCCAGAACAACCTCAGCAACTTCGGCCCGTCCTACGGCCGTACCGACGCCGGCTGCTGGGGCGGCCACACCGCCGCGCACGAGCTCGGGCACAACCTGGGAGCGGTCAACAACAGCGCCCCCAACACCAGCCGGGGCGCCCACTGCACGGACGAGTGGGACGTGATGTGCTACTCGGACACGCCGTACTACCCGCAGATGCGCAACGTCTGCACCAACAAGGCGTCCGAGAACATCCTCGACTGCAACCACGACGACTACTTCCACACCAGCCCCAAGGCCGGCAGCTACCTGGCCACGCACTGGAACATCGCGGACAACCAGTTCCTGATGAAGTCCAAGGGCGGCAACGGCACCGACCCCGGCCCGAACCCGAAGCCGACGCCGACGCCGACCTCCAAGCCCACGCCCACGCCCACCACCAAGCCGGGCGCCGGACCGAACGTGACGGTCGGCCAGATCCGGGCGGACTCGGTGGTCGTGAGCTGGCCGCAGGTGCAGGGCGCGGCCTGGTACCAGGTGGTGTTCGGCGGCAAGCACCTGACGTGGGTGCAGGGCACCGTGCTGCGGATCTACAACCTCCAGCCCGGCACGGAGTACAAGGTCGCCGTCTCGGTGCGTGACGCCTCGGGCCGCGACAGCGGGCCCGGCAAGGCCACGACCTTCCGTACGACGGGCGCGGGCGACACCACCGCGCCGAACACGAAGTACCTGCTGAGCAACGGCAGCACCGGCGTCAACGCCGAGCTGTGGGGCGGCCGTTCGGCCGACGGCTCGGTCCTGGTCGGTTCGCGTGGCACCGGCTACGCGCACCAGCAGTGGCTCTTCGACGACGCGGGCGGCGGGTTCGTACGCATCCGGTCGGCGTCCTCGGGCAAGTGCCTCCAGCCGGGCGGCAATCCCGCGGCCGGCATGTGGGTCGCCCAGCAGCCGTGCGACACCAACTCCACCGCCCAGCAGTGGAAGGTGTCCGGGCGCGGCGGGGCGGGCACCGTCGCCGACCGCAGCGGTTCCTTCGCGCTGGCCGTGAGCAACCGCCCGTACTACGGCGCCGTGCTGCTCGAACTCCAGCGGGCGGACGGCCGTCCGGCCCAGGTCTGGACGGTCCAGAAGGCCTCCTGACCGGGCGGACGCCCCTCGGGTGCGGGCGCACGCGCCACATGCGTGCGCCCGCACCCCCTCCCCCCGGCAGGCGGGCCGTTCACGGGGCGGCCCGCCTGCCCGCCGTCCGCTTCCTCCTCCCCTCGCCTCCCCTTCCGCTTCCTCTTCCGCTTCTGCTTCCGCTTCTGCTTGCGTTTCCTCGTCCTGTTCCGCCTTCCACTTCCCGTCCCCAGCCTCCTCCCCACACCTCCCACACCTCCCACACCTCCCGCTTCCCCACTCCCCCGCACCTCCCCCTCACCCGATCCGGAGCACTGCGATGCACAGACCGAACCGCACTGCGGCCGCCACCGCCTTGTCGTTCATCCTCGCCCTCGGACTCGTCCTCGGCCTCCCCGCCGCCGCGAGCGCCCACGGGTCCACGCTGAAGGTGACCGTCACCGGCCACCGCGAAGGCCGTGTCACCACCGACGTCACCTGGGAGAACGACGGTGACGCCGTCGAGGGCCGGGTCGCCGCCACCGTGAACGCGGTCAGCGCGGACGGCGCCCGCACCGTCGGACCGTGGATGCTGGTCCGCGACACCACCGTCTCCCCCGCCGGCTGGAGCACGGCCGAGGCGCTCCCGCCCGGCCGCTGGAAGGTCACCGTCGAGGCCGGTTATCCCGCGCTCGGCCGCGCCGAAGGCGACGTCACGGTGGAGGCCGCCCCCGCCGCCCCCGCCCAGCAGGCCCAGCCCGCCCAGCAGGCGCAGCCCGCCCAGGAGGCACAGCCCCAGGCGACGCCCCCCGGTCCGGCGGGGCAGCCCTCCGCCGAGCCCCGGCACGCGACCGCTGCGCCCTCCTCCGGCACGGGCCACGTGGCCTGGCTGACGACCGCCGGGGTGGCGGTGGCCGCCGTCGGCGGCGCCTTCGTGGGGCTGTACATCCGGCGCTCCCGCGCCCGCCGGCTCCGCTCCGCGGGCTGACCGGAGCCGCAGCCGGACCGACGACGAGGGACGGCGGACGCCGCCCCGGCGGGTCCGCCGTCCCTGCGGATGCGGGCCGGCCGCGACGAGCCGACCATGGACATATGCGCTTCACGGACCGTGTGGCCGCGGGGCGGCAGCTGGCCGCCGAGGTGGCGGCCCAGGGGAACCTGAGCGGAGCGGTGGTCGCCGCACTGCCCCGCGGTGGGGTGCCGGTGGCCGCCGAGGTCGCGCGGGCGCTCGACGCGCCGCTCGACGTGATCGTCGTACGCAAGCTCGGCGTCCCCTACCGGCCGGAGGTCGCTTTCGGTGCCCTCGGCGAGGGCGGGGCCCTGGTCCTCGACGAGGACACCGTCCGCGCCGCCGGTCTCGGCTCACGGGACGTCGCCGAGGTCGAGGCACGGGAACGGACCGAGCTCGACCGCCGGCTCGCCCGCTACCGGCAGGGCCGCGAACGAGTGCCGCTGACCGGTCGGACCGTGGTGATCGTGGACGACGGCATCGCCACGGGCGCGACCGCCGCAGCGGCCTGCCGGGTGGCCCGCGCGCAAGGGGCCGCACGGGTCGTCCTGGCCGTCCCGGTGGCCGCACCGCAGGCCATGGAACGGCTGCGGCACGACGCGGACCAGGTGCTGTGCCTGTCGACGCCCTTCGACTTCATGGCCGTCGGCCAGTGGTACGACGACTTCTCCCAGACCACGGACGGCGAGGTCGCGGCCCGGCTCGCCGAGGGCGACGCCCGCACAGCCCGAGGCCGCCCGGACGCCCCGGACGACCCTGACGGCCCGGATGCCCCGGACGACCCTGACGACCCGGCCGATCCGGCCGATCCGGCCGATTCCGCCGACCCCGCCGACGCCCCCGGGCCCAGCCGGCGGCACGGGGACGGCCCACACGGCCCACACGACCCACACGGCCCGCGCCAGGCGGAGAGCCAGGTCGTCGAGGTGACGGCGGGCTCGGTCCGGCTGCCCGGGCTGCTGACCGTGCCCCGCGACGCCGCCGGCGTGGTCGTCTTCGCGCACGGCAGCGGCAGCAGTCACACCAGCCCGCGCAACCTGCGCGTGGCCCAGGCCCTGAACGCCGCCGGGCTGGGCACGCTCCTGTTCGACCTGCTCACCGGCGCCGAGGCGGGCAGCCGCGAGAAGACCTTCGACATCCCGCTGCTGGCGCTGCGCCTGGCCCAGGCCACGGACTGGCTGCGCGCGCGGACCACGCTGCCCGTCGGCTACTTCGGCGCGAGCACGGGCGCCGCGGCCGCCCTCGCGGCCGCCGCCGAGCCGGCCGCGGACATCGCGGCCGTCGTCTCCCGGGGCGGGCGCCCCGATCTGGCCGAGGCTGCACTGGCCGACGTACGCGCCCCCACGCTGCTGGTCGTCGGCGGCGCCGACACGCTCGTGCTGGACCTCAACCGGCAGGCGGCGGCCCGGCTGCGCTGCCCGCACGAGCTGGCGGTCGTCCCCGGCGCCACCCACCTCTTCGAGGAGCCCGGCGCCATGGAGGCGGTCTCGGACCTCGCCCGTGACTGGTTCCTGCGGCACCTGCCCGGCTAGCCCCCCACGGCTGCCCCGCCGGATCTATGTTGAGTGTCGGCCGCACCGGCAACCGTCCGAGGAGTGACCCGTGAAGATGCTCATCAACAGCCCGGAGACCGTCGTCGCCGACGCCCTGCGGGGGCTGGCCGCCGCGCATCCCGATCTGGACGTGGACGTGGAGCGGCGGCTCGTCGTACGGCGGGACGCGCGCGCGAGCGGGAACGTGGGGCTGGTCTCCGGGGGGCGGGTCGGGGCACGAGCCGCTGCACGCCGGGTTCGTGGGGTACGGGATGCTCTCCGCCGCCTGTCCCGGCGAGGTTTTCACCTCGCCGGTGCCCGACCAGATGACGCGGGCCGCGACCGCGGTCGACGCGGGGCAGGGCGTGCTGTTCGTCGTCAAGAACTACACCGGCGACGTACTGAACTTCGACATGGCCGCCGAGCTCGCCGAGGAGGACGGCATCCGGGTCGAACGGGTCCTGGTCAACGACGACGTGGCGGTCACCGACAGCCTGTACACGGCGGGACGGCGCGGGACCGGGGCCACCCTCTTCGTCGAGAAGATCGCCGGAGCGGCGGCCGAGGAGGGCGCCCCGCTGGAGCGGGTCGCGGCCATCGCCCGGCGGGTGGCCGAATGCTCGCGCAGCTTCGGCGTCGCGCTCAGCGCGTGCACCACCCCGGCGAAGGGCAGCCCGACCTTCGAACTGCCCGACGGGGAACTGGAGCTGGGGATCGGCATCCACGGGGAGCCGGGGCGCGAGCGGCGCCCCATGATGACGGCCCGGGAGATCTCCGAGGTCGCGCTGGACGCCGTACTGGAGGAGATGGCTGACATCGGCCCGGTCGCGGGCCCGGTGCTGCTGCTGGTGAACGGGATGGGCGCCACGCCCCTGCTGGAGCTGTACGGGTTCCACGGCGAGGTGGCCCGGGTGCTGGCCGGGCGCGGGGTGGAGGTGGCGCGGACGCTGGTCGGAAACTACGTCACCTCCCTTGACATGGCGGGCTGTTCGATCACCCTCTGCCGGGTGGACGAGGAGCTGCTGCGGCTGTGGGACGCGCCCGTGCAGACCGTCGCCCTGCGCTGGGGCCGCTGAACGTAACGACCTGGGGTGCAATAGGGAGTGGGTCAAGGAGCGGCGTCCGGTGCGGTCGATCGCAAGGCGGCGGAAGGTCCTCGTAGCGGAGCTACTTGGGCCTTTCGGCAACGCCGCGAGCGGCCGTGCCGGACGCCGCGACGCCGCTCCCTATTGCACCCCAGGTCGTAAGGTGGTGGCGGGCAGGCCCGGGCGGTGTGCGGCGGCATGAGGAGACCAGGTGCGTGACACGCAGTTCTTCCTTCGCTGGATGGCGGCTGCGGCCGCCGCGGTCGAGCGGGAGGCGGACCGGTTGACGGAGCTCGACTCCCCGATCGGCGACGCCGACCACGGCAGCAACATGCTGCGCGGCTTCACCGCCGTGGGCGGTGCGCTGGACGCCGAGGCGCCCGCGGCCCCGGGCGCGGTGCTGCAACTGGCCGGGCGGACGCTGATCTCGACGGTCGGCGGCGCGTCCGGCCCGCTGTACGGGACGCTGCTGCGCCGCACCGGCAAGGAGCTCGGCGAGGCCGCCGAGGTCTCCGACGAGGAGCTGCGCAAGGCCCTGTACGCCGGTGTGGGCGCCGTGGCCCAGCTGGGCGGGGCGGCTCCGGGCGACAAGACGATGCTGGACGCCCTGGTCCCGGGGGTGGCGAGGCTGGCCACCTCGTACCGGGCCGCGGCCGACGCGGCGGAGAACGGCGCGCTGGCGACCGTACCGATGCTGGCCCGCAAGGGCAGGGCCAGCTATCTCGGAGAACGCAGCATCGGGCACCAGGACCCGGGGGCGACCTCCTCGGCCCTGCTGTTCGGCGCGCTCGCGGACGTGGCGGACGTGGCGGATGTGGCGGACGGAGCTGCCGAGGCGGGGGAGGCGGCGTGAGCGGGCTCGGTACGGGCGAGGTCGGCGTCGTGCTGGTCTCGCACAGCGCGCAGGTCGCCGAGTCCGTGGCGGCGCTGGCCCGCGGCCTGGCCGGGTCCGGCCCGGCGGCCCCGGTCGCCGCCGCGGGCGGCACGGCCGACGGAGGCATGGGGACGAGCGCCGAGCTGATCCTGTCGGCGGCGCGCGCGGTGGACCGGGGCGCCGGGGTGGCGCTGCTGGCGGACCTGGGCAGTGCCGTGCTGACCGTGAAGGCGCTGCTGGCGGACGACGAACTCCCGGCGGGTTCCCGGCTGCTGGACGCGCCGTTCGTGGAGGGGGCGGTGGCGGCGGTGGTCGCGGCGTCCGCGGGTGCCGCGCTGGACGCCGTGGAGGCGGTGGCCGTGGAGGCGTACGAGTACCGGAAGGTGTGAGGCCGGAGGGCGTGAAGCCGGAAGGCGCGAGGCCGGAGGGCGTGAGAAGGGTGTGGGGTGCCGTGAGGAGGGTGGGGGCGCGGGGCGGGCCCCTGCCGTCCCTTCATGATCCGTTCATGACCCCTTCATGATTTCCGGCAGTCCGTTCATGGTTACAGTCCAGTCATGATCACACCCGACTCTCCGCCCAAGCCCGTCCCCGGTGACCGGGTCGCCGTCGTCTCGCCCTCCGCCGGGCTGCCGGAGATCCTCCCGCTGCCCTACGAACTGGGCCTGCGCCGGCTCCGCGAGGAGTTCGGGCTGCTGCCCGTGGAGTACCCGACCACGCGGAAGATGGGGGCGACCGCGCAGGAGCGCGCCGACGACCTGCACGCCGCCTTCGCCGACCCGACGGTCAAGGCCGTCTTCGCGAGCATCGGGGGCGACGACCAGATCACGCTGCTGCCGCTGCTGGACCGCGAGCTGATCCGGGCCAACCCCAAGCCGTTCTTCGGGTACAGCGACAACACCAACCTGCTCCTGTTCCTGCACAACCTCGGCATCGTCGGCTATCACGGGGCCGGTGTGATGACGGAGCTCGGCCGGCCGGGCGCCCTCGCCCCGCTGACCGCGGAGTCCCTGCGGGCAGCGCTGTTCACCCCGGGCCCCTACGAGCTGCGCCCCGCCGAGCGGTACCGGGACATCGACCGGGACTGGGCCGACCCGGCCACCTTCGACGCCGAGCCGGAGACGGGCCCCGGCGGCGGTTGGACCTGGCACGGGCCGCAGCGGGTCGTGGAGGGCCGCACCTGGGGCGGGAACCTGGAGATCCTGTCCTGGATGCTGATGGCGGACCGGGAGATCGAGCGCGACCCCGCGGCGTACGAGGGCCGGGTGCTGTTCCTGGAGACCTCGGAGGAGCAGCCCAGCGCCCAGGAGGTGTTCCGGATCCTGCGGAACATGGGCGAGCGGGGCCTGCTGGCCCGCTTCCCCGCCCTGCTGATGGGCCGGGCGAAGGCATGGTCGTTCGACAACCCGCGCGACGGGGCGGGTCGGCGGCGGTACGCCGAGGAGCAGCGGGAGGCGGTGCTCCGCGCGCTGGCGGCGTACGCCCCCGAGGCCGTCGCCGTGTTCGACGTCGACCTCGGGCACACCGATCCGCAGGTGGTGATCCCGTACGGCGGCCTGGCCCGGGTCGACGGCGTGCAGCGGCGGATCACGGTGACGTACTGAGCCGACGTGCGGAGGCGGTGCGGAGGCGGTGCGCGGAGGAGGCGTGCGGAGGCGGCGTGCGGAGGCGGCGTGTGCCGCGGTGACGTGCCGAGGTGACGGGCGGGCCGGGCCGGACCGGGGCCGGCCCCGGTCCGGCTCCGGCC
>NZ_WTFF01000251.1 GCF_019400985.1 Streptomyces bambusae
GGCCGGTGGAGCAGGTGCCGCCCAGGGCCACGGCTCGCTCGCGCATGCCGAGCAGGCCGTGGCCGCCGCCCGGCCCGGGGCCGGGCAGGGGGGAGGAGTCCGCGCCCGTGCCGCCGTCGTCCAGCACCGTGACCTCCACCGACGGCCCGACCCGCACCACGCTCACCTCGGCCCGGGCGCCGGGCCCGGCGTGCTTGCGGACGTTGGTCAGCGCCTCCTGGATGACCCGGTAGGCCGCCAGGTCCACGGCGGCCGGCAGCGGACCGCCGTCCCCGTCCACGCCCGCGCGGACAGCCGCCCCGGCGGGCATGTCGACGGCCACCTGCACCGGCAGCCCGGCATGCCGGAAGGTGTCGACCAGCTCGTCCAGCCGGGCCAGCCCCGGCGCCGGCTCGGTCGGCGCCTCCGGATCCCCGGACTGGCGCAGCAGCCCGACCGTGGCCCGCAGCTCGTTCAGCGCCGACCGGCTGGCCTCCCGTACGTGCGCCAGCGCCTCCTTGGCCTGGTCCGGCCGCTTGTCCATGACGTGCGCGGCCACCCCCGCCTGGACGTTGACCAGCGCGATGTGGTGGGCGACCACGTCGTGCAGGTCGCGGGCGATCCGCAGCCGCTCCTCGGCCACCCGTCGCCGCGCCTCCTCCTCCCGGGTCCGCTCGGCGCGCTCGGCCCGCTCCCGGATCGCGTCCACGAAGGCCCGCCGGCTGCGCACCGCGTCCCCGGCGGCCGCGGCCATCCCGGTCCAGGCGAAGATGCCGATGTTCTCCTGGGCGTACCAGGGCAGCGGGCCGGCCAGCATGGCCACGCCCGTCAGCCCGGTCATGGTGAGCAGGCCGACCCGCCAGGTCGTCGGCCGGTCGGTGTGCGCGCCCAGGGTGTACAGGGCGATGACCGTGCACATGGCGACCGGCGCCCGGGGCTCGCCGGTGGTCAGCTCCAGCAGCGACAGCGCATTGGTGGCGGCGAGCACGGCCATCGGCCGGCGCCGGCGCAGCACCAGCACCGCCGCCCCGAGCACCATCAGCACGACCGAGACCGGGTCCGGGCTGCGGGTGCCGAACGTCGGGCCGTGCGGGCCGTGCGGGTCCGCGAACGAGCCGACGACCATCGCCACGAGCACCCCGAACGCCAGCAGCGCGTCGGTCGCCAGCGGATGCGCCCGCAGCCACCGCCGGGTGGCGCGGAAGGGGTCGAGGTCTGTCGTCACCCCGACACGGTACGGCCTGCCCCGCCCCCCGGTGGCGGGGGAGGGGGCGGCGGGGGCCGGTGGGTGCCCAGGGGCTCCCGGGACCGCTGCGGACCCCACTTGGCCCGGACCGCGCACAGCGCCATGACCGCCGCGATGGCCGCCAGGTGCTCCTTGCCGGCCAGATTGTTCTTGACCAGCACCTCGACGATCATCGCGAGGACGACCAGGGCGCCCGTCAGGTACGCCCGGTAGCGCCAGCAGACGTACATGGCCAGGCCCACCACCGCCGCCGACGGCCCGGTGTCGTTGACGATCCGGTCCGACAGGGGCAGGCCGAAGGGGTGCTCCGGGCTGAGTGCCAGCCCGATCCGGGCGTACGTCGTGCCGGCGACCGTGGCGACGTACCCGATCAGCAGGGTGCGCCACCAGCCGATGCAGATCTCGGCGATGCCGAACACCAGCAGGATCTGGGCGAGCGCGCCCCACACCGGCAGGTCCAGGGCGGGCACGAACAGCGACAGCGGGGTGCGCAGCAGGGCCAGCCACAGCGGGTCGGCGGCCCGCACCGAGCCCAGGTTCTGGACCGGCTGGAAGCCCCAGGGCTGGTTCTGGACGATCTGGAAGACCGAGGTCAGGGCGACCGCCCCGAGGGTCATCGGGATCGCCCGCCACTTCCTGGCGACGAGCGCCTCCCGCACGGTCCGGTACAGCGGCCCCCATTCGCGCCGGGCGGACCGCCGCACCGCGGGAGCCGTCACCGCCTGCTCTCCAGGTGTCTGCGGTGCAACCACTTCGGGAGCCCCGGCGCCTCCAGGAAGCCCTCGGCGCGGGCCGCGGCGATCCCGATGCGCAGCAGGTCGGAGCTCTTCTCGAACAGCATGAACCGGGGCTCCCAGACCGGCCGGTACTTGGCGTTGGCCCGGTAGAGCGACTCGATCTGCCACCAGCGGGAGAAGAAGCTCAGCAGCGAACGCCACATCCGCAGCACCGGACCGGCGCCGAGCCGGGAGCCGCGCTCGAAGACGGACCGGAACATCGCGAAGTTCAGGGAGACCTGGCCGACCCCGATCTCCCGGGAGCGTTCCAAGAGTTCGATGACCATGAACTCCATCAGGCCGTTCTCGGAGTCCCGGTCACGGCGCATCAGGTCCAGGGACAGCCCCTTGGCCCCCCACGGCACGAAGGACAGCATGGCCCGCAGCTCGCCCTGGGCGTCGGTGCACTCCAGCATCACGCACTGGCCGTCGGCCGGGTCGCCGAGCCGGCCCAGGGCCATCGAGAAGCCGCGCTCGGTGGCCCCGTCACGCCAGTCGTCGGCGCGCCGCAGCAGCTCGTCCATCTCCTCGGCCGGGATCTCGGCGTGCCGCCGGATCCGTACGGTGTACCCGGCGCGCTTCACGCGGTTGTAGGCCTGCCGGACGGTCCGCATGGCGCGGCCCTCCAGGGTGAACTCGGCGGTGTCCACGATCGCCTCGTCGCCCAGCTCCAGCGCGTCCAGGCCGTGCCGGGCGTAGATCGTGCCGGCCTCCTCGCCGGCGCCCGTCACCGCCGGCACCCAGCCGTGCTCCCGGGCCTCGGCCAGCCACGGCTCGATGGCGCCCGGCCAGGCCTCGGGATCGCCGATCGGGTCGCCCGAGGCCAGCGAGACCCCGCCGATGACCCGGTAGGTGACGGCGGCCTTGCCGGTGGGCGACCAGATCACGCTCTTCTCGCGGCGCAGCGCGAAATAGCCGAGCGAGTCGCGGTCGCCCTGCTTGGCGAGCAGGGCGCGCAGCCGCTCCTCGTCCTCCTCGGTGAGCGGGTCCACGGCGCGGCGCGAGCGGAACGCGGCCAGCAGCACGGCGAGGAGCAGCACGAACGACATCGCGTTGATGCAGACGTCCACCCAGGCCGGCGTGCTGATGCCGGTGAAGGCGGTGCCCTCGATGTCCAGGGTGACCAGGCGCAGCACGCCGTAGGCCCACCGCTCCAGGAAGCCGGCCCCGGTCGCCGCCGTGTCGGTGGCGCCCACCATCACGGCCGCGACCAGCGAGGTCACCAGCAGCCCGAGTCCGGCCACCGCGGTGGCCAGCTTGGGATTGGAGCGGTCGCCCTTGGCGTAGAACTCGCGGCGGCCCAGCAGCAGGGCGCCGACGAAGCCCGCCGTGAGGACGACGGAGACCCAGTTCTGGGCGTGGATGCGGATCTCCGGATGGTGGGGCAGGGAGAGCTGGACGGCGAACAGCAGCAGGAACAGGCCGCCGAGCACCAGGTTCAGGATCCAGGCGGCCCGCTTGCGGCGGCCCATGGTCACGGCGAGGAACAGGGTGAACAGGCCGGAGCCGAAGCCCGCGGTGAGCAGGTACGGGGTGTAGTAGTCGTCGGTGTTGTGGGCCCGCAGGTCCTGGCCGAGCGAAACCCATACGGCGCTGAGGAAGTTCACGAAGGTGACCAGGCGCAGGTACCAGACCGCGAACGCGGCCGCCCGGCGGGACCGGACGGTTCCCCGGCCGCCGCTCCCCCCGCTGCCGTTCCCCCCGCCGCCGCTGCCCCGGCCGGCGCTCCCCCTGCTGCTTCCGCCCGCCCCGTCGACCGGTGCCCGGTCGCCCTTGCGGTCGGTCTCTGCGCTGCCCAAAAGGACCTCTCCCATGAAAAGCGATCATATGGGTCATCGCCTCTCACGGAGTCCGGGAACGGCGGCCTGGTCAGGGCCGCCGCCCCGTGGCTCAGTCTGTCGGCTCCGTCTCCCGCACCGGGAGGTCCGCCGCGAGTGCGGCGGCCGCCTGGACCAGAGGAAGAGCCAGCAATGCCCCGGTTCCTTCACCCACTGTGACGCCGTGGTCGAGCACGGGGTTGAGCGCCATCCGGTCAAGTGCCTTGGCCTGACCCGGCTCCCCGCTGGCCTGGCCGGCCAGCCACCAGTCCGGGGCCCGGAACGCGGCCCGCTGCGCGACCAGTCCGCAGGCCGCCGAGACGATCCCGTCCAGGATCACGGGGGTGCGGCGCACCGCGCACTGGAGCAGGAACCCGGTGATCGCGGCCACGTCCGCACCGCCCACCGCCGCCAGCAGCGCCACCTGGTCGCCGAGCACCGGCCGGGCCCGCCGCAGCGAGTCGCGGATCGCCGCGCACTTGCGCATCCACGCCAGGTCGTCGATGGGCAGCCCGCCGCGGCCGGTCACGACCGAGGCGTCGGTCCCGCACAGCGCGGCCACGAGCGTCGCGGCG
Source organism: Streptomyces bambusae (assembly GCF_019400985.1). GTDB lineage: Bacteria > Actinomycetota > Actinomycetes > Streptomycetales > Streptomycetaceae > Streptomyces > Streptomyces bambusae_A. The sequence continues at coordinate 4,394 of NZ_WTFF01000251.1, forward strand.
ACCGTCGTACCGCCCACACTGAGGTCGCCGAGGACCACGAGGTCGGTCCCCGCGTCGGCCTCCTCGTCGGCGATCCGCATGCCCAGCCGCAGCGCCGCCTCGGCCTCCTGCGCCGTCAGCGCGTCCTCGATGTCGATCCGCCCGCTGCCCCGGCGTACGCGGTGCTTGACCACGTCCTCGGGCAGCAGCTCCGGCTCGCAGTCCAGGCCGGCGTCCACCACGCGGACCGCGACGCCGTACCGGGCCGCCAGGACCGACACCGGGCTGCGCCCGTCGAGCACGGCCCGCACCAGCTCGTGCGCGCCGCCCGCGGGACGGGCGGAGACCCCCAGCCCGGCCACGCCGTGATCGGCGGCGAACAGCACGACCTTGGGGTGCTCGACCGGCCTGACCGGCACCCGGCCCTGGGCGGCCGCCAGCCACTCGGCGAGCTCGTCGAGCCGGCCCAGCGCCCCGGGCGGCACGGCCAGCCGCTGCCGGCGGTCCTCGGCGTCCCGCCGTACGCCGCCGTCGGGGCGCTCGATCAGATCGGAGAAGTCGTCGAGATTCAGCGTGGTCATCTGCCGAAGATTACAGCTCCCCTACGGGCCCGGACCCCGGGCCGCAGGGCGGCGGCGGGGCGGTGGCCCGGGGGCCGGTCCACGAGGACCCGGACCCTGGTCCTCAGTCCTTGAGCACCAGGGCCTGGCCGGCGACGACCAGGAGGACGTGTTCGCACTCGCCGGCGACCACCGCGTTCAGGCGGCCCAGCTCGTCGCGGAAGCGCCGGCCCGAGGCGGTGGCCGGGACGATGCCCGAGCCGACCTCGTTGCTCACCGCCACCACCGTGCGCCGGGTGGCGCGCAGCGCCGCCGCCAGCGAGGCCGTGCGCTCGCGCAGTTCCTTCTGGCCGGAGGCCGCCCACACCTCGTCGTCCCAGGCGCCGGCCCGGTCCATCGCGTCCGTCAGCCACAGCGCCAGACAGTCGATCAGCAGCGGCGGACCGTTCTCGGCGAGCAGCGGGACCAGCTCGCACGTCTCCAGCGTCCGCCAGCTGCCCGGCCGCCGCTCCCGGTGCAGCCCGACCCGCTGCGCCCACTCCGGGTCGCCGTCCCGGGTGCCGCCGGTCGCCACGTAGTGGACCTCGGGGAAGGCCTCCAGGCGGCGTTCCGCCTCGTACGACTTGCCCGACCGGGCCCCGCCCAGCACCAGCGTGCGGCGCGGCACGTCGGGCACCAGCTGGTAGTCGCCGACGACCAGCGTGGCCCCGTCCGGCACCGCCCGGGCCCCGGCGGCGGCGCAGCGGCGCTTCAACTCCCGTCCGGGCGGGGTGTCGTGGTCCAGGTGCACGGCCACCACGTCGGTGGCCGGGCCGGCCTCACCCGAGGCCCGCAGCCGGGCCAGCGCCTCGGGCCGGCCCAGCACGTCCGCGAGGACCATGTCGTACGGGCGCACCCCGGACCGCGCCTCCGTGCCGGCGGGCGCGCAACCGGGCGGCAGGTACAGCAGCCGCTCCCCGTCCGGCCCGGTCACCTCGTACCCCGTACCCGGCGAGTCCATCGGCACGGCCCGCACCCGGTGCCCGCTGATCACCGCGAGCTCGCGGCCGTCGGGGACCCGTACCGCGGTGGGCAGCCCGGGCGGCAGCTCCACGGCGGGCCCGTCGTGCGGGTGCGTCAGCAGCACCTGCCGTACGCCGCCCAGCGAATGCCCGGCCCGGGCCGCGGCCAGCACCGCCCCGGGCGTGAGGTCGAGCAGCAGCGCCCCGTCCACGAGAACGGCCGTCGCGGCCCGCGCCCGGGTGCCCACGGATACCGCGCACGCGGCGCAGGGACAGCCGGGGCGGGGCAGTCCTTCGGGCGCGCCGGTGCCGAGCAGAGTCAGTTCCACAAGGAAGATCCTCCCGCGTCGGCGCGACTGGTGCGCGCCCGGCTACGCTGCGGGGCAGACATAACCGGGAAAGCACCGCACGAGCAACGGACGACCAACGGAGGCGGACATGGCGTGGACGTGGCGGTTCGAGAAGGCCGACGGCACGGAGACGGCGCCGGCGGTGGAGCCGGAGGAGTTCACCACGCAGGGCGACGCGGAGTCGTGGATCGGCGAGTACTGGAAGGATCTCCTGGAGGGCGGCGCGGAGCGGGTCAAGCTTTCCGACGACAGCGGGGCGGAGATCTACGCGATGAGCTTGCGCGAGGCTCTGGACGCCTGAGCCTTGTCCGGGGCTCTGCCCCGGACCCCGCGCCTCAAACGCCGGCGGGGTTGCAAGGAACGGGTCCGAGCTGGCCGTGTCGGCCTGCGGTGGCTGGTCGCGCAGTTCCCCGCGCCCCTGACGGGGCGCAGCTTCGGCTGCGGAGCCCAGCCATCTCCAGCCCCGCCGGCGAAGCCTGGCCATTTCCAGCCCCGCCGGCGTTTGAGGCGCGGGGGTGTGGGGGCGGAGCCCCCGCAAGGGGTCCGGGGCGGAGCCCCGGGTTCGGGAAGGGGCGGGTGGGGAAAGGCTCCGCGCAGCGGTCAGCCGCGGACGCCGATCAGGTGGAGGAGGGCGGCCACGCCTCGGTACGGATCGGTCCGCCCAGCCCGTTCCTCCGCCGCCAGCAACCGCTCAAGCTCCCCCTCCGGCGGCAACGCCTCAACCGCCTCCGTCCCGTCCGTGAACACCCGCACCCCGTACCAGGAGTGCAGCGGCGCCCCGATCCCGGACAGCGTGGACGTCAGGTCCGCCAGCCGGTCGGCGCGCACGTCCAGTCCCAGCCGGTTCGTGTACGCCACGGTGTCGAACGCCGTCAGTGCGCCCGACCAGTCACCGGCCAGCCCCGGCCGCATCGCCAGCGCGTCGCCGTTGCGGACGAGCAGCGACAGCAGGCCGCCGGGCGCCAGCATCCGGGCCAGCCCGGCGAGCATCCCGTCCGGCTCGGGCAGGTACATCAGGACGCCGTGGCAGAGCACCACGTCGAAGCTGCCCGGCGTGAAGTGCGCGCCGGTCTCGCGGCCGTCGCCCTCCAGCAGCCGGACCCGGTCCTGGATGCCGGCGGGCTCCCGGGACAGCGCGTCGCGCGCCACGTCCAGCATCCCCGGGTCCTGCTCCAGGCCGGTGACCTGGTGTCCGGCCCGGGCCAGCCGCAGGGCCTGCGTGCCCTGGCCCATGCCCACGTCGAGGACGCGGAGCCGCTGCCCCACGGGGAAGCGCTGGGCGATCTGCTCCTCGACCTGGCGGCCCACCAGCTCCTGCCGGACGGCGTTGCGCAGTCCTCCCAGCCCCTCCAGCCAGAGCCGGGCGCCGTCCGCGAAACGGTCGCTCAGGGCCGCTCTCCGCGCTTGACCTGCGGCTTCGGCAGGCGCAGCCGGCGCATCTGGAGGGTGCGCATCAGGCCGTACGCGGCGGCACCGCGCTTGGGCTCGTTCGGGAAGCGCACGTTCAGGGCCTTGCGCAGCCGGATGAACAGGCCGATCGAGTCCACGACGATCAGGGCGATCACGCCGAGCCACAGCAGCAGGGCGATGTTCTGGATCGCCGGCTGGTTGATGATGCTCAGGATCAGGATGACGACCGCGAGCGGCAGGAACATCTCGGCGATCGAGAAGCGGGAGTCCACGTAGTCGCGGACGAACCGGCGGACCGGGCCCTTGTCCCGGGCCGGCAGGTACCGCTCGTCGCCGCTCGCCATCGCCTCGCGCTGCTTGGCCAGTTCGACGCGGCGCCGCTCGCGGGCGCGCCGCATGTCCTCCTTGCGGTCGCCGGTCGAGGCCACGACCGCCTTGCGCTGCGACTGGGCGACAGCGCGCTTCGGCGTCGGGCGGCCCTTCGGGGCCTGCGGGTCACGGGGCTTCGAGAGGTCGGCGGTCACCTTGTCGGTGGCGGCTGCCTTCTCTTCCTTGGAGGAACGGCTACCAAACACAAAACCCAAGGGTACGTGTTCAGGCGCACGGGCCCCACCCCGGCGGGGAACGATCCCGCAACGGCGGGCGTCACTAGAGGTGACAGGTTTTCCACAGGGAGGGCCCTCCGGGTCCTCCCCGGGACCGTCTACTCCTTCCGCCTGACCTGGGCGGAGGCGTAGTCGTTCTCGGGGAGGAGCGCATCCGCGGCGGAACAGTGCGGTAATGGAGGCAGGGCCCCTACTGTGGTGCCTGATCGTGACCTGGAGTCGAAGTCCGTCAGAAGGGGGCGCGCGAAGCCCATGAGCGGTGTCATGAAGCGTATGGGGATGATCTTCCGCGCGAAGGCGAACAAGGCCCTTGACCGGGCCGAGGACCCGCGCGAAACCCTGGACTACTCGTACCAGAAGCAGCTGGAGCTGCTCCAGAAGGTCCGCCGCGGGGTCGCCGACGTCGCGACGTCCCGCAAGCGTCTGGAGCTGCAGCTCAACCAGCTCCAGGGGCAGTCCGCCAAGCTGGAGGACCAGGGCCGCAAGGCGCTCGCGCTCGGCCGTGAGGACCTGGCGCGCGAGGCGCTGTCCCGCCGGGCCTCCCTCCAGCAGCAGGTCAGCGACCTGGAGGTGCAGCATCAGACGCTCCAGGGCGAGGAGGAGAAGCTCACCCTGGCCGCGCAGCGCCTCCAGGCCAAGGTGGACGCCTTCCGCACGAAGAAGGAGACCATCAAGGCCACGTACACGGCCGCCCAGGCCCAGACCCGGATCGCCGAGTCCTTCTCCGGCATCTCCGAGGAGATGAGCGACGTCGGCTTGGCCATCCAGCGGGCCGAGGACAAGACGGCCCAGCTCCAGGCGCGCGCCGGCGCGATCGACGAGCTGCTGGCCTCCGGGGCCCTGGACGACCAGTCCGGGCTCGCCAAGGACGACATCCAGGCCGAGCTGGACCGCCTCTCCGGGGGCACGGACGTGGAGCTGGAGCTCCAGCGCATGAAGGCGGAGCTGGCCGGGGGCCCGTCGGCGCAGCAGCAGGCCATCGAGGGCGGCACCCCGGGCGCCGCCCAGCAGCAGTCGCAGCAGGCCCAGCACCGGTTCGACAAGCCGTAGGACGGGGTCCGTCATGATCGTTCGCATCATGGGGGAGGGCCAGGTCAAGCTGGCCGACGAACACTTCGTGGAGCTGAACGCGCTGGACGACGAGCTCCTGGACGAGATGGAGTCCGGCGACGAGGAGGGCTTCCGGCGCACGCTGGGTGCGCTGCTGGACGCCGTACGCCGACTCGGCACGCCGCTTCCCGACGATGCGCTGGAGCCGAGCGAGCTGATCCTGCCCGCTCCCGACTCCTCGCTGGAGGAGGTCCGGGAGATGCTCACCGGCGACGGGCTGCTGCCCGGCTGATCCCGGTCCGGGCGCCCCGTTTCCCGGCCGGCCCGGGCCCGGGGCGCCTCAGTTCCCGGCCGGGCCGTCCCGCCGGGGCTGCTCGTCGGCCGGGGCCGGGTCCGGGGCGCCCCCGATGAAGTCCTGGAACCTCCGCCGGCGCACGGCCCAGCGCCGGTCGTGGTGGAAGGCCCGCAGCCCTGCCCTGGCCCGGGCCCTGGGGCGGTCGGCGTAGAAGCGGCGCGCGTACGGGGAGCCGGGCCGGGCCAGCCGGACCGCGCCGACGAGCGCCACGAACGGGACCAGGGTGCCCAGCAGGGCGGTGCGCGGCTTGCCCTTCCACAGGGCGACCAGGGCGAGGAAGAAGTTGGTGGCCGTGTTCAGGACCACGAGCCCGCGGTTCTGCCGCTCCTCGAACGTCAGGTCGTTGACCCCGAAGGGCAGGAACCCGCCGAGCACCAGGCCCACCAGCGCGGCGGTCAGCACCACGACCTCCACGCTCTTGCGGCCCTGCTCGCTCCAGTAGACGTCGTCCAGGTGCAGGATCAGCGCGAACTCGTCCAGCACCAGCCCGGCGCCGAGCCCGAAGAGGACGGCCGACAGCAGCGCCGCGAAGCCGTACCGGCCGCTGCCGACGGCGCCGAAGCCGCCGACGATCACCAGGACCACGCCGGGCACCACGTGGTGGACGTGCAGCCCTCCCGGGGTGATGTTCTTGAAGGGGCCCTTCCCGGCCCGGATCAGCCGGGTGATGGTGCGGGTGACCAGGAACGAGAGCACGAAGGAGACCAGGGCCAGCAGCAGCGGGAGCTTGCCCGGCTCGACGATGTTCCGGTACCACCAGTGACCCATACCACCAGCTCCCCTTTTGGCAGGTATGGGTAATTTACCGGGCGGTCCGACCCGGTAGCGTTCCCCGCGATGACCGACTCGCCCTCGGGCCCGCCCGCCGGCCCGCCTGACGCCCAGGCGCCCGGCCCGCCGTCCGCCGCGTCCGCCGCCG
>NZ_WTFF01000252.1 GCF_019400985.1 Streptomyces bambusae
CTCGAAGAGGTTTAGAAGAGACAGCGTCGCGCCCGGGGGCGTTCGTCGTGGTCTTCCTGCCGATGGCGGCCGTGGCCCTGGCCGGCGCCTGGGTCGCCACCCGACTCCACGCCCCTGCCGCTCCTACAGCCCCCGGCCCCGCCGCCGACGCGGACCCTGCCGACACCTCCGCCCATGCCGACCAGCTGACCGCGCCCGTCGCCGCGGAAAAGTAGCTGAACGCTCCGCGCACGACCCGCTAGCGTCGCCGTATGAACGAGCTGATCGTCCGGCTCTCCGACGCCGAGCGCGCGGAGCTCGCCGACCTTGCCGACGCCACCGACCGCACCCCCGAGGAGCTCGCGCTGGACGCCGTACGGGCGCACCTGCGCGCCGCGCGCGGGCAGGTCGGCGAGCAGGCCGGGCGGCTCGCGCAGCGGCATGCCGGGCTGCTGAAGAGGCTCGGGGAGTGACCCCGTGACCGCCGAGAACGCCAAGAACGCCAAGACCGCGATGAGCGCCATGACCGGCACCCGCTTCCTGACCGTCGCCGAGGTCACCGACCTCGCCCGGTACGCGTGCCTGGCCCAGGACCAGCCGGTCGAGGTGCGCTCGCCCGGTCTGCTGGAGTCCGCCGTGCACCGGCCGCGGGCGCGGATGTTCGGAGAGCCGGCGTACGCGGACCTGTACGAGCAGGCCGCGGCCCTGCTGCACGCCATCGCCGCCAACCACCCCCTGGTCGACGGCAACAAGCGCACCGCCTGGCTCGCCGCCGCGACTTTCCTCGCCGTCAACGGGGTCGATCTCGCCGACGTCGACCAGGACGCGGCCTACGACCTGGTCATCGCCGTGGCCTCGGGCGCGCTCGGCGACCCGGAGGTGATCGCCGGCCGGCTGCGGGCCCTGCGCCTGTCCGTGGGCCCGGTGAGTCCGGTGGGCCCGGTGAGCCCGGTGAGCCCGACAGGCCCGTAGCGGCGTAGTGGCGTAGTCACGTTGTGAGTTGGGAGGCGCTCCGGCGGCGCGGATCGTGTGTGACCCTCGCCGCACGCCGCGAGGTCACGGGCCTGTCCCGCCCGCCGGGACGGGTCCGCACCGGTAGGGTGGCCCGGTTGTCCTACGTACGACTGCCGAGAGCGACGAACCCGGAGACCGTGACTACTACCGCCTCCCACCACCTCTCACCCGCCTTCCCCGGCCGCGCCCCCTGGGGCACCGCCAGCAAGCTGCGCGCCTGGCAGCAGGGAGCGCTGGACAAGTACATCCAGACCCAGCCGCGGGACTTCCTCGCCGTGGCGACGCCCGGCGCCGGCAAGACCACCTTCGCGCTGACCCTCGCCTCCTGGCTGCTGCACCACCACGTCGTGCAGCAGGTGACCGTCGTCGCCCCCACCGAGCACCTGAAGAAGCAGTGGGCGGAGGCGGCGGCGCGGATAGGCATCCGGCTCGATCCCGAGTACTCGGCCGGGCCGCTGAGCAGGGAGTACCACGGCGTCGCCGTGACCTACGCCGGTGTCGGCGTGCGCCCGATGCTCCACCGCAACCGCTGCGAGCAGCGCAAGACCCTGGTCATCCTCGACGAGATCCACCACGCCGGTGACTCGAAGTCCTGGGGCGAGGCCTGCCTGGAGGCCTTCGACCCGGCGACCCGGCGCCTGGCCCTGACCGGCACGCCCTTCCGGTCCGACACCAACCCCATCCCCTTCGTCACGTACGAGGAGGGCAACGACGGCATCCGGCGGTCGTCGGCCGACTACACCTACGGCTACGGCAACGCCCTCGGCGACGGCGTCGTCCGTCCGGTCATCTTCCTCTCCTACAGCGGCAACATGCGCTGGCGCACCAAGGCGGGCGACGAGATCGCCGCCAGGCTCGGCGAGCCGATGACCAAGGACGCGATCTCGCAGGCGTGGCGGACCGCGCTCGACCCGCGCGGCGACTGGATGCCGAACGTGCTGCGCGCCGCCGACCAGCGGCTCACCGAGGTCCGCAAGGGCATCCCGGACGCGGGCGGCCTCGTCATCGCCTCCGACCAGGACTCGGCGCGCGCGTACGCCAAGCTGATCCGGGAGATCACCGGGACCAGGGCGACCCTGGTGCTGTCCGACGACGCCGGGGCCTCGCAGCACATCGACACCTTCAGCGGGAACGACGACCGGTGGATGGTGGCCGTCCGGATGGTGTCCGAGGGCGTCGACGTGCCCCGCCTCGCGGTGGGCGTGTACGCGACGACGATCTCGACCCCGCTGTTCTTCGCCCAGGCGGTGGGCCGCTTCGTTCGTTCGCGCAGGCGCGGCGAGACCGCCTCCGTGTTCCTTCCGACGATTCCGTACCTGCTGAGCTTCGCCTCCGAGATGGAGGTCGAACGCGACCACGTCCTCGACCGGCCGAAGAAGCAGGGCGAGGACGAGGACCCGTACGCCGAGTCCGAGAAGGAGATGGACGAGGCGAACAAGCAGCAGGACGAGGACACCGGCGAGCAGGACATGCTGCCCTTCGAGGCGCTGGAGTCCGACGCGGTCTTCGACCGGGTGCTCTACGACGGCGCGGAGTTCGGCATGCAGGCCCACCCGGGCAGCGAGGAGGAGCAGGACTACCTCGGCATCCCGGGCCTGCTGGAGCCGGACCAGGTGCAGCTGCTGCTGCAGAAGCGGCAGGCGCGGCAGATCGCGCACAGCCGCAAGCGGCCGGACACGGAGGCGGACCTGCTGGAGCTGCCGGCCGAGCGCCGGCCGGTGGTGTCGCACAAGGAGCTGCTGGAGCTGCGCAAGTCGCTCAACACGATGGTGGGGGCGTACGTCCACCAGAGCGGCAAGCCGCACGGGGTGATCCACACCGAGCTGCGCCGGGTGTGCGGCGGGCCGCCGAGCGCGGAGGCGACGGCCGGGCAGCTGCGCGAGCGGATCAAGAAGGTCCAGGAGTGGGCCACCCGGATGCGGTGACCGGCTGAACCGGGGCCGTGCCGCGGCGGCCGGCTCGGGGATTCGTACCGAAAGGCGGACGGGGTCCGTGCGGAGCATCGCACGGACCCCGTCCGTCTTCGTTTTCGTTACGGGTTACGCCGTGGGGGAGGGGCGGCGGTGGCGGCCGGTGCCCGCGACCAGGGCCGCGCCCATCGCCAGGGCCACGCCGGCGCCGCCGAGGGCCCAGCTGGTGGCGGCGTCGGCGCCGGTCTCGGCGAGCTGACCGCCGGTGGGGGCGGTGCCGGTGCCCGAGCCCGTGCCGGTGCCGGTGCCCGAACCGGTGTCGGTGATCGGCTTGGTGCCGCCGTTCGGCTTGGGGGCGTTGTCCGTGCCCTTGCCGTCGGTCTCGCTGTCGTCGCCCTTGTCGTCGTCGCCCTCGTCGCCGCCGTTGTCGTTGCTCGCGGCGATGATCTTGGTGTCGTAGACGTCCGAATAGGACGAGACGAACTCGTTCGACTCCGACTCCTCGTCCATGGGCACGTAGCCGCCGGCGACGAGGTGGAAGGCGCCGGCCGGGGTGTCGGCCGTGAACTTCATGCGGAGCTTGATGTCGGTGGCGTCGCCGGCGGCGATGGACACGATGCCGATGTCACCGCCCATGACCTCCTCGGAACCGCCGAGCTCGACGTCGTACCAGCCCTCGTGGCCCTTCTCGTCCTCGCCGTACGCCTGGAGGCGGACGTGGGAGGTCTCGACCCACGGGCCCTCGTCGAAGCCGCGGCCCATGTGGACGGAGACGAGGAAGTCCTCCAGGTCGCCGAGGCCGGCGTTGTCGAGGTGGACCGTCAGGTTCTGCCAGTCCCCGCCCGCCTTGAAGCCGCCTGCGGGCAGACCCAGGATGGTCGTCTTCGGGCCCTCGACGTCGACGATGTCCTCGTACGACTCCTCGGACTCCTCGGACTCCTCCTCGGACTCCTCGGCCTTGGGCTGCGCGGCGGCCGCCGGAGCCGGGGCCGGGGCCGGGGCGGTCGTGGCCGGGGCGGCCGGTGCCGGGGCCGGGGCGGTCGGTGCCGGTGCCGGGGTCTGGGCGGTCGGCGTGGCGGTGTCGGTAGCGGCCTCGCCCGCTGTGCCCGCGTCGCCCTTCGGCTCCGCATCCGGAACGATGACAGCAGGGTTGTCCTGGGCCATGGCCGGCGTGGCCATGAGGACCGTCGGGCCGACCACGGCGGCTGCGGCCGCAAGGGCCACGCGCTTGAGCTTCACTAGTCTTTCTTCCCCTCCGTGTGCGCCGGCCACAGCGCGCCGCACCCCGAATCGCAACTTGAACCCGTTCACACTAGGCTTTCGCAAGATGATTTCCAGCCACATTCGGTCACGGAATCACTGCGATACGCAGGCGGTATGAACAAGGCGCCGCCCCGCGGGATCAGGCCGAACCGCCAAGCCGGGGCGTTGGCCGAATCGGCATATAGGGGGAGTAGGCGCCCGGATTCTGGACGAGCCCTTCCGCTCAGCGGACCTGCTCGCTACTGTCCCCGCATCGAACGCCCCGTGGCAGCGCCGCCGCGGGAGCGCAGCCGGTGCCATGGCCTTACCGGCGGCCTCTCCGTGCGTCGCCGAAACGGACCGGCACGCTCCGCCCGTGAGAGTCACCCGCCGCTCATCACAGAGGGGGAGGCGACGTGACCGCGGAGACCTCGCAGACTCTCGACCGTGGGCTCAGAGTCCTCAAACTGCTCGCCGACACCGACCACGGTCTGACGGTCACCGAGCTGTCCAACCGACTGGGCGTCAACCGCACCGTCGTCTACCGCCTGCTGGCCACCCTGGAACAGCACGCCCTCGTACGCCGCGACCTCGGCGGTCGCGCCCGGGTCGGCCTCGGCGTGCTGCGGCTGGGCCGGCAGGTGCACCCGCTGGTGCGCGAGGCGGCGCTGCCCGCGCTGCGCTCGCTCGCCGAAGACATCGGGGCGACCGCCCACCTGACCCTGGTCGACGGTACGGAGGCGCTGGCCGTGGCCGTGGTCGAGCCGACGTGGACCGACTACCACGTCGCCTACCGGGCCGGTTTCCGCCACTCGCTGGACCGCGGCGCGGCCGGCCGGGCCATCCTCGCGGCCCGCCAGGGCGGCCTGACCGAGCCCGGGTACACGCTCACCCACGGCGAACTCGAGGCCGGCGCCAGCGGTGCCGCCGCGCCGCTGATCGGGATCACCGGCCTGGAGGGCAGCGTCGGCGTGGTCATGCTGGCCGACGCCGTGCCCGAGCGGGTCGGCCCGCGCGTGGTGGACGCGGCCCGTGAGGTGGCCGACGCCCTGCGCTGAGGTCACCCAGGACGGGCTGCGCGCCGAGGCCACCCCCGGCGGGCTGCGCTCACGTCACACCCGACGCCCTCGCCGAGGCCGCACCCGACGGCCCGGCGACCGGGCGGCTAGATTGGCCGGGTGCTTTCTCGTCTCTCTCGCCTCAGCCGTCCCGTCGCCCTGGCGGTCTGCGCCGCTCCGCTGACCGCCCTGCTCGCGGTGGCGGCGCTCGCCCCGCTGCCCTTCGCGATCGCCCAGCCCGGGCCGACCGCCGACGTGCTCGGCGCGAAGGACGGCAGGACGGTCATCAGCATCAGCGGTGCGCCGACCCGGGAGACCAAGGGCCAGCTGCGCATGACCACCATCCAGGCCACCGGCCCGTCCGACTCCGCGAGCCTGGCCGAACTGGTGGAGATGTGGTTCCGCACGGACCGCGCGGTCCTGCCGAGGGAGGCGGTCTACCCGTCGGGCGGAAGCGACGAGGAGATCGAGAAGCACAACCTGGAGGAAATGGCCAAGTCGCAGTCGACCGCGACCGAGGCCGCCCTCGGCTACCTCCGCCGGAACCCGTCCGAGGTGAAGGTGGACCTCGACCTGGCCGACGTCGGCGGCCCGAGCGCGGGACTGATGTTCTCCCTCGGCATCGTCGACAAGCTCGCCGGTGACGGCGGCGGCGGCGAGCTCACCGGCGGCCGCACCGTGGCCGGTACGGGCACCATCAGCCCGGACGGCAAGGTCGGCGCGGTGGGCGGGGTGGCCCTGAAGACCCAGGCCGCCAAGCGGGACGGGGCGACGGTGTTCCTCGTACCGGAGGCGGAGTGCGCGGACGCGCGGACCGAGCTGCCGGAGGGGCTCCAGCTGGTGCCGGTCACATCGCTGTCGGACGCGGTCAACGCCCTGCGCGCGCTGAACCGGGGGGAGCCGGCTCCGTCCTGCTGATCGGGCCGTCGGCGCTTCCGGCGTCGGGGTCGGCAGAGGCATCGGTGGCCGTTCCGCCGGTGGCCGCGGCCACCGGCGCCCGCCGGTCCATGGCCCGCCAGGCCGGGAAGAGGACCGGGGCGAGTGTGGTCAGCAGGTACACCCCGCCGAACAGCAGCAGCGCCCGGGTGATGCCGAAGCCCTCGACCAGCAGCCCGGCCGCCAGTCCGCCCAGCGGCATGAACAGCTCGCAGCCGGCCATGGTCACCCCGGACACCCTGCTGCGCAGCTCCTCCGGGACCAGCTCGAAGATGAGCGTCGTCAGGATCGGGTTGAGCATCCCGGCACCCAGGCCGGCCAGCGCCATCGTCACCGCCAGCGGCAGCGTGGTGTCGGTGAGCCCCGCGAACACGTAGCGGGGCGCGCCGCTGAGCAGGAACGCGGCCGTGAACACCGCCCGGCGCGGCAGGCGTTCGCCCCACGCGCCGTAGAGCAGCGCGCCCAGCAGCGCGCAGCCGCCGAACAGCGCCACCAGCAGGCCGACGGCGGCCGCGCCGCCCAGGTCCTGCCTGCCGTGCACGGGCAGCAGGACCGAACCCCAGCCCTGGTCCATGCCGTTGGTGAGCATGACCATGCAGGTGATGCCGAGCAGCAGCCGGTTGCCGGTGAGGAAGACCCAGCCCTCGCGCAGTTCGGCGCGGTAGCCGGCGAGCGAGATCCGGCCGTTGCCCGGCTGCGGTTCGGCCGCCGGCACCCCGCGCACCCCGAACTGGACCAGGGCGGCGGACACGGCGAAGGTGGCCGCGTCGAGCAGCAGCACGGTCTCGGCGCCGAGCACGACGATCAGTACGCCGGCCAGCGCGGCGCCGATCATCCGGGCCCCGCGGTAGACCGCGTCGTACAGACTCGCGGCGCGGGGCAGCGAGGTCCCGGCGTGCTCGGCCAGGTTGGGAAGGAGTACGGAGCGCGCGGTCAGGCCGGGGGTGTGGACGAGGCCGCTGACCGCCATGAGCGCGCAGAGCAGCCAGAACTCCAGCAGCCCGGTGGCGTGCAGCAGCGGGATCGCGCCCACCGCCAGACCGCAGACGGCATCGGAGGCGACGGAGACGCGGCGGCGGCCGATCCGGTCGATGACGGGACCGCCGACCAGGGCGGCGACGACGACGGGAACGGTGGCGCAGAAGGCGACGATGCCGGCCCGGCCTGCGCTGCCCGTGGTCTGGAGCACGAACCACGGGACGCCGATGAGGGTGAGTGAACTTCCGGCGACGGAAACGGTGTTGGCGGCGAGTACGGCCGTCAGCGGCCGGCGGCTGCTCACAGCGCCGAGGCCGGCTGCTGCCGGGCGAGACGGGTGCCGACCTCGATGAGCGCGCGGCCGAGCCGGACCCGGGCGGCGCTCAGGCCATCGGACTGGGCGGCCGGCGCGGCGCCACGGGCCAGGTGCCGGGCGCGGGCCTCGGCGGTGAGCTCGGCGGCGCGAGCGGCGTGCACCTGTGCGTGTATCTCGGCGGAACTGAAGGCGTGCATGGCGGAACTCCTTCTGAAGCGGCGAAGAGTGCGGTCCGTGCGGTCCGTGCGATCTGTGCGGCCCGTGCGGCCCGTGCGGCCCGTATGGGCGGAGTGCGTTCCGTCCGTCCGGGCGGAGTGAGGGCACGTGAGGGCATGCGAGGGCGTGTGAGCGCGCACCAGGGCGCGCCACGCGTCATGAGGTGTGGTGAGGGTGCGTCAGGGCGGATCGGGTGCGGCGGGATGCGTCAGGGCGCGCCGGACCCCGATGTGGCGCGGTGTCAGGAAGCGAAGGGCGTGGTGTCAGGCAGAGGCGGTGCGCCTGCCGCATCGCGGCTGCGCGGCCCCGGGGCTAATCCCTCGTCCGGGGAAAGGCGTGCACGTGGAAGCGGACGGTCTCGGCGCCGTCGGCGCCCTCCGCCGGGGCCAGGTCGCGGTAGGAGTTGATCAGGTCGTGCAGCGCGGTGGTCAGTTCGAGGGCTTGCTCGGCGGTCAGCCGTAGGGTGAAGTCACTGAGGGCGGAGGCCTGTCGCCACTCGGTGGGCCAGTCGCGCGCGCCGGCGAGCCATGTGGTCGTCTCCTGCGCGTGGATCGCGGCGATCTCGTGCATGAAGACGTCCGCGGCCCCGCGCACGGCCGGGTCGGGGTCGTGGATGAGTTCCTCGTCGAAGGCGGTGCCGTCGTGCGCCGCGCGCCACCAGCGCTCGCGCCCCTTGCCGTGGCCGGGCGCGTCCTCGACGAAGCCGTGGGCGGCCAGCTGGCGCAGGTGGTAGCTCGTGGAGCCGCTCGACTCGCCGAACCGCTCGCCGAGCTGCGACGCGGTGGCCGGGCCCTCGTGCCGCAGCGCGGCCAGCAGCCGGATGCGCAGGGGGTGGGCCAGCCCGCGCAGGGTGCGGGCGTCGAGCTTGCGGACGTTGGGCTCGTTCTCGGGCATGTCTTGAGCGTAGGCATGCAAAGACTTCTCTGCAATGGTTTTTTGCAGAGAAGTCTTTGCAAGTCATGGAGTTCGCCGAGTCACCGAGTCCGCCACCCGGCCCCTCACTCGTCCTGCGCCGCCTGCTCCACCAGCGGGATGATCCGCAGCGGCACCGGGTTCTCCATCACGATCGCCGTCGAGGCCCGCACGATCCCGTCGAAGCCCACCACCCGGTCGATCACCCGCTGGAGGTCGGCGTTCGACCGGGCCACCAGCCGGCACAGCATGTCCCCGTGTCCTGTCGTCGTGTGCAGCTCCAGCACCTCCGGTACGCCGGCCAGGTGGGCGCGTACGTCCGAACCCTGCCCCTGCTTGATCTCCAGCGTGGCGAACGCCGTCACCGGATAGCCGAGGGCCGCCGGGTCCACCTGCGGGCCGAACCCGCGGATCACGCCGTTCGACTGGAGCCGGTCGAGCCGGGCCTGCACCGTGCCGCGCGCCACGCCCAGCCGGCGCGAGGCCTCCAGGACGCCTATCCGTGGCTCGCGGGCCAGGAGAACGATGAGCCTGCCATCGAGATTGTCGATGCCCATGAGGTGCCTTCCGCTGGTCATACTGCACAGATGCTCCAGCTATCCTCGGGTAACACTGCGCATTTTGTATACCAGAACAGGGAACTATTGCGCAGCTTGTGTTTCGGCGGGACTCTGCGCTCATGACTGAGACCCTGGATCACACCCCTGACACCGTGCGCGAGGCCGACCCCTTCCCGGTGAAGGGCATGGACGCGGTCGAGTTCGCCGTCGGCAACGCCAAGCAGGCCGCGCACTACTACTCGACCGCCTTCGGCATGAAGCTCGTCGCCTACTCCGGCCCCGAGACGGGCAGCCGCGAGACGGCCAGCTACGTCCTGACCAACGGCGCGGCGCGCTTCGTCCTGACCTCGGTCATCAAGCCGGCCACGGACCGGGGCCGCTTCCTGGCCGAGCACGTCGCCGAGCACGGCGACGGCGTCATCGACCTGGCCCTGGAGGTCCCCGACGCCCGCGCGGCCTACGCCTACGCCGTCGAGCAGGGCGCCCGCGGCCTGGACGAGCCGTACGAGATCACCGACGAGCACGGCACCGTCGTCCTCGCCGCCATCGCCACGTACGGCCAGACCCGCCACACCCTGGTGGACCGCTCCCGCTACGACGGCCCGTACCTGCCCGGCTTCGTGGCCGCCGAGCCGATCGTGCCGGCGCCCGCCAAGCGGACCTTCCAGGCGATCGACCACTGCGTGGGCAACGTCGAGCTCGGCCGGATGGACGAGTGGGTCGCCTTCTACAACAAGGTCATGGGCTTCACGAACATGAAGGAGTTCGTGGGCGACGACATCGCGACCGAGTACTCGGCGCTGATGTCGAAGGTGGTCGCGGACGGCACCAAGAAGGTGAAGTTCCCCATCAACGAGCCGGCGATCGCGAAGAAGAAGTCGCAGATCGACGAGTACCTGGAGTTCTACAACGGGCCCGGCGTCCAGCACGTCGCCCTCGCCACGAACGACATCGTGGCCACCGTGCGCACCATGCGCGCGGCGGGCGTGCAGTTCCTGTCCGTCCCGGACACCTACTACGACACCCTCGGCGAGTGGGTCGGCGACACCCGCGTCCCGATCGACGAGCTGCGCGAGCTGAAGATCCTGGCCGACCGCGACGAGGACGGCTACCTGCTGCAGATCTTCACCAAGCCGGTGCAGGACCGCCCGACGGTCTTCTTCGAGCTGATCGAGCGCCACGGCTCGATGGGCTTCGGCAAGGGCAACTTCAAGGCCCTGTTCGAGGCGATCGAGCGCGAGCAGGCCAAGCGCGGCAACCTCTGACCGAAGCGGGGGCTCCGCCCCCGCACCCCCGCGCCTCAAACGCCGGCCGGGGCGGGACAAATCCCGCCCCGCCGCCGGTTTGGGCGCCCCGGGGCCGACCAGCAAGGGATGAGGGCCGGGGCGGGCGCCCGGTTGCTGGAGGGGCGGCGCGGGGGGAGGGATACCCCGCACGCGGCCGCGCCCGCCGTATGCTCGCGATAGCTCCCGCCGCGCTGTCTCCTGGGCCGC
>NZ_WTFF01000253.1 GCF_019400985.1 Streptomyces bambusae
GGTCGGGCGGCTGCGCCGGGCCCTGGGGCACGCGGCCGTGGCCTCGTCGGACGGCGGCTACCGGCTCACCGCGGGTCGGGGCGAGATCGACCTGTTCCGCTTCGAGGACCTCGCCCGCGGCGCCGCCCGCGCCCTCGCCGAGGCCGATCCGGGGCGCGCGGCCGCCCTGTACGACGAGGCGCTCGCGCTGTGGCGCGGACCGGCCCTGGCGGACCTGCCGGAGCCGGAACCGGAAGCCGGCCGCTGGGAGGCCGTACGCCTGCAGGCACGCCGGGGCCGGCTGGCCGCGGCCCTGGCGCTCGGCGGGGCGGACCGGGTCCTGCCCGAGATCGGCGCGCTGTGCGCCGAGCACCCGCTGGACGAACCCCTCCAGGCCCTCCGGCTGCGCGCCCTGCGCGACACGGGCCGGCCCGCGGAGGCCCTGGCCGCCTACGACCACATCCGCCGCACCCTGGCCGACCGCCTGGGCACGGACCCGGGCCCGGAGCTCCGCGCCCTGCACGAGGAACTCCTCACCCCGATCACCCCGACACCGTCCCCTTCTCCGGCCGCGCCACCGTCCCCGGCCCCCTCCGCGGCCCCGTCCCCGAGCGCATCCCCGCACCCTTCCGCAGCCCTGGCCCCACCGCCCGCGCCCCCGGGCGCACCCGCGCCCGGGCCGCAGGACTCCGCGCCGCAGGACCTCGTACCGCCGGCCGAGCCGCTGCCCGCCCCGCCGCGGGGCAACCTGCGGGCGCGGCTGACCACCTTCGTCGGGCGGGAGGAGGACATCCGGGTCATCGGCGAGGACCTCTCCGGCCATCGGCTCGTCACCCTGCTCGGGCCCGGCGGGGCCGGGAAGACGCGGCTTTCGCAGGAGGCCGCCGAGGCGCACGCCGGGGACGGAGGCTGGCCCGACGGGGTGTGGCTCGTCGAGCTGGCGCCCGTGGACGACCCCGACGACGTGCCCGAGGCCGCCCTCGCCGCGGTCGGCGCGCGCGAGACGAAGCTGCGCGGCGCCGCCGCCGAGGAGCTGCGGGCGCTGGCCGAGCTGGCCGGGGCCGGCCCGATGGCCCGGCTCGTGGAGCACTGCGGGCGGCGCCGTCTGCTGCTGGTCCTCGACAACTGCGAGCACGTCGTCGGGGCGGCCGCCGCCCTCGCCGAGGAGCTGCTCGCGCGGTGTCCCGGCGTACGGATCCTGGCCACGAGCCGTGAACCCCTGGGTGTGCCGGGGGAGTTCGTACGGCCGGTGGAGCCGCTGCCGCCCGCGCCGGCGCTGCGGCTGCTCGCCGACCGGGGCGCGTCCGCCCGTGCCGGTTTCACCGTCGAGGCGGATCCGGCCGCGGCGGCGGAGATCTGCCGGCGGCTGGACGGGCTGCCGTTGGCCATCGAGCTGGCGGCGGCCCGGTTGCGGCTGCTGACACCGCGGCAGATCGCGGACCGGCTGGACGACCGGTTCCGGTTGCTGACCAGCGGCAGCCGGACCGTCCTGCCGCGCCAGCAGACCCTGCGCGCGGTCGTGGACTGGTCCTGGGACCTGCTCGACGAGGCCGAGCGGACCGTCCTGCGCCGGCTGTCGGTCTTCGCCGGCGGCTGCGACCTCGCCGCCGCCGAAGCCGTGTGCGCCGACGCCCGCCCCGACACCCGCCTCGGCACCCGCCCCGACACCCGCCTCGGCACCCGCCTCGACGCCCTGGACGTCGCCGACGTGCTCGGCTCGCTCGTCGACAAGTCCCTGGTCGTCGCCGCCCCCGCAGCAGGCGGCGAGATGCGCTACCGCCTGCTGGAGACCGTCGCCGAGTACGCCGCCGAGCGGCTCACCGGAGCGGGCGCCGGGAGCGACCGGCGCGAGACCGAGCGCCGCCACCTCACCCACTACCGCGAACTCGCCCGCACCACCGATCCGCTGCTGCGCCGCCGCGGCCAGCGCGCGGCGGCGCAGCGGCTCGACACCGAGTACGAGAACCTCCGCACCGCCCTGCGCCGCGCCGTCGCCGCCCACGAGGTGGACGAGGTGCTCTGCCTGGTCCACTCGCTCGCCTGGTACTGGCACATGCACGACCTGCGCAGCGAGTCCCGGCACTGGTCGAACGCCGCCGCCGCGCTCGGCCCCGACCCCTTCGCGCCCCCGGCCGCACCCGCCCCGCCCGTCCACACCCGGATCGTCGACGCGCCCCCGCCGTACTCCGGGGACGTGCTCACCGAGGCCTGGCGCGGAATCCGCCTGATGGTGCTGGCCACCCGCGACCAGCACAGCGGCAGCTGGGACCGGCCCGAGGCCCGCGCCGAGGTCGCGAGCATCGTGGCCGCCTACCGGCCCGGCCTGCCGCAGACCTGCCGCACGCCCGGCGCCATGTGGATCTACGCCGTGATGATCGCCGGCGACGTGGACATGCTCCACAAGGTGGTCCACGCCACCGTCGACACCGCCCGCGCGAACGGCTACCGCTGGGAGCTGGCCTCAGCGCTCCAGCTGCGCGCCAACGTCCTGGCCAACCGCCCCGACCATGCCGACGCCGCCGCCCGCGACGCCGAGGAGAGCCTGGCCGTCTTCCAGGAGCTGGGCGACGACTGGGGCTGCGCCGAGGCGCTGTCCGCCCGCGCCGAGTCCCTGGAGCGGCGCGGGGAGTACGCCCTGGCCGCGCGGGACTTCCGGGCCGCCATCGACTACGCCCGCCGGCTCGGCGCCCAGGCCCAGGTGACGGTGCTCCGGGTGCGCCTGGCCGGGGTGCTGCTGGAGTCCGGCGGGGAGACCGGGACCGGGACCGGGACCGAGGCCGGGACCGAGGCCGAGGCCGAGGAGATCCTGACCGGCATCCTGCGGACCTCGCCGGAGTACGGCAACGAGGCGGTGCCCGCCGCCCGGATCTTCCTCGCCGTTTGGTACGGCCGCACCGGCCGCGTGCCCGAAGGCCGGGCCCAGCTCCAGCTGCTGCGCGACGAGTTCGCCTTCGGCGCGTACGCGATCTTCGACTGCGTCCTCCTCGGGGCGATGGGCTGGCTGGACAACCTGGAGGGCCGCCACGAGGACGCCCTCGCCAAGGCGCGCGAGGCCCTGGCCGTCGCCGAGGACCCGCTGGCCCGGATGGTCGCGCCGCACATGCCCGCGGTGTTCCTGTCGACCGCGGCCGAGGCCTACGCGCTGCTCGGCGGGCCCGACCGGGCGCGCACCGCGGCGCTGCTGCTGGGCGCCTACGCGGCCCACCTCCCGGCGGGCCACTTCCCGGTCACGACCGAGCGCGAGACCCGCGAGCGGGTGGAGCGGCTCGCTCGCGCGGAGCTGGGCGGGAGCGCGTACGAGGCGGCGTACGCGGAGGGCGGCGACCTCACCGTGAAGGAGGCCACCGCCCTCGTCTGATCCGGTCCCCCGATCGCACGTCACCTCGTCCGGGACGCGACTTTCCGTCAAGAGGTGCTGCCGGATCAGGTCTTGTTGCGGAACTTGCGCACCGCCAGCGGCGCGGTCACCAGCGTGATGCCCACGGCCCAGGCCAGGGTGACCATCACCGGCTGCGCCACCGGGCCCTCGTTGTTGATCAGGTGCCGGGCCGCGTCGGCGAGGTTCGACAGCGGGTTGACGTTGGTGAACGACTGCAGCCAGCCGGGCATCGAGGTGGTCGGGGCGAAGATCGAGCTGCCGAACTGGAGCGGCATCAGCACCATCATCGCCATCCCCTGGACCGCCTGCGCGGTCTGCAGGGTCAGGCCGAGCAGGATGAAGATCCACATCAGCGAGGCGCCGAACACCAGGGACAGGCCCACCGCCGCCAGCAGCTGGAGCACCGAGCCGTGCAGGGTCAGTCCCAGGGCGAAGCCCATGCCCAGCATGATGGCCATGGCGATCAGCATCCGGCCTATCTCGACCACGATCTTCGCTATGAGCACCGAGGAACGGGCGATCGGCATGGCCCGGAAGCGGTCCATCACGCCCTTCTTGAAGTCGTCGTTGACGCCGGTGCCGAC
Source organism: Streptomyces bambusae (assembly GCF_019400985.1). Classification (GTDB taxonomy): domain Bacteria; phylum Actinomycetota; class Actinomycetes; order Streptomycetales; family Streptomycetaceae; genus Streptomyces; species Streptomyces bambusae_A. The sequence continues at coordinate 3,943 of NZ_WTFF01000253.1, forward strand.
CGCCATCGCGATGTTCAGGCCCATCATGGCCATCAGACCGGGGACCAGGTAGTTGACGTAGACGTCCTGGTTGCCCGAGCCCGAGATCGCGCCGCCGAAGACGAACGTGAACAGCAGCACGAACACGATCGGCATCAGGACGACTTCGAACATCGACTCCGGGTCGGCCTTGATCTGCAGCGCGTAGCGGCGCGACAGTGCGCCGATGTGGCGCAGGTGGGCCCGCAGTCCGATGCGGCCGTCGTCGGCCGGCCCCTGCGGGCCGCCGCCGGTCGCGGCGCCGGACGGCGTACGGGTGGGCGTGGTGGTGACGCTGCTCATGCCGCGACCTCCTCGGTCTGCTCGGCGGACGCGGGGTCCGCGTCGGTGGCGGTGGGCTTCTGCCCGGTGATGGAGAGGAACACCTCGTCCAGGCTGGGCAGGTACGTGCCGAGGTCGGCGATGGCGTACCCGCGGGCGGCCAGCAGGCCGACCACGGCGGTCAGCTGCTCGTCGCTCAGGAGCGGCACCAGCAGCAGGCCCTCGTCCGGCACGGCCTGCGAACCCGATACGCCGTCCAGGCCGGCCTCGGCCAGCGCGCGGGCCATGTCCGGCAGTTCGGCGGGGTCCGCGGGGCGGATGCGCAGCGTGCGTCCGCCGACCCGCGCCTTGAGCTCGTCCACCTTGCCGTGGGCGATCACCTTGCCGCGGTCGATGACCGTCAGCTCGTTCGCGAGCTGCTCGGCCTCCTCCATGTACTGGGTGGTGAGCAGGACGGTGGCCCCCTCGGCGACCATCCGCTGCACCTCGTCCCACACCTCGTTGCGGGTGCGCGGGTCCAGGCCCGTGGTCGGCTCGTCCAGGTACAGCACGGCCGGCCGGCCGATCATGGAGGCGGCCAGGTCCAGCCGGCGGCGCATGCCGCCGGAGTACTGCATCGCGGGCCGCTTGGCGGCCTCGGTGAGCGAGAAGCGCTCCAGCAGCTCGTCCGCGCGGCCGCGGGCCTCCTTGCGGGGCAGGTCGAGCAGCCGGCCGATCATGTAGAGGTTCTCCCAGCCGGAGAGCTTCTCGTCGACCGAGGCGTACTGCCCGGTGAGGCCTATGGTGCGGCGCAGCTGCCGGGGCTGGCGGACCACGTCGTAGCCCGCGACGGTGGCGGTGCCGGCGTCCGGCACGAGCAGGGTGGAAAGGCAGCGCACCAGGGTGGTCTTGCCGGCACCGTTGGGACCGAGGACACCGAGCACCGTGCCCTCGCGGACGTCCAGGTCCACACCGTCCAGTGCCTTGGTCTCGCCGAAGTGCTTGACCAGTCCCCGCACCTCCACGGCGTTGGCGCCGCGCCGGGGGTTCTTGTCGATTCGCGTCATGCCCACCATGGGACCAGGCGCCACTGACAAACCACCTACAGATGGCCTACAGGATGTGGACAGCCCGCCGACGTCTCGTCGGCGGGCTGTCGGTGCTGGAGGTTCTGGGCCGTGCTGTGGGTCCTGTCGGTCCCTCAGTCCCTCAGCCGGTCAGTCCTTCACTCCCTCAGCGCCTCAGTGGAAGGTGTGCTCCTCCTGCGGGAACGTTCCACCGACCACGTCCTCGGCGAAGGCGCGCGCCGCGTCTTCCATGGTCCGGCGCAGGTTCGCGTACTGCTTGACGAAGCGCGGCAGCTTCCCGCCCGTCAGGCCCATCGCGTCGGTCCACACGAGGACCTGCGCGTCGCAGTCGGCGCCGGCGCCGATGCCCACCGTCGGGATGTGCAGGGACCGGGTGACCTCGGCCGCCAGCTCCGCCGGCACCAGTTCGAGCACCACGGCGAAGGCGCCCGCGTCCTGCGCCGCCTTGGCGTCGCGCAGCAGCTGGTGGGCGGCCTCGTCGCCCCGGCCCTGGACCCGGTAGCCCATGGCGTTGACGGACTGCGGGGTCAGGCCCAGGTGGGACATGACCGGGATGCCGGACTGGACGATCAGCTCGGTCTGGTGCAGCGACCGCTCGCCGCCCTCCAGCTTGACGGCGCCCACGCCCGCCTCCTTGACCAGCCGGGTGGCGCTGCGCAGGGCCTGCACCGGACCCTCCTGGTAGGAGCCGAACGGCAGGTCGCCGATGACCAGGGCCCGGCTGGTGCCGCGTACCACGGCCGCCGACAGCAGGGTCATCTCGTCCATCGTGACGGGCACGGTGGTGTCGTATCCGAGGTGGCAATTGCCCATCGAGTCGCCGACGAGGATGACCGGGATGCCGGCCTCGTCGAAGACGGACGCGGTCATCGCGTCGTAGGCGGTGAGCATGGGCCACTTCTCGCCGCGCTCCTTGGCGGCGGTGAGGTCGCGGACGGTGATGCGCCGGGTGCCCTTGCCTCCGTACAGGGTGGGTCCTGCTGCCACCTTGCCGGGTTCGCGGGCAGGCGAAACGGCGTGCGTCATTGCAACTGCTCCTTGTGTCATCTCGAGGCGCCCTCACGGCGTCCCCGGACTCACCCACCATGGTGGCATTCGCGCCGCCCGCCCGGAAGTGTGCGCGGCCCGCCCCTGTGCCTGGTCCGTCACACTCCGGCCGGGCACCGGCGGCGCTTCGCCCGGACCCTGGTGAATGTGCGCGTTTCGTGACAGACGGAACCCGCGCCGGTGACCCCTTCGTCCTCCCGGTCGTACGCGGTCGACGGACCGGTACGGAAGGCTCCGCTCATCGCCTAGGGTCAAGGGACGGGGACGGAGCGCAAGCACGGCAGCGAGGACGGCAGGCATGGCACAGGCGCAGGTGGCGGAGACGGGGAACGGCGGCTCGGAGCCCGAGCCCTCCGGATCCCGCATCCGGCGGCGGCTGGCCGAACTGCGCAAGGACCCGGGGATCTGGCGGCGCGGGGCCGTACTCGCGGCCCTGGCCGTGCTCGTCGCCCTGGTGATGATCTTCCACGCCGAGCTGCCCAACAGCGTCGGCAACACCGGCAGCCTCATCGAGACGTTCCTGCCCTGGCTCGGGCTGGCCGTCCCGCTGTTGGTGGCCGCCGCCCTCTGGCGCCGGTCCGCGACGGCGCTGCTGGCCGTCACGCTGACGGCGGTGGTGTGGGTGAACCTGTTCGGCGGCCTGGTCACCGACAAGTCCGGCCCCGGCGGCAACCTGACGGTCGCCACCCACAACGTGGACGCCGACAACCCGGACCCGCGCGGCACCGCCGCGTCCGTGGCGGCGTCCGGCGCCGACCTGCTGGCCCTGACGGAGCTCAAGCCCAGCGCCGTCCCCGTCTACGCGGCGGCGCTGGCGGACACGTACAAGTTCCACGCCGTCGAGGGCACGGTCGGCGTGTGGAGCAAGTACCCGCTGACCTCCAGCGCGGCCGTGGACATCAAGATCGGCTGGGACCGCGCCATGCGCACCACGGCGGCCACCCCGCACGGCCCGGTGGCCGTCTACGTCGCCCACCTGCCCTCGGTCCGGGTCAAGCTGGACGCGGGGTTCACCGCCAAGCAGCGGGACAGGAGCGCCGAGGCCCTGGGCCAGGCGCTGGCCGGCGAGCCGCTGCCGCGGGCGGTTCTGCTCGGCGACCTCAACGGCACGATGAACGACCGCTCGCTCTCCCCGGTGACCTCGCAGATGCGGTCCACGCAGGGCGCGGCGGGCGACGGCTTCGGCTTCAGCTGGCCGGCCCAGTTCCCGATGGCCCGCATCGACCAGATCATGGTCCGGGGCATCCGCCCGGAGGCGTCCTGGACCCTGCCGCGCACGGGCAGCGACCACCTGCCGCTCGCGGCGCGGCTCGCGATCTAGGCGCGACGGGATCCAGGTGCGACGGGTGCTCGGGCCCGGGCCCGGGCCCGAGCACCCGTCGCACCTGATCAGGCGTGTTCGCGCCAGCCGTTGGTGATGGGCAGCCGGCGGTCCTTGCCGAAGCCCTTCGCCGAGATCTTCGTACCCGGCGGGTACTGGCGCCGCTTGTACTCGGCCGTGTCCACCATGCGTACGGTCTTCGCGACCAGCTCGCGGTCGAAGCCGGCGGCCACGATCTCCTCCAGGCCCTGGTCGCGGTCCACGTACCGGGCCAGGATCGCGTCGAGCACGGGGTAGTCCGGCAGCGAGTCCGTGTCCACCTGGCCCGGGCGCAGTTCGGCGCTCGGCGGTTTGACGATGGAGTTCTCGGGGATGGGCGGGGTCTCGCCGCGCTCCTCGGCGGCCCGGTTGCGGTAGGCGGCGAGCCGGAAGACGTCCGTCTTGTAGACGTCCTTGATCGGGCCGTACGCGCCGACCGAGTCGCCGTAGAGCGTGGAGTACCCGACGGCCAGCTCGGACTTGTTGCCGGGGGCCAGCACGATGTGGCCCTCCTGGTTGGAGAGGGCCATCAGCACGGTGCCGCGCAGCCGGGACTGGAGGTTCTCCTCGGCCAGGCCGGTCAGGCCCAGCGAGCTCATGTACGCGTCGAACATCGGCTCGATGGAGACCGTACGGAAGTTGAGCCCGGTACGGCGGGCCAGCTCGGCCGCGTCGTCCTTGGAGTGGTCCGAGGAGTACTTGGACGGCATCGAGACGCCGTGGACGTTCTGGGCGCCGATCGCGTCGCAGGCGACGGCGGCGACGAGCGCCGAGTCGATGCCGCCGGAGAGGCCGACGAGGACGGAGCGGAACCCGTTCTTCCTGACGTACGCGCGCAGGCCCACGACCAGGGCGTCGTAGACCTCCTCGTCGTCGTCCAGGCGGTCGGCGTAGCCGCCGGTGACCACCGCCTCGTAGGGCTCGGCCGGTTCCTCGGACAGGACCACGCGCTCGATGCGCAGCCCGTCGTCCACGACGCCCTCGGGGGCGGCGGCCGCGGCGGCCGGCAGGTCCAGGTCGACCAGGACGCAGCGCTCGGAGAACTGCGGGGCCCGCACGATCACCTCGCCGTCCCGGTCCACGACGATCGAGTCGCCGTCGAAGACGAGCTCGTCCTGGCCGCCGATGGTCGCGAGGTAGGCCAGCGTGCAGCCGGCTTCCTGGGCGCGCTTGCGGACCAGTTCGAGGCGCAGGTCGTCCTTGTTGCGCTCGTACGGCGAGGCGTTGACGGAGAGCAGCAGGCCGGCCCCGGCGGTGCGGGTGGCCGGGACGCGGCCGCCCTCCTGCCAGAGGTCCTCGCAGATGGCGAGCGCGACGTCGACGCCCTTGACCCGGATCACGGGCTGAGTGTCGCCCGGCACGAAGTAGCGGAACTCGTCGAACACGCCGTAGTTGGGCAGGTGGTGCTTGGCGAAGCGGAGGACGACCCGCCCGCCGTGCAGCACGGCGGCCGCGTTCTGCGGGGCCCCGGCCGGGCGGCCGAGCCTGGGCGTGGCCTTCTCGGCGCGGTCGAGGTAGCCGACGACGACCGGCAGCTCGCCGAGCCCCTCGGCCGCCAGCCGCTCCGCGAGTCCGTGCAGCGCGGCCCGGGACGCGTCGACGAAGGAGGCGCGCAGCGCCAGGTCCTCGACGGGGTAGCCGGTCAGCACCATCTCGGGGAACGCCGCGAGATGGGCGCCCTGCTCGGCGGAGTGCCGGGTCCAGTGGACGATCGAGTCGGCGTTGGCGGCGATGTCGCCGACGTGCGAGTCGATCTGATTCAGCGCGAGGCGTAGTTGAGGCACGGGGCCCAGTGTAATCGTCTTTCTGACGCGATGTCCTGGGCCCCGGCTCTCCCAAGGCGAATTCCGTGGCTTTCGGGGGCTTGTGGGGGTTGTCTTCGGGGCTTTGTGGGGGTGCGGGTCAGCCGATCGGGCCGCTGAACATGGCGGGCGGCAGGAAGGTGCCGGCCGCGATGTCGGCGCTGATGCTGGTGGTGCCCTCCGGCACCTCCCAGGCGAAGACGCCGCTGGCGGACTGGCCCGGGGCGATGGAGCCCTTGATCATCTTCGGCACGGTGGTGTCGAAGACGAGTTCGGCGGTCATGCCCTTCTCGTCGCGGACGTTCGGGACGGCGTAGATGACCTCGTGGGGCTTGTCCGAGGTGTTGGTGATCGTGGCCGTCAGCGTGACGGCGTTCTTCACCTTCGAGCGGCCGTAGGCGGTCTCCGGCTTGTACTTCACCGGCTTCGACAGGGACACCTTGATGCCGTCCTCGACCGTGACGGTCTCGCCGAAGGCCACCGGGCTCGCCAGGCCGGGGACCTGCGAGGGCGAGGGCTTCGTCGGCTTCGCCGGGGTGCTCGGGAAGGAGCGCTCCAGCTCCTCGATCTCGTCCAGCTCGCGGCCGAGGCTGCGGTCGGCCCGGTCGGCCAGCCGGTCGACGACGGACGCGGTGATGAACCAGCCCGCGACGCAGGCGCCGATGCCCAGGACGCCGAGGACGGTGCCGGTGACGGCCATCGCCCTGCGCCCGCCGCCCTTCGAGGCGCGGACGACGGCCCCGATGCCGAGGCCGAGCGCGACGACGGCCATGATGCCGCCGATCCAGAACAGGAACGGGACGAACGCGACCGCCAGGCCGATGCAGCCGACGACGAGCGCGGAGACGGCCAGGCCGTTGGAGGACGCGTGGGCACCGGGCATGCCAGGCATGCCGGGCGGGCCGGCGTACGGGGAGCCGGCGAAGCCGGCGGGCGGGCCCCAGGGGTTGCCGGGGCCGGCGGGGCCGCCGGGTACGCCGTGGGTGCCTCGGCCGGCGAAGGGCGGGGCGGCGGGACCACCTGGCGGAGCGAACGGCTGTCCGGGCGTGGGGGTGCCCGGGGC
>NZ_WTFF01000254.1 GCF_019400985.1 Streptomyces bambusae
GGGAGGTGTTAAAAAGACCCCCCCCCCGCCCCCCCCCCCCCCCCCCCCGGTGGCGCCCGTCCCCCCCGCCTGTGCCGCGGTGCCGGCCGCGCTCCCCGCGCCCTGCGTGCTCCCCGCGCCCTGCGTGCTCCCTGTGCCCACGAAGACCCTTTCACTGTGCACGCACTTTTGGGGAACACCTTCTCACCGGCCGCGGCCCGGGGGAATCCCCCATCTCATCTCCGCCGCAAGGCGGAGAACCCCTAAGGGATGGTCCTCACTACGGTCCAGGGCCGGTTCGTCCCGGTGGAGGAGGCGAGCGATTCCGGCCGGTTCTTAACTGGTTCCTACGAGCCCGGGGCGGGCCGCGCGGAATCGACCGAGGAGAAGAAGACCGTGACAACGGCAGTGACCGAATCCAAGCACGGTGGTACGGGGGGAGCGGTGCCGGTCGCGGCCAGGGCACGGCAGGTCGTCAAGGCCTACGGCTCCGGCGAGACGCGCGTCGTCGCGCTCGACCACGTGGACGTCGACATCCACAAGGGCGCCTTCACGGCCATCATGGGCCCGTCGGGCTCGGGCAAGTCCACGCTGATGCACTGCCTGGCGGGGCTGGACACCGTCTCCGGTGGCCAGATCTTCCTGGACGAGACCGAGATCACCGGCCTGAAGGACAAGAAGCTCACCCAGCTGCGCCGGGACCGGATCGGCTTCATCTTCCAGGCGTTCAACCTGCTGCCGACGCTGAACGCGCTGGAGAACATCACCCTCCCCATGGACATCGCGGGCCGCAAGCCCGACGCGGAGTGGCTGAACCGGGTGGTGGAGACCGTCGGCCTGGCCGGCCGTCTCAAGCACCGTCCGACCCAGCTGTCCGGCGGGCAGCAGCAGCGCGTGGCCGTGGCCCGGGCGCTGGCGGCCCGCCCCGAGATCATCTTCGGTGACGAGCCGACCGGGAACCTGGACTCGCGGGCCGGTGCCGAGGTGCTCGGCTTCCTGCGCCGCTCGGTGGACGAGCTCGGCCAGACCATCGTGATGGTCACCCACGACCCCGTCGCCGCCTCCTACGCCGACCGGGTGCTCTACCTGGCCGACGGCCGGATCGTGGACGAGATGTGGAACCCGACGGCCGACCAGGTCCTCGACCGCATGAAGGACTTCGACGCGCGCGGGCGGACGTCGTGACCGTGCTCAAGACCTCGATGCGCAACGTCGTCGCGCACAAGGGGCGGATGGCCCTGTCGGCCGTCGCGGTCCTGCTCTCCGTCGCCTTCGTGTGCGGCACGCTGGTGTTCACGGACACCATGAACACCACCTTCGACAAGCTGTTCGCGACCACCGGCTCCGATGTCACCGTCAGTGCCAAGGCGCCCGAGTCGGGCGAGGAGAACCCGCGGCGCGGCCGGCCCGAGACGATCCCCGCGGACGCCGTCGAGAAGATCGCCAAGGTGCAGGGCGTCGAGAGCGCCCAGGGCAGCGTCGTCTCGCTGTCCGTCACGGTCGTCGACGCGAAGAACAAGAACGTCGGCCCCACCTCCGGCGCCCCGACCATCGCCGCCAGCTGGAACGCCAACGAGCTCAAGTCGATGGAGGTCAGCTCCGGCAACGCGCCGCGCGGCCCCACCGAGGTGATGGTCGACGCCGACACGGCGAAGAAGCACAAGCTGAAGATCGGCGACGAGCTGCGCACGATCGCCGTCACCGGCGACTTCCGCGCCCGGATCTCCGGCATCGCCTCCTTCAAGGTGACCAACCCGGGCGCGACGGTCGTCTACTTCGACACGGCGACCGCGCAGCGCGAACTGCTGGGCGGGCCGGGCCTGTTCACCAACGTCAACGTGATCGCGAAGAAGGGCGTCTCCGACGACCGGCTCAAGGCGGACATCGCCGCCGCCGTCGGCGCCGACACCTACAAGCTGCAGACCGCCAAGGAGTCCGCGGACCAGTCGCGCAAGGACGTCGGCGCCTTCCTGGACGTCATGAAGTGGGTGATGCTCGGCTTCGCGTTCATCGCCTTCCTGGTCGGCATCTTCCTGATCTTCAACACCTTCTCGATGCTGGTCGCCCAGCGCACCCGTGAGATCGGCCTGATGCGCGCCATCGGCTCCGACCGCGGCCAGATCAACCGCGCGGTGCTCACCGAGGCCCTGCTGCTCGGCGTGTTCGGCTCCGTCCTCGGTGTCGGCGCGGGCGTGGGCCTGGCCGTGCTGCTGATGAAGCTGATGGGCCAGATGGGCATGAACCTGTCCACCGCGGACCTGACCGTCAAGTGGACCACCCCGGTCGTCGGCCTGCTGCTGGGCACGGTGGTCACGCTCGTCGCCGCGTACGTCCCGGCCCGGCGCGCCGGCAAGGTCTCCCCGATGGCGGCCCTGCGCGACGCCGGCACGCCCGGCGACCGCAAGGCCGGCGTCGTCCGCGCCGTCCTCGGCCTGGTCCTCACCGGCCTCGGTGGCGGTTGCCTCTACCTCACCGCGCAGGCGGAGAAGGCCGGCGCCGGCTCGCTGTGGCTGGGCCTGGGCATCGTCCTGACCCTGATCGGTTTCATCGTGATCGGTCCGCTGCTGGCCGGCGGCGTCGTACGGGTGCTGTCCGGGGTCGTGCTGCGGCCCTTCGGTTCGGTCGGCCGCCTCGCCGAGCGCAACGCGCTGCGCAACCCGCGCCGTACGGGCGCCACGGCCGCCGCGCTGATGATCGGACTGGCGCTGGTCGCCTGCCTGTCGGTGGTCGGCTCCTCGATGGTGGCCTCGGCCACCGAGGAACTCGACCGGTCCGTGGGCGCCGACTTCATGATCCAGTCGCAGAACGGGCAGCCGCTGATGCCGCAGGCCGAGCAGGCGGTGCGCGGCGCGGCGGGTCTGGACCACGTCACCGCCTACCGCGGGCTGGACGCCAAGGTCACCGCGCCCGACGGCTCCACCACGGACCAGAGCCTGAGCGTCACCGACCCGACGTACGCCAAGGACGTGCGCCGCAAGATGACCGCCGGGCAGCACGCCGACGCGTACGCGCCGAACTCCATGGCGGTCGGCTCGATCTACGCCGCCGCGCACCACGTCAAGGTCGGCGACGAGCTGACCGTGGCCTTCGCCGAGGGCCGGACGGCCAAGCTGAAGGTCGCGGCGATCACGACGGACGACGGCAGCCTCGACAAGGAGGCCATGTACGTCAGCACGCAGACGGCCGAGGCCAACGTGCCGGCGGACCGGATGCCCCGCCCGTTCATGCTGCTGGCCAAGGCGCGCGGCGGGCAGGCGGACGCGGCGTACACGGCCCTGAAGGACGCGCTGGAGGCGTACCCGCAGTACCGGGTGCTGGACCAGACGGACTACAAGGAGGCCCTGAAGGACCAGGTCGGCCAGCTGCTGAACATGGTCTACGGCCTGCTCGGTCTCGCGATCATCGTGGCGGTGCTGGGTGTGGTGAACACCCTGGCCCTGTCGGTGGTCGAGCGGACGCGGGAGATCGGCCTGATGCGGGCCATCGGCCTCTCCCGCCGCCAGCTGCGCCGGATGATCCGCCTGGAGTCGGTGGTCATCGCCCTCTTCGGCGCCCTGCTGGGCCTGGGGCTGGGCATGGCCTGGGGTGCGACGGCGCAGCAGCTGCTGGCCCTGGAGGGCATGAAGGTCCTGCAGATCCCGTGGCCGACGATCGGCGGAGTCTTCGCCGCCTCGGCCCTGGTGGGCCTCCTGGCCGCGCTGGTCCCGGCGTTCCGGGCGGGCCGGATGAACGTCCTGAACGCGATCGCCAGCGAATAGCCGCGGCGCGCCCGGGGAAATCCCGCGGGCCCGGTCCGTCCACGGGGGTACGGACCGGGCCCGCCGCGGCCCCCTGGCCCCGCCGCGGGGGCATCCGCCCCGCGCCCCTTCGGGGCCCAGCCCCGCCCGCGCCTCAAGCGCCGGCGGGGCTGGAGGGGGCCGGGGCTTCGCCCCGTACCCCTGCCCCCTGTTCGGGTCCTTGCCGGACGTGGCGGACCTGCGGGTCCGTCGTGGCTGCTCGCGCCCACGCGGCGGAGCCGCAAATCGAGTACAGCCCCGCGCCCCTGAGGGGGCGCAGCCCAGCCCCTTGCAGCCCCGCCGGCGTGCTCAGACGGCCAGGACCGGCACGTCGTAGAGGGGGATGAACTTGTCGCGGGTGACCAGCGTCAGCCCCTCGGACTGGGCCTGGGCGACGAGCATGCGGTCGAAGGGGTCGCGGTGGTGAGGGGGCAGCTTCCCCGCCAGGACACCGTGATCAGCGGTGATGGACAAGGGCCTGAACTGCGTGTCGCGTGCCTGTTCCGCCAGGTCGGTGTCGCTGTCGAGCTTGCCGCCCGCCTGCTTGACCGAGATCTCCCACGGCGTGACGGCGCTCATGTACACCCAGCGTTCGCGGCCGAGCAGCCGCTGAGTCTCCTCGGTCAACTCGCCGTTCAGCCACCAGAGGACGACGTGGGTGTCCAGCAGGAGCTTCACTCGCCGCCCCCGAAGGCCTCGTCCCAGCCGTCGGGGAGCTCGTCGAAGTCGTCATGGATGTGGACGCGGCCCGCGAGCACCCCGTAGTCGGTGCGCCGGACCTTCCCCGCGAGGGGGATGACCTTGGCGACGGGCTCACCGGACTTGCTGATGATCACCTCCTCGCCGGTCGCGACCAGTTCGAGGATCTTCGAGAAGTGGGTCTTCGCCTCGTGGACGTTGTACTGCCGGGCTGCTTCCATAGCGGCCCCTCCAGGGCAGGCGTGGACTAAGCGCTGGACTCAGGTTAGCGAGAACGGCCTAACCGCGGCCAGCTCCGTCACCCCCACGGGTGGCCGTAATCGCTCGCGCGGGTGACGGACCCCCGTCGTAGGCTGGGAACCCCCGGCCCGTGAGACGTGTCGGGTCACTCGCGTTGCCCCGACGCCACGACAACCCGGACGGAAAAAGCCCCCATGAGCCTGCACGGACTGCTCGACGCCGTCGTCGCCGACCCCGCCCTGAGCGAGGCGGTCAAGGCGGCGGGCGACGGTCACCGGATGCACGTCGACCTGGTCGGGCCCGCCGCCGCCCGCCCGTTCGCCATCGCCGCGCTCGCCGGCCGGACCGGGCGGACCGTCCTCGCGGTCACCGCGACCGGCCGGGAGGCCGAGGACCTGGCCGCCGCCCTGCGCTCCCTGCTGCCCGGCGACCGGGTGGTCGACTACCCCGCCTGGGAGACCCTGCCGCACGAGCGCCTCTCGCCGCGCAGCGACACCGTCGGCCGCCGCCTGGCCGTCCTGCGCCGCCTGGCCCACCCCAGCGCCGACGACCCGGCCGCGGGCCCCGTCTCGGTCGTCGTCGCACCCATCCGCTCCGTGCTCCAGCCGCAGGTCAAGGGCCTGGGCGACCTCGTACCCGTGGCCCTGCGGCAGGGCGGCAGCGCCGACCTCGGCGAGATCACCGAGGCGCTGGCCGCGGCCGCGTACGCCCGGGTGGAGCTGGTGGAGAAGCGCGGCGAGTTCGCCGTGCGCGGCGGCATCCTCGACGTCTTCCCGCCCACCGAGGAGCACCCGCTCCGCATCGAGTTCTGGGGCGACGAGGTCGAGGAGATCCGCTACTTCAAGGTCGCCGACCAGCGCTCCCTGGAGATCGCCGAACACGGCCTGTGGGCCCCGCCCTGCCGCGAGCTGCTGCTCACCGACGAGGTGCGGGAGCGGGCCGCCGCCCTCGCCGAACGCCACCCCGAGCTCGGCGAACTCCTCGGCAAGATCGCCGAGGGGATCGCCGTCGAGGGCATGGAGTCCCTCGCACCGGTCCTCGTCGACGACATGGAGCTGCTCCTGGACGTGCTCCCGGCCGGCGCCATGGCCGTCGTCTGCGACCCGGAGCGGGTACGGACCCGGGCCGCCGACCTCGTGGCCACCAGCCAGGAGTTCCTCCAGGCCTCCTGGGCCGCCACCGCCGGCGGCGGGCAGGCGCCCATCGACGTCGGCGCGGCCTCGCTGTGGGGCATCGCCGACATCCGCGACCGGGCCCGCGAGCTGGGCATGATGTGGTGGTCGGTGTCCCCGTTCGCCGCGGACGAGGACCTCTCCGGCGCCGGCGCACCCGCCGACGGGCCGGCCGGCCTCACGCTCGGCATGCACGCCCCCGAGAGCTACCGCGGCGACACCGCCCGGGCGCTGGCCGACACCAAGGGTTGGCTCGCCGACGGCTGGCGCACCGTGTACGTCACCGAGGGCCACGGCCCGGCCGCCCGTACGGTCGAGGTACTGGGCGGGGAGGGCATCGCGGCCCGGCTGCAGGCCGACCTCGGCGCCCTGGAGCCCTCCTTGGTGCACGTCGCGTGCGGCTCCCTCGACAGCGGCTTCGTCGACCCGGCGCTGAAGATCGCGGTGCTCACCGAGACCGACCTGACCGGCCAGCGCACCGCCACCAAGGACCTCGGCCGGATGCCGGCCCGCCGCCGCAAGACCATCGACCCGCTGACCCTCCAGGCCGGCGACTACATCGTCCACGAGCAGCACGGCGTGGGCCGCTACCTGGAGATGGTGCAGCGCACCGTCCAGGGCGCCACCCGCGAGTACCTGCTCGTCGAGTACGCCCCGGCCAAGCGCGGCCAGCCCGGCGACCGCCTCTACATCCCCACCGACCAGCTGGAGCAGGTCACCAAGTACGTCGGCGGCGAGGCGCCCACCCTGCACCGGCTCGGCGGCGCCGACTGGACCAAGACCAAGCAGAAGGCGAAGAAGGCCGTCAAGGAGATCGCGGCCGACCTCATCAAGCTCTACAGCGCCCGCATGGCCGCCCCCGGCCACACCTTCGGCCCCGACACGCCCTGGCAGCGCGAGCTGGAGGACGCCTTCCCGTACGCGGAGACCCCCGACCAGCTCACCACCATCGCCGAGGTCAAGGAGGACATGGAGAAGTCCGTCCCGATGGACCGGCTGATCTGCGGCGACGTCGGCTACGGCAAGACCGAGATCGCGGTCCGGGCGGCCTTCAAGGCGGTCCAGGACGGCAAGCAGGTCGCCGTCCTCGTGCCCACCACCCTCCTCGTCCAGCAGCACTTCGGCACCTTCTCCGAGCGCTACAGCCAGTTCCCCGTCAACGTCCGCGCGCTGTCCCGCTTCCAGACCGACACCGAGGCCAAGGCCACCCTGGAAGGTCTGAAGGAGGGCTCGGTCGACGTGGTCATCGGCACCCACCGGCTGTTCTCCTCCGAGACGAAGTTCAAGGACCTGGGCCTGGTCATCGTCGACGAGGAGCAGCGCTTCGGCGTCGAGCACAAGGAGCAGCTGAAGAAGCTGCGCGCCAACGTGGACGTGCTGACGATGTCGGCCACCCCGATCCCGCGCACCCTGGAGATGGCGGTGACCGGCATCCGCGAGATGTCGACCATCACCACCCCGCCGGAGGAGCGCCACCCGGTGCTGACCTTCGTCGGCCCGTACGAGGAGAAGCAGATCGGCGCCGCCGTACGCCGTGAACTGCTGCGCGAGGGCCAGGTCTTCTACATCCACAACCGGGTCGAGTCCATCGACCGGGCCGCCGCCCGGCTGCGCGAGATCGTGCCCGAGGCGCGGATCGCCACCGCCCACGGCCAGATGTCCGAGCAGGTGCTGGAACAGGTCGTGGTGGACTTCTGGGAGAAGAAGTACGACGTGCTGGTGTCCACCACCATCGTGGAGTCCGGCATCGACATCTCCAACGCCAACACCCTGATCGTCGAGCGCGGCGACAACTTCGGCCTGAGCCAGCTGCACCAGCTGCGCGGCCGCGTCGGCCGCGGCCGCGAGCGCGGGTACGCGTACTTCCTCTACCCGCCGGAGAAGCCGCTCACCGAGACCGCGCACGAGCGCCTGGCCACCATCGCCCAGCACACCGAGATGGGCGCCGGCATGTACGTGGCCATGAAGGACCTGGAGATCCGCGGCGCGGGCAACCTGCTCGGCGGCGAGCAGTCCGGCCACATCGCGGGCGTCGGCTTCGACCTGTACGTGCGGATGGTCGGCGAGGCCGTCGCCGACTACCGGGCCTCCCTGGAGGGCGGGGTGGAGGAGGAGCCGCCGCTGGAGGTCAAGATCGAGCTGCCGGTCGACGCGCACGTCCCGCACGACTACGCGCCCGGCGAGCGGCTGCGCCTGCAGGCGTACCGCGCGATCGCCTCGGCGAACTCGGAGGAGGACATCAAGGCGGTCCGCGAGGAACTCACCGACCGCTACGGCAAGCTGCCCGAGCCGGTGGAGAACCTGCTGCTGGTGGCCGGGCTGCGGATGCTGGCGCGGGCCTGCGGGGTCGGCGACATCACCCTCCAGGGCACCAACATCCGCTTCGGCCCGGTGGAGCTGAGGGAGTCCCAGGAACTGCGCCTGAAGCGCCTGTACCCGGGAACGGTCCTCAAGCCGGCCACCTCGCAGGTCCTCGTCCCCCGCCCGAAGACCGGCAAGATCGGCGGCAAGCCGCTGGTCGGCCGGGAACTGCTGGCCTGGACGGGCGAGTTCCTGACGACCGTGCTCGGCTGACCGGCCGGGCCGGGGCGATGGGCGCGTGAACACGCCGGCGGCGGCCGGGGGAGGGGTCCCCCGGCCGCCGCCGTCACGTCTGGCGTCCGTGGCGTCCGCGCGTCCGTGCGTCCGTGCGTCCGCCGTGGAGCTACTTGTTGGGGTCGTCGTCGATCCCGAGCTTCTGCTCCATCTGCTGCTGGGCCTGGTCCACCTGCTCGGTGTACTTGTGGCCGGTCCGCTCGTTGACCTCTTGTTCGAGCCGGTCCGACGCCTGCTTGCCCGCCTGCTTGCCCTTGCTGCTGTGCAGCATTTCCTTGGCCTTGTCGAAGATCCCCATACGAGGGCTCCTTCCGTGTCCCGGTTGAGACAGTACGCCGCTTTCGCGCCATCCGCCTGCCGGGGCTGCGGCCTTGGTGACGGCCGTTACTGGCCCATGTTGTCCGTGTCGACCACGTCGGAGGTCGGCGCCTGCGCCTGCACCGGCTGGTTGAACTTGGAGAAGGTGACCGAGGCCGGGTCCTGGCCGGTGAGGACGGCCTTGAGCAGGTACGGCTCGCCCTTCGTGGCCACGTAGAGGGTCTCGGTGCCCTCCTTGGTCCTGGTGGTCAGCTTCACCGCGTACTCGCCGTCGACCTGCTCGACGCCGCCCTTCGACGTGCCCTTGGTCTTCTGGAACGTGCCGAGCAGCTGGTCCAGGTCGCACAGCTCGGCGATCTCCTTGGAGTCCTGCTCCGACGCCTTGGACTTGACCCACTTGCCGACCAGCTGCTTGAGGACGGCGTCGGCCTCGTTCTTGGACATGTCCTTGACCTGGGCGCGGTAGAAGGCCTCGTCCGCCTTGATGTAGATGTGCTCGGCGGTGCGGATCAGCTCGAACGAGCCCTCGCCGGGCATCGCCATCGTGCCCCGGCACTCGCCGCTCTTGCTGACGGCCATGTCCAGCTGGATGGGCTTGCCCTTGTCCCGGACGGTGCCGGTGACGGTCAGTGAGCTCGCCCCCTTGAGGGCCTCGGTCGACCGGTCGGCGACCTGGGAGCCGGACTGTCCGGGGAAGGGGCCGTCGTCGGCGAGGCCGAGGCCGGGCAGGCACGCGGTCAGGCCGCCCAGGCCGATCAGCGCGGCGGTGGTGACGGCGGCGATCCGCGCGGTGCGGCGGGACGTACGACGGGCAGCAGCAGACATGAGGACTCTCTCGGCGAGGAGTTGGGGAGCGGGGAAGCGGGGAGCGGGACAGTGGGGCGGGGCGCCGCGCATGCGGGCAGGGCTGTTGACGCGCTGCACAGCGGGCTCGGCGGCGCGGCCCATCACAGCATGAGGTGTGAACCGAGTCAACACGGTTCACGGAAAGTGGTTTGTTCACGCTGTGAATCGAGCTCTCGGGCGTGAACGGCTATGATCAGTTCCATGCCGCACAACAGCCCAGCCGAGGTGACCGCCGCCGAGATCGCCCGCCTGGCCGGTGTGGGCCGCGCCGCCGTGAGCAACTGGCGACGCCGCCATGCGGACTTCCCCCGCCCCGTCGGCGGCACCGAGACCAGCCCCTCCTTCGCGCTGCCCCAGGTCGAGGCCTGGCTGCGGGCCCAGGGCAAGCTCGCCGAAGTCCCGTTGCGCGAACGGGTCTGGCAGCAGGTCTGCGGCCACCCGGCCGGCTCGGTGGCCGCCCTCGTCGAGGCCGGCTGCGCGCTGCTCGTCGTACGGATGCGGCCCACCGACTGGCTGGAGCTGACGGCTGTCTCCGACGAGCGGATGGCCGTGCTGCTGCCGCCCGTCCTCGACCAGGTGCTCACCGCCCGCCTGGGCCCGCACCACCCCCTGACGGACCTCGCCCGCGCCCGGACCGCCGCCCCGGGGGCCTTCGCAGCGCCCGGCCCCGCGTCGATGCCGCTGCTGCGCGCCGCCGCCGAACTCGCCGCCGAGCTCGGCGCCAGCCAGGCCTTCGAGTTCCTGCTCGGCCGCCATCTGGACGCCAACCCCCGCCAGTACACGCTGACCCCCGAGGGCCCCGCCGCGCTGATGGCCGCCCTCGCCGGCCCCGCCCGCAGCGCCCTCGACCCCGCCTGCGGCACCGGCACCCTGCTGCGCGCCGTACGCGCCCTGGCT
>NZ_WTFF01000255.1 GCF_019400985.1 Streptomyces bambusae
CCCGCAGGCCCGGGCGGCCGGGGCCGGCCGGCGGGGGCGGAGTCCTCCTCCGCCGGTCGGCGGGCAGCCGGAAGCAGCAGGTCCACCGGGCCCTGCGGGGCGGCGTTCGTCATCGGCCAGGGCTCAGCGGACATACCCGAGGTCCTTCATTCCGGCGGCCAGCAACTCCAGGGCGTGCACGGAGCGCACCGACGGGTCCAGCTCGACGCCCGGCACTTCCAGGATCTTGTCGTCGCGGACCGCCGCCAGCTTGGAGACCACCGGGTGCCCGGCCAGTGCGGCCCGCTTCTCGGCCGCGCTGTCGCCCGGCCGGCCGCGCTCGGACAGGTCGCCGATCACGATGAAGTCCGGGTCCCGCTCGGCCACTTCCTCCCAGGAGACCTCCGGCCAGTCCTCCGCCACGTCGTCGAAGGCGTTCCTGGCCCCGACGATCCGGCTCATCTCGCTGGGCAGGCCGCTCCTGCCCGCCACGTACGGCATGCCGTTGAAGACGGAGTAGAGGTAGACGACGGTCGGCCGGTCCGCGCCCTGGGGAACCTTCGTGGCGGTCTGCGCCGCCCTGGCGACCGCGGCGCGCTGGTCCGCGGCGAGCCTGCCGGCCCGCTCCTCGGCGCCGAACAGCCTGCCCAGGTCCTCGTAGTCGGAGAAGAGCAGCTCGAAGGGGGTCCGGCCGGGCGGGTTCTGCTGCGGGCAGTCCACGGCGCTGACGAACGTGGGGACCTTGAGGGCGGCCAGCTCCTCGCGGGTGCCGGCCCGGTCGTGGGTGTAGAGGTCCGCGGAGCCGGCGACGACGAAGTCGGGGGTGGCGGCGCGCAGTTGCTCGGGGGTGGCGATCTTCGGGGCGATCACCGGGATCCCGGCGTACGCGGCTTCGTACCGGGCGGGGATCTTCGTCTTGAGGTTGGCGGTGCCTGCCATCCGGTCCTGGAGGCCCAGTTCGAGCAGGGTCTCGGTCGAGGTCTGGTCCAGGGCGACGGCCCGCTGCGGCGGCGCGGGGACGGACACCCGGCGGCCGCAGCTGGTGACGGACACCGCCCGGGCGGAGGCCCGTGCCGGGGGCCTGCCGTCCGCCGCGGAGCCGTTGTTGCCGGCGCCGCCGGCTGCGGTCGCGGAACAGCCCGCGGTGGCGAGGACGACGGTGAGGGCGATGCCGAGTCGGGCGGGATGGCGCATGGGATCTCCGGTCTGGGAGGTGTGAAGGGCGGATCGGGCGTGGTGGTGCACCGGGCAGGAGCGCCGCGTTCGAAGGGTACTGTAATGGTAATCATTTCCATTAACGACCTCGGGTGGCGGTTCGCCGAGCCGCCACCCCCGCCTCCGAGGAGCAACCACACCGTGTCGACCACATCCACGCCGGCAGTGGCCAAGGCCGCTGCCCCGCCCCCGCGTTCGGTCCTCCGCGACACCGCATTCCTGCGCCTGTGGGCGGGTACCACCGCCTCCGGGCTCGCGACCTGGGCCCTGCCCTTCGTCCTCGGGCTCGCCGTTCTCCATCGCGACCTCGGCGCCGCCGGCCTCGGCCTGGTCCTCGCCGCCCGCACCGCCGGATTCCTCCTCGCCGTCGCCGTCGGCGGCGTGTTGGCCGACCGGCACGCGCGCCGCACGGTCGTCCTCTGGTCCGCCCTCGCGGCGGCGATCGCCGCGCCCCTGCTCGCCGCCGGACTCGGCCGCTCACTCGTCCTCATGACCGCCGCGGCCGCCCTCGCGGGTGCGGGGCAGGGCGCCTGCCGGCCCGCGTTCCAGGCGCTCACCGCCGAGGTCGTCGCCCCCGAGCTGCGCCAACAGGCCAACGCCGCCATGACCATGGCCGTACGCGGCTCGACGCTCGCCGGCCCGGCCCTGACCGCGCTGGTCGCGGCCTTCGCCGACATCTGGACGATGCTGCTCGGCATCGGCCTGCTCTGGCTGGTCGCCGCGCTCGTCCCGGGCAGGGGGGCTGCGGCCGAGCCGGGCGCGGGGCGGGAGCCGGCTGCGGAGCCGGGGGCGGCCGCGCAGGCGGGGTCGTCCGTGGAGCCGAAGCCGGCGGCGCAGGCAGGCGAGTTCGTGGAAACGCAGTCGCGGTCGGGGTCGCGGTCCGGAGCGGGAGCCGTCCCGCGCGCCGCGCGCCCCGGCTTCCGTGCCGAGTTCCTCGACGGCATACGCGAGGCGCGACGCCACCCCTGGTTCCTCGCCGGGCTCGCCGCCCTCGCCGCGGTCATCGCCCTCGGCTACTCCGCCACCAGCGTCGCGCTGCCCCTGATCAGCCGGGACCGTTACGGCACCGAGTGGGTGCTGGCCGCGGCCATGACCGCGTACACCGTGGGCGCGCTCGGCGGGGCCCTGGTCATCGCCCGCTGGCGGCCGCGCTCCCAGGGCTGGGCGGCCTTCGCCGGGCTGGCCGCGTACGGTGTCGCCCCGCTGAGCCTGATGCTGCCCGTGCACCCGGTCGTGGTCGTCGCCGCGTACGCCGTCGCCGGGATCGGGATCGAGCTGTTCAACGTGCCCTGGTTCACGGCCACCCAGCGCGAGGTCGCCCCGGACAAGCTGGCCCGGGTCTCCTCGCTGGACTTCCTCGTCTCCTACGGGCTGGCACCGGTCGGCCTGGCCCTGATCGCGCCCGCCATCGATCTCTTCGGGGTGACCGCCGTACTCGCCGCGTGTGCCGCCGCCTGCTTCCTCGTACCGGCCGCGGCGGCGCTGGTGCCGACCGCCCGCCACTTCGCGCGGGCGGCCGGGACCGGGACCGGGACCGCGGCCGGGGCTGGGGCCGGGGCGACGAAGGGCTGACCGCCGGGGCGATGCCACGGACGGTGACGGGTCACGGTCACCGCCCGACGGTGTTCATCAGGATGATCGCCGCGAGGTTCGCGAGGATGACCGTGACGGTGGTGATGATCATGACCCAGGCCCGGGCCGACTCGTCCAGCTGCACCCGCCACCTCCCGACCGGGACGCACCGTCCCCTCGTCGCGCCGGGTGCCCGAGCGCGGGCACGCCGGTCCTCCGCCATGGTGACCCGGATTCGCGAGGCGCACATCCCGGGCGGGCGGCGGCCGGACCCGGCGCCGGACCCGGCGGCGGCCCGGCGGGGTCCTCAGGGGGTGGTTCGGGCCGGGAAGGTGAAGGTGTAGCCCCGTGCGGTGAGCCAGGGCAGGTACTGCTTGAGGGCCGCGACGGTCTCGCTGCGGTCGCCGCCGCCGTCGTGGAAGAGGACCGTCGGCCGTTCGGGCAGCTCGTTCTCGACGGCGGAGACGATGGCGGGCAGGCCCGGCCGGCTCCAGTCCTTGGGGTCCACGCTCCAGCCCAGGGGCCGCATCCCGTTCGCGGCGGCGATCGCGCGGCTGGCGGGGGTGAAGGCGCCGCCCGGCGCACGGTAGTACGTGACGGCGACACCGGGAACGGCCTTCTCGATCATGGCCTTGCCGTCCAGGATCTGCTGCTGCTGGTACGCGACGGGCTTGTGGTCCATCGTCACGTCGTGATCGGCGGAGTGGTCGCACAGCTGGTGCCCGTCGGCGGCGACCGCGCGCACCAGCTCCGGGTACTTCTGCGCACGGGTTCCGACGATGCAGAAGGTGGCCTTGACGTGGTGCTGCCGCAGCACCTGGAGGACCTGCGGGGTCCAGCGGGGGTCCGGGCCGTCGTCGATCGTGATGGCGATGTCACGGCCCGATCCCGAGCCCGAGCCCTGGGCCAGCCGGGAGATGCCCTGCGGGATCGCGGCGGCACCCGGGGCCGACCCGGAGGAGCCGGAGGAGCGGGAGGCGCCGGCGGAGCGGGAGGAGCCGCTGGAGCCGGAGGAGGCCGCGGCCGAGGACCGGTCCGTGGAGCCGTCCGTCGCCGCGAGGGCCGGCGCGGTGAAGGCCGGTGCACCGGCCGCCGCCAGGAGGCCGAGGACGGCCGCCACGGCGGCGGAACCCGCCCGTCGGCGACGTACGGAACTGCTGGTCATGCCCATGGACGCGTTCTTCCTCCGCATTCGGTCCCCGGAGCCTGCGGGGCCGGTCCCCCGGAAATCGCAGGGGGAGGGGCTCGGGAGCCATGCCATCGACGCTAGGAAGCCGGTCCTCCCCTGGTCAAGGGAGGGTGGGCCGACTCACAGGCCGCCTGCCCCCGCCTCCGGGCGGCGCAGCGGGGCCCCGGGGAGCCGGCGCCGTTCCCGGCCCCGCCGCCGCGGGTGCGGTATATGTCCCCTGGGCTCATCAGCTGCCCGCGAAGGGAGTGGTTGCCGTGGAGCGGACGACCTGCTGCGTGGTGGGAGGCGGGCCCGCCGGCATGGTCCTGGCCCTGCTGCTGGTCCGGGCCGGGGTGGAGGTGACCGTACTGGAGAAGCACGGCGACTTCCTGCGCGACTTCCGCGGCGACACCGTGCACCCCTCCACCCTGGCGCTGCTGGAGGACATCGGCCTCGCCGAACGGTTCGCCCGGCTGCCGCAGCGCCGGGTGACCTCGGTGCAGCTGCCCATCGGGCCGGACCGCTCCCTGGTCACGGTCGGGAACATCGGGGCGCTGCCCGGGAAGTACAACTACGTCGCGATGGTGCCCCAGTGGGACCTGCTCGACCTCCTCGCGGACGAAGCGGCCAAGGAGCCGTCGTTCCACCTGCGCATGGACACGGAGGCGACGTCCTTCCTGATCGAGCGCGGACGGGTCACGGGCGTGCGCTACCGCACCGCGGACGGCGGCACGGGCGAGCTCAGGGCCACCCTGACCGTGGCCTGCGACGGCCGCGGCTCGCTCGCGCGGGCGCTGCCCGAACTCGGCCTGGAACACTTCCCGTGCCCGATGGACGCCTGGTGGTTCCGGCTGCCGCGCCGCGAGGGGGACCCCAGCGGGCTCGTGGGAGGCCTGGGGGAGAGGTTCTTCACCGCGCTCATCGACCGCGGCGACTACTGGCAGTGCGCGGTGCTCATCCCCAAGGGAACCGACGCCGACCGCCGCGCCGAGGGCCTGGAGCGCTTCATGGACCGGTTCACGGCCGCCGCCCCCTGGCTGGCCGACCGCGCAAAGGCCCTCACCTCCTGGGACGACGTGAAACTGCTCGACGTACGCCTCGACCGGCTGCGCCGCTGGCACCGCCCCGGGCTGCTGTGCATCGGCGACGCCGCCCATGCGATGTCCCCGGTCTTCGGCATCGGCATCAACCTCGCCGTGCAGGACGCGGTGGCCGCGGCCCGCTACCTCGTCGGGCCGCTGCGCGAGGGCGCCGTGGGCCTGCGCGACGTACGCCGCGTCCAGCGCCGGCGCCGGCTCACCACCGTGGCGACCCAGGGCCTCCAGCGAGTCGCCCACACCCGGGTCATCGAGCCGCTGCTGGCGGGCCGCGCCGCGTTCGGCAACCCGCGGCGGGCGAAGCGGATGGCCGAGCTCGTCACCGAGTCCCGGTGGCTGAACCGGGTCCCGGCCTACTTCCTCGCGTACGGCGCCCTGCGCGAGCGGCCCCCGAAGGAATCGCTGCGCTGACCGAAGGGACCGGTCCCGGCCCGGGCGGTGGCTACGCGCCGTCCTCCGGCCGTGGCGGGGGCCGTCCCGGTCGCTCTGCCCGTTCCCGTCCCGGTTCCCGCTCCCCGTCGACGAGCGGAGGGGCCCTGTCCACGTCCTCCTCCAGGGCGTCGTCGCCCGCGTAGGCGCGGAGCGAGCCGATCACCGTGTTGGCGACGGCCACCAGCGGGACGGCGACGACCGCTCCGCCGATACCGGCGACCAGCCCGCCGGTG
Source organism: Streptomyces bambusae (assembly GCF_019400985.1). Classification (GTDB taxonomy): domain Bacteria; phylum Actinomycetota; class Actinomycetes; order Streptomycetales; family Streptomycetaceae; genus Streptomyces; species Streptomyces bambusae_A. The sequence continues at coordinate 5,697 of NZ_WTFF01000255.1, forward strand.
GCCACGGCCAGGACCACGGCCAGGGGGTGGACCCGGACCGCGCGCCCGAGGATGAACGGCTGCAGCACGTGGCCCTCGATCTGCTGGACGGCCAGGACCACCAGCAGCGTCATGAACGCGGTGAACACACCCTGCGTGACCAGCGCGACGACGACGGCGAGCACGCCGGAGGCGACGGCGCCGACCAGGGGCACGAACGAGGCCAGGAAGATCACCACGGCGATGGGCACGGCGAGCGGGACGCCGAGGAAGTAGATGCCCACCCCGATGAAGACGGCGTCGATCAGGGCGACGACCACCGTGCCGCGCACGTACGCGGTGAGCGTCCGCCAGGCCCGCGGGCCCGCGTCGGCCACGGCCGGCCGGGCCGCGGCCGGCACCAGCAGGAGCGTCCACCGCCAGATCCGCCTGCCGTCGTACAGCAGGAAGAGCGTGGAGAACATCACCAGCAGCAGGCCGGTGATCACCTCCAGCAGGACGGTCACCCCCTGGAGACCGGTCGAGGTGATCTTGCTGGAGCTGGTGCCGATGGCATCGCTCAGCTGCTCGGCGATGTCGTTGATCTGTTGCTCGGTCACGTGGAACGGGCTGTCGAGGAGCCACTGCTTCAGCTCCGCGATGCCCTCCTGGAGCCGGCCGGACAGGTGGGGAAGGTTGTCGAGCACCTGCCATACGACGAACCAGCCGGCCAGGCCGAGTACGACGAACCCGCAGACCGCGGTGCCGACGGTGGCGAGCCCCCGGGACAGCCCGCTGCGGTGCAGCCGGGCGACCGTCGGCTGGAGCAGCGCGGTGACCAGCAGCGCGACGACGAATGCGAGGACCACGAGCCGGACGGAGCTGATCACCCGCATCAGGACCCACACGGAGGCGGCGAGGACCAGGAACCGCCAGCCCACCTCGGCCGCCACCCGGATGCCCCAGGGCACCGCCTGGGCCGGGGCCTGGGGGCGGGGCCGGCGGGCCGGCGCCACCGGTTTCGGTGCGACGTCCTCCTCGTACTCGGCCGCGCGGCGCGCCCGGGCCTGCGCAAGACGCTCACGGAACGCGGCCGCGCGGCTCCTCGCACGGTCGAGCCACCCGTGGCCTTCGGGCATCGCGTACCTCCATCCGTACGCCGATCCGCCGAGGGATGTTCCTGCGTTCCTGCGTTCCTGCGTTCCTGCGTTCCTGCGTTCCTGCGTTCCTGCCGCCGGGCGTCTGCCCACTTCCGCTCTGCGGTACCCCTCGGGGGACGGGGAAGCCCGGGGCGCCTTCAGGGCGCGCCGGCCGGGCGGCACTCGGTCGTGTCTTCCGGGTGGTGCCCGGGGTGGTGACTAGCCTGGAGGTATGACTCCCTCCGCCCGTCCCGGTCATGCCCCCGTCCCGGAGCGGTACACCGTCGTGCTGCGTCCGGGGCCGCCCGGAGACCCGGCCTCGGACTCCCACGGCGGCGAAGCCGTCCTGCGCACCGCCCAGGTGGAGGCCACCGGCGCCGTCGGAGTCTCCGGCTACCCGTGCTACGTGGGCGAAGGCGTGCAGGCCGAGATCGACCCGGATTCGCGAGCCGTCGAGGCCGTCACCGTCGACGGCGCCGAGCTCCCCTACGGCTGGGTCGCCCAGATCGCGGAGGACCCCCGCCAGAGGTGACGCCCAGCGGGCCGGCGGCCATGGGCCACATGGACTTCCGGCGGACGCGGCGCACCCGGCGAGCCCGCGTAGAGTGGTCCGACCACCTTACGTACAGTGGGAATTGCTGGGGGTGTCGGCCATGGAACGACAGCCCGCCGGGGGCGGCGAGTACGACGCGTTCATCTCCTACAGCCACACCTGGGACAAGGAGCTCGCGAAGGCCTTCCAGAGCCGATTACAGGCCTTCGACCGTCCCTGGTACCGGTCGAGAAGCCTCAGGCTGTTCCGCGACGAGACCAACCTGGCGGCCAGCCCCCACCTGTGGAACGAGATCGAGCGGGGGCTGGCCGGATCACGGTGGCTGGTACTGATGGCGAGCCCGCCGGCCGCCGCCTCCCCCTGGGTGCGCAAAGAGATCCGCTGGTGGCTGACCCACCGGTCCGCCGACACCGTCCTCATCGCCTGGACCGACGGCACGCTCGTCTGGGACGACTCCCGGACGTCGTTCGACTGGTCGCGGACCGACGCCCTGCCGCAGGAGGAGATGGCCCGGGCGTTCGACCAGGAGCCCCGCTGGGTGGACCTGCGCTGGCTGCGCCGCCCCGAGCAGGCCGACGGGGCCGACCCGCGGATGGTCGAGTGCATCGCCGAGTTCGCCGCCCCCCTGAAGGGCAGGTCCAAGGACGAGCTGATCGGCGACCACGTACGCCAGCACCGCCGGACGCTGCGCGTGGTGCGGGCCACGGTCGCCGTGCTCACCGTGCTGCTCCTCGCCGCAGTGGCCGGCGGCGTCACCGCCTACACCCAGCGCAACACCGCCCGCGCCCGGACCCTGGTGGCCCAGTCCCGGCAGCTGGTGGCGGAGGCCTCCTCCATCCGCGACGCCCAGCCCGACCTCGCACGCCAGCTGCTGGTGCAGGCCTACCGGCTCGCCCCGACCGCCGAGGCGGCAGGGGCGCTCGTCGAGAGCCGTACCCTGCCCCGGGTCGTCCACGGGCGGGGCACCGTCCGTACGGCCGCGTACAGCAGCCGGGGACTGCTCGCCGTGGCCGACGACGGCGTCCGGCTCTTCGACGCCACCGGCACCGTCCGCACGACGCTGGACGAGTCGGACAGCAGCGTGGCGACCGTCGCCTTCGGTCCGGACGGCCTGCTGCTGGCGATCGCCGGAGCCGAGGGCGAGGTACGGCTCCTCGACGTGTCGGCCCCGGACCGCCCCCGCACCCTGGCGGTGCTGTCCACGGGGGTGCCCGACCCGCAGCGGATGCTGTTCACCCCCGGTGGGAGGCTGCTCGTCCTCGCGTACAAGAGCGGCGCCCTCCTCGACGTCCAGGACCCCGCCCGCCCCGGCCTCCTGGGGCCGCTGCCCGGCGCCGTCGTCGGGGCCGGTCCCACGGGCTCGCCGCTCCTCACGTCGGAGGGCGCGCAGATCCGCCTGTGGACGCTGTCCGAGTCCGGCCGGCCGGCCCCGGCCGCCGTCATCCCCGATCCCTCCGGCGGGGCGAGACACCCCGAACACCGTGCCGCGTTCAGCGCGAACGGCCGGATCCTCGCCGTCGGCGGCGCCGACAACCGGGTGCGGCTGTGGGACGTCACGGATCCCGCCCGTCCGGCAGCGCGGGCGGAGCTCTACACCCAGGGCCGCGCCGGCATCGACACCCTGGCGCTGTCCCGTGACGGAACGACCCTGGCGACGGGCGGCAGGGACGGCGAGATCGGCCTGTGGGACGTGTCCGACCCGCTGCGCCCGCGCGCCGGCGCCCGCCTGACCGGGCACACGGACGCGGTGCGCGGCCTCGATTTCAGCCCGGACGGGTACGCCCTGGCCTCCGTCGGCGGCGACGGAGCGGCACGGAAGTACTCCGTCGACGCCGCCGACAGCACGGTACGCGTGTGGCCCGTGTCGGGGACCGACCGCAGTTCCGCGGCCACGACCCTGCCGACCAGGGGGGCCTTCCCGCCCTCCTTCAGCCGGGACAGCCGCCTGCTGGCCGCCGGCGGCGAGCCCACCACCGTGTGGCGGACGGACGACGGGGCGCCGCCGTCGCGGCCGGCGGCCACCCTGGAGACGTTCAACAACGGCGGCCAGGCCGCGGCCTTCGCACCCGACGGACGCACCGTCTACTCCGGCCTGCCCGTGGTCGCATGGGACATGACCGACCCGGCGGCCCCGCGCCGACTGACCGAGCAGGTGACGCGCCGGCAGAGCGCGGTGGGCGTCGCCGTCAACCCCGTGCACCCCCTGGTGGCCACGAGCGCCAACGAGCGCGGGGGCTCGCAGCTGTGGAACGTCCGGGACAGCTCCCGTCCCGTGCCGGTCGGCCCGCTCACCGGCGCCGGGCCCGATCAGCACACGCTCTCCTTCAGCCCCGACGGCGCCCTGCTCGCGGGTCTGAGCGAGGAAGGGACCGTACGACTCTGGCAGGTCTCCCCGAACACCCCGCCCGCCGTGGCGGGAAGCCTCGCCACGGCGGGCGGGAAGGGCACCGCCGTGGCCTTCGGCCCGCGCGGCCGTACGCTGCTCGTCGGCGACGACACCGGGGCGGTCACCGTCTGGGACGTCTCGCTGCCCGGGCGGCCCGTACGCAAGGGCTCCTCCGCCCGGCACACCGGCGCGGTGAGGGGACTCGCCGTCCATCCCGACGGCGCGCTCGCGGCCAGCGCCGGCAATGACGGCCGCATCCGGCTGTGGGACGTGGCGGATCCGGATCGCCTCGTCGAGATCGCCTCGCTCACCGGGGGAGGGCTCCACCCCGCCGCCGGCCTCGCGTTCAGCCCGGACGGCCGGCTGCTCGCCGTCGGCGGCGACGGGGGCACGCGGCTGTGGAGCGTGGACCGGGCCGCCATCCTGCGGCGGCTGTGCGCGGAGTCCCCCCGCATCACCCGCGAACAGTGGGACCAGTACCTCCCCGACCACCCTTACGACCCCCCGTGCGCCTGAGCGCACGCACAACGGAGGACACCGTGACAGCAACCGGCTTACGACGCTCCCCCCGACGCTGCACCCCGGTCACCGCACTGCTCGCGCTTCTGCTGCTGACCGGCGCGTGCAGTTCGCCCCGCCCCGCGCCCCCGGTCCCGAGCGGCGGGCAGACGTCCGCCGGCCCGGGCGCCGGCTCGGGTGCGGACTCGGGTGGCGGGTCGGACGCCCGTGCCGCCGTCGGCTCG
>NZ_WTFF01000256.1 GCF_019400985.1 Streptomyces bambusae
GGGAGAGCGGCGGCGGTGCCGCCGGCGCGGCTGCTGCGCACCGTGCTGCGCCAGACGCGCGGGGGCCGGCCGGTACGCGGCTCGCTCCGGTCCGGCCTGCGCGAGCTGCGCGAGAGCGGCTTCCTGACCTGGCCCTCCGCATGACCCCTCCACCCACGCGAGGACACACACGATGAACCGGCCCGAAGAGATCGGCTACACCGACGAGTTGCTCGCCGACGCGAGCGTGCACCGCAGGTACGACGACGGCCGCGAGGAGTGGCGGCGCCGCTCCGACGCCTCCGCCGGCTCCCGCCTGGTGCACTGGCCCGACAACCAGGGGGCCTCCGGCACCGACGAACTCCTCGGCGACCGCATCATCAAGCGCACCCTGTCCGACGGCACCGTGGTCTACGCCCGGGACATCGGCTACGGCCGGACCCTGTGGGGGCGCGGCGAGACGGTGCTGGTGAACCGGACCTCGTTCGGCGGCCGGATGGGCGCGCTGCTCGCCGGCCTGGGCGTGGCCGCCCTGGCGATCACGGCCGCGCAGCTGCCGCCGCTGAGCATGACCCCGGAGGAGGAAGAGGCGCTGCGGCAACGGCACGCGCAGAACCAGGCGTCCTCCTCCGGGAGTTCGGGTGGTGACGGGGGCGGGGACGCGGGGGGCGGCGCGGGGGACGACTCGGGCGGCGACGACAGCTGGGAGGCCGGCTGGGAGGGCGACGACGACACCTGGAGCGACGACGACTTCGGCTGACCGGGACCGGCCGGCTGGCGGGCCGGCCAGCCGCAGCCTCCGCCGCCCGCCGCGGCAGCACCGCCTGCGCCGCAGCGCCCCGCCGCCCACAGCACTGCCCGCACGCCCGCACATCCGCACCATGCACCACCGCACCACGAAGGAAGGGAGCCGTCCGTGGCACGCCTGTCCGCCTGTCTGGCCGACACCACCGCCGCCGCCCACGCCCATCTGGCGGCGCTGGGCTCGGCCGGACCGGAGCCGTCCCCGACCGCGCTGCCCGGCGCCGCGCTCGGTCTGGTCGCGGACGAACCCGGGCGCGCCGAAGGCCCGTTCACGGCGTACGGCCTCACGGCGGTCGGCGAGGTCACCCTGCACAACCGCCCGGCGCTGCTCGCCGCGCTCGCGGCCGCAGCCCGGCCCGGCGCGCACCCGCCGCCGCCCGGCTGTCCGGACGCCGAACTGCTGCTGCACTGCTGGGCGTTGCTCGGCGAGGACGGGATCGCGCTCGCCGAGGGCATGTTCGCCCTGGCCGTCCTGGACGGGACGGACCTGGTCCTGATCCGCGACCACGTGGGTGCCCGTACGGTCTTCTACGCGCGGGCCGCCGGGGCCTGGGCGGCGTCGACCTCGCTGCGGGCACTGCGGCACTGGCCCGCGCTGGGAGCGTCCATGGACCTCGCGGCGGTTCGCTCCTTCCTGACGTTCGCGTATCTGCCCGGTGAGGAAACGCTGTTGACCGGCGTACGGGAGGTGCTGCCGGGCCGGGTGCTTCGGCTGGGGCGGGACGGCTCGGTCGGCGAGAGCGTGTACTGGGAGCCGCGCGAGCTGCTCGCGGGGGAGCAGAACGGGGAGCAGCACAGGGACGACGACCCGGCCTGCCATGTCCTGGCACTGCGGTCCCTGCTGGAGCGGGCCACCGCGAGCCGGCTGCCGGAGGCCGAGCCCGCGGCCGTCCTGCTCTCCGGCGGCATCGACAGCTCGCTGGTCACGGCCCTCGCCGCCAAACTCCACTCCCATCCGGTCCACACGTACTCGATCAGCTTCGGTGACGACCTGCCGAACGAACTGGGCTACTCGGGCCTGGTCGCCGCCCACTGCCACACCCGCCACCGGGTGCTGACCGTCTCCGGCGAGGCCGTTGCGGCCCGCCTCGCCGAGGCCGCGGCACTGCTGGACAGCCCCGTCGGCGATCCGCTGACGGTGCCGAACCTGATGCTGGCGGAGGCGGTAGCGGCCGACGGCGCCTCGGTCGTGCTCAACGGCGAGGGCGGCGACCCCGTGTTCGGCGGCCCCAAGAACCTCCCGATGCTGGTGCAGGAGATGCACCGTTCGCCCGGTGCGCCCTGGGACGAGGACCGGGCGACCGCGTACCTGCGGTCGTACCGCAAGTGCTGGACCGATCTGCCGCGGCTGCTGACCGCCCCGGCCCTGGAGGCGCTGCGCGACGCCCCGCGCCCGCAGCGCTTCGTGGAGCCGTACCTGATGCCGGGACCGGACAGCCCGTACCGGATGGAACACCTCCTCAACCAGCTCCTGCACTGCAACCTGCGGACCAAGGGCGCCCACCACATCCTGACCAAGGTGGAGCGCCTGACCGCCTCGCAGGGGGTGGAGGGACGGGCGCCGCTCTTCGACCGGACCGTGATCGACCACGCCTTCGCGACTCCCCCCACGCTCAAACTGCGGGGGACGGCGGAGAAGTGGGTGCTGAAGGAGGCGGTCCGGGACCTGCTCCCGGACACCGTCGTGGACCGCCCGAAGAGCGGGATGCGGGTACCGGTGCAGCAGTGGCTGACGGGACCGTTGCGCGAGCTGGGGCACGAGCTGCTGCTGGGACGGCAGGCACGCCAGCGCGGCCTGTTCCGCCCGGAGACGATCCGTGCCTGGCTGAAGGGTGAGGGGAGCCTGCTGCCGCGCCAGGGCGGAAAGCTGTGGCTGGTGCTGACCCTGGAACTGTGGCTGAGGTCGTACGAGATATGAGGAGCCGGGACATGCAGGGGGAACGACCCGACGCGATGACGGGCACGACGGGCACGGCGACGGGGCCGACGGGTGCCGTGGCGGAGCCGACGGCGATGACAACGACGCCGACGGCGACGGCGACGGCGACGACGACGGAGCTGATCGACCCGCGGACCGGGCGGGTGCGCGGTACGGCGCCCCTGTCCCGGGAGCCGGAGGTCGCGGCCGCCGTGGCCGGTGCCCGCGCCGCGCTGCCCGGCTGGCGCGCGCTGACCCCGAAGGAGCGGGGCCGGCGCCTGGACCGGCTCGCGGGGCTGGTCGAGGAGCACGTGGATCGGTACGCGGCGCTGGAGCGGGCCGGTACGGGCAAGCCGGAGGCGGAGGCGGCGGGCGAGCTCGAGCAGGTGGCGGACCTGTTCCGCTTCTACGCGGCGGCGGCCCGCACCCGGACCGCACCCGCCGCGGGGCATCTGGTGCCGGGGCACGAGAGCTGGGTGCGCTGGGAACCGGTCGGGGTCGTCGGGGCGGTCCTCCCGTGGAACTACCCGCTGCTGATGGCGGCCTGGCGGTGCGCACCGGCGCTGGCGGCCGGCAACACGGTGGTGGCCAAGCCCGCCGAGACCACGCCGGACTCCTTGGAGCTGCTGGCCGAGCACGCGGCCGCGGCACTGGGCCCGGGCGTGCTGGGGTGGCTGCCGGGCGACCGGCTCACGGGACGGCTGCTGGTCGCATCCGACGTGGACATGCTCGCGTTCACGGGCAGTGGCGCGGCGGGGGCGGACGTGGCGGCCCGGGCGGGCATCCGCCGTACGAGCCTGGAGCTGGGCGGGAACGCCCCGGTCATCGTGCTGCCGGACGCGCCCGCCCACACGTACGCCGCCCTCGCGGAGGCGGTCACGTACAACGCGGGCCAGAGCTGCGCGGCCCCGGCCCGGGTGATCACCCTCACGGAGAACTACGAGGCGGTGGTCGCCGGGCTCACGAAGGCGCTGGGCGCGCGCGTGGCGGGCCGGGACTTCGGTCCGCTGAACAACGCGGACCAGGCGGCCCGCTACGACGCGCTGGTCGCCTCCTCGGCCGCCGGGTACGACGTGGCGGGGACGGTGGCGCCTGCGGCGGGCGAGGAGGGCGGCCACTGGCGTCCGGCCCGGCTGCTGGCGGACCTTCCGGCCGATGACCCGGCGGTCACGGAAGAGGTGTTCGGCCCGCTGCTGACCGTCCAGCACTCGGACGGCGTGGCCGAGGCCCTGGCCATGGCGAACGGGGTGCCGCAGGCGCTGGCGGCCAGCGTCTGGACCGCCGACCTCGACCTGGGCCTGGAGCTGGCGGCCCGCCTGGACGCGGGAGAGGCGTGGCTGGGCTGCCACCTGGTGCAGACGGCGGAGCTCCCCCACGGTGGGCGCGGCGCCTCGGGCCACGGCACGGACCTGAGCACGCTGGCCCTCCACGAGTACCAGCGCCCGAAGACGGTGACGGTCCGCCTGGGCCGGACGCTCGACGGGGTCTGAGCTCGACGGGGTCCGAGGCGGATGCCGACGCACGGACGCCGCCGGACGGACGCCGACGCGCAGACACCGCCGGGCGGCGCCGATCGTCAGAAGCGCCAGCGGGTCTGGCCGAACCGCTCGCCCTTGTCGAAGCCGAAGGCGGTGCGCGGGGCGACCGCGAAGACCAGGGCGCGGCCGGCCTGGGGGTTGGCGAAGGCCCCGTCCTGGACGTCGAAGTGCCAGTCGGGGCCGTACTTGGCCTCCCAGGCAGCCGCGAGCCCGCGCAGCCGTACCTCGTCGGAGACGCGGTCGGCGTCGCCCTCGACGACCAGGTCCACGCCCTCGTCGAGGGTGTTGCGGCCGGTGGTGAGGACCACGGCCGGGTTGGTGCGCAGGTTGCGGGCCTTGCGCTCGTCGGGGCCGGTGCAGAAGTGCAGGGCGCCGTCAGCCCAGACCGCGATCAGCGGGGTGACGTGCGGGCGGCCGTCCGGGCGTACGGTGGTCAGCCAGTACACCTCGGCGTCCGCCAACCGGGTGACGGCCTCGCTCCAGGGCAGGGGCTCGGCGGCCGAGCTGCTGTAGCGCTCGTCCAGCTCGGCGCGCGGCACCCCGGGACCGGGCCCACCGGCTGCCCGGCCACCACCGCCGTCGCCGCCGTCGCCGCCGTCACCGCCGCTCCCGGCTCCGGTACGGGCACCGGCACCGCTCACTCGGCGATCTCCGTCCGCTCCCACCACTCGTAGACCGGAAGCGGCCCCTCGGGGGAGTTCTGTTCGCGGTCCGCCGGCCTGAAGTGCTCGTAGCCGCCGCGGTGCGGGATCTTCAGGTCTTCGCCGGCCGGCACGGTGACCTCGACGACCCGCTCCGGCAGATCGGCCGGACCGCCCTCCAGTAGCGCCTTGTTCGCCATGGCCCCAGTCTCACCCGCTCACCGCGGGTCGGCCACCGCCGCCCCGCCCGCACCGCGGAATTCCTTCCGATGCACCCGTCCTGCGTACGGCCGTACGGGCGACCGCCTGATCATCTGGTGGCGGTGCTGGGGCCGTGGTAGCTTCGCGAACCACAAAGGGACTCGTGCCGGCTCCTGGGGGATGGTCGGTGGTGATGAACGAACCGCGTCCGCCTGCGCGGAAGGCGCAGCTGCGCCTGGTGCTCGTGGACGAGCTGTGCCGGCTGGACTGCGTACGGGATCCGGGCCAGCGCGTGCTGTTCGGGCAGAGCGTCGGCGAGTACCTGGAACTGGCCGTGGACCTGCCCGGCAAGGACGCGCGCGGCGACATGGTCTCCCTGGTGCAGATCGTGTTACGGAGCCGGTCCGACGACGTCGATGCGGGTGTCGAGGCGGCTGTCGAGGCGTTCGTCTACGCCGTGGGCCTGCACGAGGGCAGCGACACGGCGGGCGAGCTGCGGGAGCGGGTGCAGGCGGTCTGGGCGCCCGGGCCGGCGGCGGGGCTGCTGCTGCACGGGGCGTTCGAGGACCGGGACGTGAAGGCCGCGCGCGCCCTGGTCGCCGGGCAGCCGGGGCTGGACCGGCGCGGGCTGCGCGACCGGCTGGCGCACGAGTTACGGCTGGAACTGCCCGGGCACCTCACGCCGGTGGAGCTCTTCGAGCACCTGCTGGACCTCAACGCGCAGGCCGACGGGCTGCCGCCCGCGGTGGTGATGCTGGAGTTCCTCGCCGTGCTCGCGCCCCGTGAGTCCGACCGGCGCCGGATGCGCGACTGGTGCGACGGCTGGGCGAACGGCGCGGCGGCCGGGGCCGGGGCGGGCGATGCGCTGCGGCGGCGGCGCGAGGGCCTGGCGGCGGCCGGCAGCCGGGACCGGGGCGGTACGGAGCGCGGTGGGGAGCGCGGTGCGCAGGGGGCCGTCCAGCGGGGTGCGGAGCGGAGCGCGGACGGGGACTCCCCGCGCTGTCTGATCATCATGGTGGACCCGGCCCCGGACGGCTCGCCGGACATCTTCGTACGGCACTGGGTCAACCGGGTCTCCGGTGACTGGGCCCCGGTGGCCGGCAGTCTGGAACGGGCCACGCTGCGGAGCCTGGAGGCCGCGGTGGAACGGGCCATCCGCCGCGGCGAGGAGTACTGGGCGGACGCCGACCGGGACGGCGAGGACCTCAGCCCGATCCACGTCGAGTTCGTACTGCCCTACACCATGCTCAACCACGACGTGGCGGGCCTCGGCCGGAACGCGGACGCGCCCGACACCGTCCCCATCGGCCTGCGGTACTACGTCCATCTGCGCAGCCTGGAACGGATGCGCACCCGCGACCCCGCGCAGCTGCGCCGCTGGCGCATGCGCTGGCAGACGCTCCGGTCCTCCGCCGCGGCCCGGCCCCACCCGTGGACCTGGACCGGCACGGACGACCCCGACGGCAACGGCGACACCGACGGCACCGACGGCACCGACCCCGTCAGCGCGATCGGCACCGTCAACGGCACCGCCGCGACCGACAGGTCCGGTGCCGCCCGCGCCACCGACCGCGCCGCCGACCGCGCCGCCGGGCTGCGGATCTGGCGCAACCAGCTCGTGGCCGACCAGCTGCTGACCGCCGTCACGCTCGGCGCCCCCGCCCGCGAGGGGCAGGGCCTGGAGCCGCTGAAGGCGGCGATCGCCGAGGGCATCGGGGTGGCCCTGTGGGACCGGCGCGACCCGTCGCAGCGCCAGCAGCTCGGCGCCCCGCTCGACATGCTGGTCGCCTTCCCGACCGCCCAGCTCCCGGGCACCATCCACCGGCTGCGCACGAAGGCCGAAACCCATCAGAACGGCGCGCAACTCCCGGGCAGGTATGTGGCGTTCTTCTACGATGACCCCTTCAGGCTCATCGACTGCGAGGAGGTACCGGCATGACCGAGTACGAGCAGGAGCGGGAGGCCACCGCGGTCGACGGAGCCGGCACCGACACCCCCGCGTCCTGGCGCGTGTTCCACGCGACCGGCGCCGCACCGGACGGCGATCCCCCGGCCGTGCCGCCCGCACCGCCCTGGCGTTCCTTCGCGGGTGAGCCGCTCCAGCCGGCGCCCGCCGACGACGACCGGGCGGACCACCGCCGCCTTGGCGCGCACGGCCCCCGCCCCAGCCTGGGCGACGAGGAGATCGACACCGTCAACGCCGCCCTGCTGCTGCGCCGCCCGCTGCTGGTGACCGGGCCGCCCGGGGTGGGCAAGTCGACCCTCGCCTATCTGGTGGCCCGCGAACTGGGCCTGGGGCGCGTACTCCAGTGGAGCGTCGTCAGCCGTACGGCGCTGCGCGACGGGCTGTACGAGTACGACTCCATCGGCCGGGCCCAGGCGATCGCCGCGTGGCGGGCCGGGGTGCACGACGGCGTGGCGGAGGGCGTGGCAGACGCGGGCGGCACGGCGGGACTCGTGCCCGGGCCCCGCCCCGTCGGCGGTGAACAGGCCCCGTACCTGGGGGACTTCATCACCCTGGGGCCGGTCGGGACGGCGCTGCTCGCCTACGAGCGGCCGCGCGTGCTGCTGATCGACGAGCTCGACAAGAGCGACATCGACCTGCCCAACGACCTGCTGCACGTCCTGGAGAACGGCAGCTACGACGTGCCCGAGCTGGTGCGCAGCGCGCTGCCGGCCGTCAGTGTGTTCACGGACGACCCGGGCGGCCGGGCCGAGATCGTCGGCGGCCGCGTCGAGTGCCGGGAGTTCCCGCTCGTGGTGATCACCAGCAACGGCGAGCGGGAGTTTCCGGCCGCGTTCCGCCGCCGGTGCCTGCCGCTGGAGATGCGCCCGCCGAGCCGCGAGCAGCTCGTCTCCATCGTCGTCAGCCACCTGCGGAGCAGGCCGGAAGGGGTGGACACGCTCGTCGAGGAGTTCGAGCGGCGGGTGGCCAAGGGCGGCACCCAGTCCGTCGATCAGTTGCTCAATGCGGGGCACTTGACCACAGCGGGGGGGTTCCAGGCGGACACCCACGGGCGTAAGCTCATTGAACTGCTGTTGCGCGACCTCGCGAAAGGCCGCTGATGGACGGCACACCCAGGGAGCGCGCACCCGACGCCCGTGAGGCGTCGGCCGGGACCTCCGCCGACGCTCCGACGTGGCGGGAGATCGCCGACGCCGTGTGGCTCGCGGCCGCCCGATCGGCAGCGACACCGCTTCCACCGGACGAGCCCGAGGAGCCGGAGGAGCCGGACGGGTCGCAGGCGTCGGAGCGGTCGCAGGAGCCGGAGGGGGCGGAGCTGTCGGAGGCGTCCGGGGAACAGGGTCCGCCGCAGTCCGAGCCGGGTGGGGAGGAGCGCTCCGAGGGGGAGTCCGTACCGTCGTCGTCGGCCGCGTCCGGCATGCCTGCGCCGCTGGCGGCCGGGCACGGCCCGCATGCGCCACGGGAGACCGGTGACGGTGACGACAACGGCGGTGACGGGGGTTCCTCCGTCGTGCCCGCCGTGCCTGACGGGTCCGACCCGGACGACGGCGCCCCGGGTGTCGCCGCCCGTGGGCCGGTGCTGCCCGCCGGGCTGCGCCGCGGCCGCCGCCCGGTGGCGCCGCTGCGGCTGGCGAAGGCGCTGCACCGGCTGAGCCGCAGCCTGCCCGCACGCAGCCGCCGGGAGCTGGACGAGGAGCGTACGGCGCGGCACGGGATCTCCGACAACCTCTGGATCCCCTATCTGCGCCCCGCCGCCGAGAAGGCCTTCGACCTGGTCCTGCTCGTGGACCGGGCGCCCACCATGGGGATCTGGGCGGACCGGGTGACGGCGCTCGCCGTGGAGGCCGTACGCAGCGGCGCCTTCCGGGACGTGCGCACGGTCGGACTGGAGTTACCCGAGCGGGGCAGGGCGCGGCTGCGCTGGCCGGGGGAACGGACCGGCGATCCGACCGAGGTGCTCGACGCCCGCGGATCGCGCGTCCATCTGCTCGTGACCGACGGGCTGGCGCACGGCTGGGCGGGGCCGGCCGCGGACGAGCTGCTGGTGCGGCTCGCGCGCAGCGGGCCCACGGCGCTGGTGCACCTGCTGCCCACCTATCTGTGGCACCGCTCCTCGGCCGCGCCGTACCGCGCCGAGCTGGAGGCGGGCGGCTTCGGCGCCCCCAACACGCGCATCGGGCTCCCGTACGGCCACCCGGACGCGCCCGACACGCCCGACGATCCCCGTCGCTCCGGCGCGTCCGGTGGTCCCGGTGGTCCCGGTGGTCCGGGTCGTGGCCTCCCGGAGCCGGCCGCCGCTCCGGCACCCGCCGCCGCCCCGGTACCCGTGCCCGTGCCCGTACCGGTGCTCAGCCTGAAGCCCGAGTCGTTCGCCGCCTGGGCCGACCTGGTCGCCGGTGAGCACGGCGTGCGCCGGACCCTGCCGTTCCTGCTCGCGGGAACCCTGGCCGGGGGTAGGCCGACGCCCGGCCTGCGGTCGCCGCGGACCGCCGCGGCCGGCTCCGCCGATGCGACCGACGCGGCCGACGCGGCCGTACGCCGGTTCTTCTCGCTGGCCACGCCGACCGCACGCCGGCTGGCCACGCATCTGGCCGCCCTCCCCTTCGAGTTCGAGCTGATCGAGGAGCTGCGGGGCCGGGCCCTTCCCGAGGCGGACGCGGGGCATGTGGCCGAGCTGCTGATGGGCGGGCTCATCGACTGGGAGGGCCCGGCCGGTGAGGGCTCGCCCGACTTCGCCGAGGGGGTCCGCGAGGCGCTGCTCGCCACGGGGACCCGCACCCAGCTCGCCCGGACGGTGAACCTCTTCGCCGACCTGCCGAGCGCGCGCGACCGCGGCGTACGGCTGCGCGCGGCACTCCAGGATCCCGAGGGCGCGGCCCTGCCGGAGCCGACGCCGGCCAACCAGCCATGGGTCCGGGTCGAACTGGCGGTGCTCAAGGCGCTCGCCGGCCCCTACGCCCGCCGCGCGGCCCTGGTCCCCCGCCCACGCCAGGGCGGCCGACCCCGTGACGCGCGCCAAGCCGCCCTCGAGTACACCGGCTTCGTGCCCCTCCTCCGGTTCGGCGCCCTCTGCGCACTCCAACTGGGCGTCGTCGCCTCCGCCGGGGAACAGGCCGCCGCCGCCGCCCGCAGCAACGCCGCGGCGAACGCCCGGAGCGCGGCGGAGGCCGCCGCGGCGAAGGATTCCGCGTCCGGCCGGGCGCCGATCAGCAGGGCCTCGGCCGCGGGTGCCCGGAAGGGCACGTCGGCGGGGGCGGGCACCCCGCTCCCGGCCCCGGGCATCCCGCCGGCGGGGGGCCGGGGCCGCCCGGCCCGCGGGGCGGGCCCCGGCCGCCGGCCCGGGTGGGTGGCCCGCCCCTCCCAGGCGGCGGCCGGGTTGCGCGCCTGGGCAGGGGGTGGGGGGCCGGCCG
>NZ_WTFF01000257.1 GCF_019400985.1 Streptomyces bambusae
GGCGGGCACCATGCCGGCGGCCGCGCCGCCGCCGGTGCCGCCGTCGGTCCACTCGACGGGTACGACGGCCTCGGCGCCGGGCGGCAGCGGCGCGCCGGTCATGATGCGGGCAGCCTGGCCGGGGCCGACGGTGGGCAGCTCGCCGCTGCCCGCCGCGACGTCCCCGACCACCGTGAGCACCGCGGGGAACTCCTCGCTCGCGCCCTGGACATCGGCCGTACGGACGGCGTAGCCGTCCATGGAGCTGTTGTCGAAGGGCGGCAGGGCGACGGGCACGGTGACGTCCTCGACCAGGACACAGCCCTGGGCGTCCAGCAGCTGGAGCTCGATGGGCTCCAGCGGCCGGACGGCGGTGAGGATGTCCGCGAGGTGCTCGTCCACCGACCACAGGCGCTGCGGCCCGGACTCCGGGGCCGGCCCGGGCTCCGGGGCGCTGGGCTGCTCGGGCGCGGTGTCCTGCGGTGCGGGGCTGCTCAAGGTGCTACATCTCCTCCGTGACGTAACGGTGAAGCCAGGTGCGGAACTCCGGGCCCAGGTCCTCGCGCTCGCACGCGAGGCGGACGATGGCCCGCAGGTAGTCGGCGCGGTCGCCGGTGTCGTAGCGGCGGCCCCGGAAGACCACGCCGTGCACCGGACCGCCCACGGTCTCGTCGGCGGCCAGCTTCTGCAGGGCGTCGGTGAGCTGGATCTCCCCACCGCGGCCCGGCTCGGTCTCCCGCAGTATGTCGAAGATCGCGGGGTTGAGGACATAGCGTCCGATGACGGCGTAGTTGCTGGGCGCGTCGGCCGGCTCCGGCTTCTCGACCAGACCGGTGATGCGGACGACGCCGTCCTCGCCGGTGGCCTCGACGGCGGCGCAGCCGTAGAGGTGGATGCTCTCCTGCGGGACCTCCATCAGGGCGATGACGGTGCCGCCGGTGCGCTGCTGGACGTCGACCATCTGCCGCAGCAGCGGGTCGCGCGGGTCGATGAGGTCGTCGCCGAGCAGGACGGCGAACGGCTCGTGGCCGACGTGCGGGGCGGCGCAGAGGACGGCGTGGCCGAGGCCCCTGGGGTCGCCCTGGCGGACGTAGTGCATGGTGGCCAGGTCGCTGGACTCCTGGACCTTCTTCAGGCGGTCGTCGTCGCCCTTGGCGACCAGCGCCGACTCCAGCTCGTAGTTGCGGTCGAAGTGGTCCTCCAGCGGCCGCTTGTTACGTCCTGTGATCATGAGGACGTCGTCGAGGCCGGCAGCGACGGCCTCTTCGACCACGTACTGGATGGCCGGCTTGTCCACGACCGGGAGCATTTCCTTCGGCGTGGCCTTCGTCGCCGGCAGGAAGCGCGTACCGAGGCCCGCGGCCGGGATGACGGCCTTTTTGATCACGGGGTGCAACTGAGTCATGGGCAGAACGATAGTGGGTGCCGAAGGTGAAGATTTAATTCCGGTAAGTATGTCCGATATTAATGAGAAAGGTGTGGATTTTCGTGTCGACCGTGGGTGAGGACCCGTCCGCCAAGGCGGAGCTGCGCCGCGAACTGCTCGCCGCCCGGCGCGCCTTGTCCCCCGGCGCCGCCGGGGCCGCGGCGGAGGCGCTGGCCCGGCATGCGCTCGACCTGCCGGAGCTGGCGCGGGCGCGTACGGTCGCCGCGTACGTCTCCGTGGGCACCGAGCCCGGCACCCGGGCCCTGCTCGACGCCCTGCACCGGCGCGGCATCCGGGTCCTGCTGCCCGTGCTGCTGCCCGACAACGACCTGGACTGGGCGCCGTACGACGGGCCCGTCTCGCTCGCGGAGGTCCACCGCCCGGGCATGATGCGGCTGCTGGAGCCGGTCGGGCCCCGGCTCGGCCCGGACGCGGTCACCGGCGCCGACACCGTCCTGCTGCCCGGGCTCGCCGTGGACGGGCGCGGGATGCGGCTGGGGCGGGGCGGGGGCTCGTACGACCGGGTGCTCCAGCGGCTGGCGAAGGCCGGCGCCCACCCCGCGCTGGTGGTGCTCCTCTACGACGACGAGGTGGTCGCGCGGGTCCCGGAGGAACCGCACGACCACCCCGTGCAGGCGGTGGCCACCCCGTCGGGGGTGCGCCGCTTCGGCTGACGCGCACGTCGTGCGTCGCACGTCGCACGTCGCACGTCGCACGTCGTGCCGCGGGGGCCGGGCGCCCGCGGCACGACCGCGCCTCACGGCTCGATCGTCGGCTTCACCGCTCGATCGTCGGCCTCACCGCTCGATCGTCGGCCTCACGGCTTGAGCGTCAGCGTGTCCACCGTCGCCTTGTCGACCGCGCCCTTGCCGAAGGGCCACTCCAGCAGCTCACCCTTGGCCCACAGGTCCGTCTGGTCCGTGTAGTGCGAGTGGTACGTGTGCCCGCTCGCGCCGGTCAGGTTGATCCAGCGGGACTTGTCCAGGTCGTTCAGGTTGACGACCATCCGCATGGACGGGACCCAGGTGACGTCGTAGCCGCTGGCCGCGTTCCAGCCGGTGGCGTTGACCGTGGCCTCGCCGCCGCCCAGGTTCCAGGGGCCGCGGTTGAGCAGCCACTGCAGGAAGCCGGGGCCCTCGGTGCCGATGGTCTGGTTCTTCAGCTGCAGCTGGTGCAGCCGGCCCCAGCTCCAGGACTCCGGGTCCTTGCCGAGCTTGGCGGTGAGCTCCCAGCGGGCGTCCTTCATGGCCCGCGCGAACAGCTCGTCGCGGGAGGTGGACGCGGGCTGGTTGCGCACGGCCGGCGACTGCCACCAGGCCGACTTCTCGTCCTTGACCAGGCGCCGGACCACCTCGAACCAGCGGTCGCCGCCGTCCGGCTGCGCCGAGTCCGCGTCGCGCATGCCGCACTCGCGGACCACCTCGGTCAGGTCGTCGGCCAGGCCCTGGGTGTCCGCCTTCACGTTCCGGCAGTCGCCCTCGACCCGCAGCTCCTTGGGCATCTTGTCGCCGAAGGCCAGCTTGAGGATGTTGCGCCAGACCGCGTTGAAGTAGGCGGCCGCCGCCGAGTCCGGCTCCTGCGTGTAGTTCCAGCCGTCCAGCAGCTTCTGGGCCTGGCGGACGTCCTGGTCGGCGATGGGGACCTTGGACAGCATCGGGGTCAGCAGCGCGGCGATCTCGCTGCTGTTGTCCATCTGCATGGTCCGCATGTCGTCGGTCGAGATCTTGCCGCTGTCCTTGATCTTCGCCTCGATGAGGTCGTTGATCCGCTGGCTGCGGGCGCCGTAGCCCCAGTCGGTGGTCAGCGTGTACGGGTACTTGCCCGCGCCGGACTCCACGACCGCCTGGTTGGCGGTGACGATGTAGCCGCGCGCGGGGTTGAGCTCCCAGGGCAGCTCGTTCTGCGGGATGTAGCCGGCGTTGCCGTCCTTGCCGCCCTTCCAGGCGTACTTCGAGTCCCAGCCCGGCGCCGGCATCTTCCCGTCGCCCTGGTTGCGGACCGGGATCCGGCCGGGGGCCTGGTAGCCGATGTTGCCGGCGGGGCCCTTGTTGTCGGCGTAGATCAGGTTCTGGGAGGGGACCTCGAAGTCGGCGGCCGCGGCCCGGAAGGAGGCGAAGTCCTTGGCCCGGTTGATCTTGAAGACGGCGTCCATGGACTTGCCCGGGTCCAGCGCGGTCCAGCGCAGGGCGACGGCGTAGCCGTTGCCGCGGTCCGGGGCGGGGCCGGTGACCGGGGCGCGGGTGCCGACGGTGCCGAGCTCGTCGCTGCGGTCGGAGATCAGCGGGCCGTTGTTGGTGATCCGCACGGTGATCTTCTTGCTGGCCCCGCCGGCGACCTTGATGATCTCCTCGCGGAAGGTGAACGGGAGCACCTTGTTGTCGTAGACGTAGCCCTCGGGCTTGACCTGCTCCAGGTAGAGGTCGGTCACGTCGGCGCCGAGGTTGGTCATGCCCCAGGCGATGTCGGCGTTGTGGCCGATGACCACGCCGGGCATGCCGGAGAAGGAGTACCCGGCCACGTCGAAGGTGCAGCCGCTGCCGGCGGTCCGGCAGTGCAGGCCCATCTGGTACCAGAGCGAGGGCAGCTGCGGGGCCAGGTGCGGGTCGTTGGCCAGCAGGGGCTTGCCGGTGGTCGTGTACCTGCCCGAGACCACCCAGGAGTTCGAGCCGATGCCGCTGCCGTTGGGGCCGAGCAGCGCCGGGATCTTGTCGAGGGTGTCGGACAGGGCGCTCAGCTGCGTGCGTACGCCCTGGGCCGCGCCCTGGACGGTGGCGCCGGAGACGCCGCCGTTGGGGGTGGCGCCGGGGGCGCCCGAGCCCGAGGCGCCCGCGCCCGAGGCGCCCGCGCCCGAGGCCGCCGAGCCGGTCGCGCCCTGGGGGACGTACGCCCCGGCCTGGACCTTGCCGCCCTCGGTGACCGGCTTGTTCCGGTCGAACGGGTACGGCGGGTAGAGCTCGTCGATCTGCTGCTGGCTGAGCTTGCCGGCCATCAGCGCCCGGTCGATCTCGTCCTGCATGTTGCCGCGCAGGTCCCAGGCCATGGCCTTGAGCCAGGCCACCGAGTCCACGGGGCTCCACGGCTCGGGCTGGTAGTCGTCGCTGAGCTTGAGGGCCGCGTGCTCGACGGAGAGGGCCTTGCCGGACTTCCCCTTGAGGTAGGCGTTGACCCCGTCGGCGTAAGCCTGGAGGAACTTCTTCGTCTCCGGCGAGAGCTTGGTGTCGTACTCGGCCTGGGCGACCTGGCGCCAGCCGAGGGTGCGCAGGAAGGCGTCGGTCTCGACCTGGCCGGCGCCGAACATCTCCGAGAGGCGGCCGGCCGTCATGTGGCGGCGTACGTCCATCTCCCAGAAGCGGTCCTGCGCGTGCACGAAGCCCTGTGCACGCATCAGGTCCTCGTCGGAGTCCGCGTAGAGCTGCGGGATGCCGCGGGCGTCGCGCTTGACGTCCACGGGGCGGCTCAGCCCGGGGAGCTGGAGGGAGCCGGTCGTCTGCGGGAACGAGGCGCGGATCGTGTCCGCGCTCCAGTAGCCCCCGTAGCCGAGGCCCGTGACGAGCGCCAGCACCAGGACGAGCACGATCAGACGGGCGCGTCGTCCCTTCTTCTTGGCGGCGGGTGCGGATTCGTTGGCGGGCATCGCTGTCCTTAGAGGGGCAGGGTGGTCCTGAGTGCTGGGAGCAACCATAGGCGCAGCGTCGTAACTGTTCGGACGCGGTGTCAGGGAGGAGCCGTGAAGAGGGGAGCGAACAGGCGTTTCACAATGTGACTAGCACGTCAAGGAATCGTCAAAGATTAGGTAAGGTAACGAACTACCTGCCGCCGGAGGGCCGCTCCGGCAGGCCCCTGGAGAAAGGCGCGCCCGCTGACCGTCAACCAGCTCAATGAGCTCATGCTGGTGTGCTCGCTCGTGCTGCTCGTCGCCGTCGGCGCCGTGCGGATCTCCTCACGCAGCGGCCTCCCCAGCCTGCTCATCTACCTCGGCATAGGCATCGCGATAGGTCAGGACGGCATAGGCAACGTCGTCTTCGACAACGCGGCACTCACCCAGGTGTTCGGCTACGCCGCCCTGGTCGTGATCCTCGCCGAGGGTGGTCTGGGGACGAAGTGGAACGAGATCAAACCGGCACTGCCGGCCGCGACCATGCTCTCGCTCGTCGGCGTCGCCGTGAGCGTGAGCGTGACCGCCGCCGGAGCGCACTACCTCGTCGGGCTGGACTGGCAGCAGTCGCTGCTGATCGGCGCGGTCGTCTCCTCCACGGACGCGGCGGCGGTCTTCTCGGTCCTGCGCAAGGTGCCGCTGCCCCCACGGGTCACCGGCGTACTGGAAGCGGAATCGGGCTTCAACGACGCCCCGGTGGTGATCCTGGTCGTCGCCTTCTCGGCGGTCGGCCCGGTGGACGAGTGGTACGTGCTGATCGGCAAGATCGCGGGAGAGCTCGCCGTCGGCGCCGCGATAGGCCTGGCGGTCGGGTTCCTGGGCGCGTACGGGCTGCGCCACATCGCACTGCCCGCCTCGGGCCTCTACCCGATCGCCGTGATGGCCATCGCCGTGACCGCGTACGCGGCGGGCGCACTCGTGCACGGCTCCGGATTCCTCGCCGTGTACCTGGCGGCCATGGTGCTGGGCAACGCCAAGCTGCCGCACTGGCCGGCGACGCGGGGCTTCGCGGACGGACTGGGCTGGATCGCCCAGATCGGCATGTTCGTGCTGCTGGGCCTGCTGGTGACCCCGCACGAGCTGCTGGGCGACTTCTGGCCCGCGGTGGTCATCGGGCTGGTGCTGACGACGGTGGCCCGGCCCCTGGAGGTCTTCGTCAGCCTCCTCCCCTTCCGGATGCCCTGGCGGGAGCAGGCCCTTCTGTCGTGGGCCGGGCTGCGCGGGGCCGTGCCCATCATCCTGGCGACCATCCCGATGGTGTCCGGGGTCGAGGACAGCGACCGGGTCTTCAACATCGTCTTCGTGCTGGTCGTCGTCTACACCCTGGTGCAGGGGCCGACGCTGCCGTGGGTGGCGCGCAAGCTGAAGCTGGGCGACTCGGTGGAGGCCACGTCGGACCTGGGGATCGAGTCGGCCCCGCTGGAGAAGCTGCGCGGCCACCTGCTGTCCTTCGCGATCCCCGAGGGCTCGCGGATGCACGGGGTGGAGGTCAGCGAGCTGCGACTGCCGGGCGGGGCCTCGGTGACGCTGGTCGTCCGCGACGGCAAGAGCTTCGTACCGCTGCCGTCGACCGTGCTGCGACGCGGGGACGAGCTGCTGGTGGTGGCGACGGATCCGGTACGGGACGCGGCGGAGGCGCGGCTGCGGGCGGTGGCCCGGGGCGGCAAGCTGGCGGGCTGGCTGGGGACGGGCGACGCGGGGGGCGGCGGCGCCGGAGGTGGCGGCGCGGGAGGGGGCGGCGCGCGGGGCGGCTCGGAGCGCGGCGGCCGGAGGTCACGGTAGGGCTCGGGCTTCCGCTTCCGCGCTTCCGGCCTTCGCCGCCGCGGTCCGGTGCGGTGCGGCGCGCGGCGCGACGCGGGGGCGACGGGGACGCGGGGGTGCGGGGGCAGCGCGGACCTTTCGGGCTTTTCAGGCTTTCCCGCGATTAGAGCGGCGTTCTAATTCGGCTGTTTTCGCTCGCGTCTGCCGAGATCTGCCACGATTTCTCCCTTTTCGAGGAGGCGAAGCCCTCGCTAATCGCAGGTGAAGACATGTCTTGTCGCCGCAATCACAGGGCGTAGTAACACCTTTCCCTGTAGCATGAAGGCACACCAAAACGAACCAACTCTGCCTGACGCAGAGCTGGCGCGACCGCTCGGCGGCCGTGGCGCCCCCCTCTCGCAGTGGGCGCCCCTGGTATCACTCGGTTCTGCGCAAGAGGACAGCTCTCGGAGCTCCCATTACGTACGGGTGCGGCCCACGAAGCACGCACCGCCCGCAGACGGGGACGCTCTACCAGGTAGCGGAAAGGCAAGGCCGTGACATCCGCGGTCACGACCGAGAAGGACAACTCCGAGCAGTCCTCCCCCCGCCCCGGCTACGGCTCGCTCCTGCGCACCCCGGGCGCGCTCTCCTTCCTCCTGCCGGGCTTCGCCGCCCGGCTCCCCTTCGGCATGCTGACCGTCAGCATCCTGCTGCTCGTCCAGCACGCCACCGGCTCGTACGGGCTCGCCGCCGTCGTCTCGGCCGTCACCGGCGTCTCCATGGCGCTGTCCGCGCCCGTGATGGGCCGGCTGACCGACCGGCACGGCCAGAGCGCCGTCCTGGCTCCGGTCGCCCTCGTCCACGGCGTCGCCATCAGCGGCCTGACCGCCCTCACCCTGCTGGGCGCGCCGGTCTGGGCGCTGGCGCTGGCCGCCGTACCGGCGGGCGCCTCGGTGCCGCAGGTCGGCCCGATGGTCCGGGCCCGCTGGGCCGCCAAGCTCCAGGGCTCCCCGCTGCTGCCGACGGCCGCGGCCTTCGAGTCCGTCACCGACGAGCTCACCTTCGTCGTCGGCCCGGTCCTCGCGACCGCACTGTGCACCGGCGTGCACCCGGCCGCCGGCCTGGTCACCGAGGCCGGCCTGACCGTGCTGGGCGGCCTGGTCTTCGCGGCGCAGCGCGCCACCCAGCCGCGGCCGGCCGGCGCTGCCGCCGCCGTCGCCGAGAAGCACGCCTCCGCGCTGTCCATCCCGGGCGTCCGCGTCCTGGTCGCGGCCTTCCTGGGCATCGGCGCCGTCTTCGGCGGCATGCAGATCTCGATGGCCGCCTTCTCCGAGGAGATCGGCAACCCCGGCGCGAACGGCCTGCTCTACGGCGTCTTCGCGGCCGGCAACATGATCGCGGGCATCGCCTGCGGCGCCGTCGCCTGGAAGATCGGCCCGCGCCGCCGCCTGATCCTCGGCTACGCCGGCCTGACCGCGGCCGCGTCCGTCCTGTGGTCCGCCGACTCGGCGGTCCTGCTGGGCGCGCTCGGCCTGCTGGTCGGGCTGTGCATCGCCCCGGCCCTGATCACCGGGTACACGATGATCGAGACCCTGGTGCCGGCGAACACCCGCACCGAGGCCTTCACGTGGCTGACGGGCGCGGTCGCCCTCGGGCAGGCCGTGGCGGCCATCGCCGCCGGCCGGCTGACCGACGCGTACGGCTCGGGCGCGGGCTTCCTGGTCCCGATGGCGGCCACCGCGCTGGCCCTGGCGACCCTGCTGGCGCTGCGCGCCAACCTGGCGCCGAAGGGCCCCGGCCGGATCGTGAACGCCTCGACGGAGGCTCGCGCGGAGCGGGCCGACGAGCGTGGCATCGGTCACCGCGTGCCGGTCACGGTGGACTGATCCGCCGGAATAAGTCACCATGGAACGTCGTTAGCACTCATCGAGCCAGAGTGCCAGGAGGAAGATTCGTGCCGACCTACCAGTACCAGTGCACCGAGTGCGGCGAGGGCCTCGAGGCCGTGCAGAAGTTCACGGACGACGCCCTCACCGAGTGCCCGAGCTGCAAGGGACGCCTCAAGAAGGTGTTCTCCGCGGTCGGCATCGTCTTCAAGGGCTCGGGCTTCTACCGCAACGACAGCCGTGGCGCGTCGTCCAGCAGCACGCCCGCGTCCTCGTCCGCCTCGAAGCCGGCGGCCTCGGCCACGCCCGCCCCGGCCCCGGCCCCGGCCGCGTCGAGCAGCAGCACGCCGGCCGCCTGACGACGCCGGCGTACCTCAGACGTACGCCGACGGCCCCGTCCCCCGCTACCTACCGGGGGCCGGGGCCGTTCGCGTTCCTTGGTTAGGGTGTGGCTCATGGTGCACGCAGAGATCGGCGTAATCGGCGGTTCGGGCTTCTACTCCTTCCTGCAGGAGGTCACCGAGCTCCAGGTGGAGACCCCGTACGGCCTCCCCAGCGACTCCCTGTACGTGGGTGAGCTGGCCGGACGCCAGGTCGCGTTCCTGCCCCGGCACGGCCGCGGCCACCACCTGCCGCCGCACCGGATCAACTACCGGGCCAACCTGTGGGCGCTGCGCTCCCTCGGCGTCCGCCAGGTCCTCGGGCCCTGCGCGGTGGGCGGGCTGCGGCCGGAGTACGGCCCGGGCACCCTGCTGGTGCCCGACCAGCTGGTCGACCGTACGAAGTCGCGCGCGCAGACCTTCTTCGACGGGCACCCGCTGCCGGACGGCACCATCCCGAACGTCGTCCACACCACCTTCGCCGACCCGTACTGCCCGGTCGGGCGGGACGCGGCGCTGGCGGCGGCCCGCGGCCGCGACTGGGAGCCGGTCGACGGCGGCACGATGGTCGTCGTCGAGGGCCCGCGCTTCTCCACCCGCGCCGAGTCGCAGTGGCACGCGGCGATGGGCTGGTCGGTGGTCGGCATGACGGGCCACCCGGAGGCCGTCCTGGCCCGCGAGCTGGGCCTCTGCTACACCTCGATGGCGCTGGTCACGGACCTCGACGCGGGCGTGGAGACGGGCGAGGGCGTGTCCCACAGCGAGGTGCTCAAGGTCTTCGGCGAGAACGTCGGCCGGCTGCGCGCGGTGCTCTTCGACACGGTCGCCGCGCTGCCGCGGACGGAGGACCGTGCGTGCCTGTGCACGCGTGCGCACGAGGGCTGGGACCTGGGGATCGAGCTTCCCTGAGGCCGGCGGGCTTCGCTGGGGCCGGCGCCCCGGCCCGCGCCTCACCCGTGTGGGTGACGGAGTTGTCCACAAGCTGGGGATCGTCCACAGGGGCGGGCGGGGTGGCCGCGGGTGGGCGGATCGTGAGGGGTGTTCCCGAGGTACGGGAGCTGCTTCTCACGAGAGGTGGTGGGTGTCGTGTTCGACACTTCGTCCCAGTTGTCTTCCGCTTCGTCCCAGTTCTCTTCCCAGATCTCCTCCCAGGTCTCTTCCCCGTTCTCTTCCCCGGTCCGGTCCGGGGCGTGCCCGCCCGCGCGGCCGGTGCCGATGTTCCCGCCGCTGCGGGTCGGCCGGGGCGGCGGGCGGCTGCGGCGGGCCCTGCGGGCTGGCTCTTATACCCAGCTCCGCGCCCACCTGACCGAGGCTGATCTCCTTAGTCAGCTTCAGACTT
>NZ_WTFF01000258.1 GCF_019400985.1 Streptomyces bambusae
AGGGGCGGAGGGGGGAAAAAGACACGGCCGGGGGCGGGGGGGCCCGGGGGGGGGCCCGGGACGCGGGGGGGGGGGGGGGGGGGGGGGGGGCGGGGGGGCCCGTCGGGCCTCCGGACCGGGGGGGCGGAGGGTGCCGGGGGGCCCCCGGGGGGCCCCCCCGCGGGGGCGGGGGGCGGGGGGCCGGCCCCCGCCGCGAGCACCCTGTGCCACGGGGACCTGCACCTCGGCCAGCTCGTCCGGCACCCGGCCCCGGCCGGGCCCTGGCGGCTCATCGACGTGGACGACCTCGGGCTCGGCACCCCGGCCTGGGACCTGGCCCGCCCCGCCGCCTGGTACGCGGCCGGGCTGCTGGCCCCCGAGGTGTGGACGCGCTTCCTCGACGCCTACCGGGCGGCGGGCGGCCCCGCCGCGGGGGAGCCCGGCAGCGACCCCTGGCCCCGGCTCGATCTGGCCGCGCGCGCCCTGACCGTGCAGACGGCCGCCCTCGGCGTCGCCAAGGCGGCGCGGGCCGGGCGCCGACTCGACGACGTGGAGCGGGCGATGGCCGAATCCTGTGCCCGAATCGTCGCCCTCCCGCCCGACTTGGGCCCCGTTCCCCCGGCGTAGGGTGACCCCACGCCGCCGGGCATCCACGGTGGCGACGTCCGACGGCGAGGAGTTGAGCCGATCATGCAGTGTCCGAAGTGCCACGCGGCGATGCACACGTACAACCGCAACGGCGTCCAGATCGAGCAGTGCAGCGGGTGCCGGGGGATCTTCCTGGACTACGGCGAGCTGGAGGCCCTGACCCGCCTGGAGTCTCAGTACGGCGCCCAGTACGGCCCGGTCCCGCCGCAGGCGCCGCCCGCCCCGCCGGCCTACCCGGCCGCCCACGCCCCGGCGCCCGCCTGGGGCGCCCCGCACCACGGCGGACACCACGGCCACCACCACGGCCACCGGGGCTTCGGCCGACTGCTGTTCTCGTCCTGAGGCCTGTCCGGTAGCCTGCCCGGTCCGGCCTCCCTCGCGGGAGGCCGGACATGCGAAAGACCCGGCCACTCGGTAGCGGCCGGGTCTTTCCGGAGTGTGGACGATACTGGGATTGAACCAGTGACCTCTTCCGTGTCAGGGAAGCGCTCTCCCGCTGAGCTAATCGTCCTCGGGACCACGACCCGGAGGCCGTGGGTGCTGCGTGTACTGCGTGTTGCATGTTCTGCGTGGACGATACTGGGATTGAACCAGTGACCTCTTCCGTGTCAGGGAAGCGCTCTCCCGCTGAGCTAATCGTCCTCGGGACCACGACCCGGAGATCGTGGGTGCTGCGTGTACTGCTTGTACTGCGTGTTGCATGTTCTGCGTGGACGATACTGGGATTGAACCAGTGACCTCTTCCGTGTCAGGGAAGCGCTCTCCCGCTGAGCTAATCGTCCTTGGAGGTGGAGACGGGATTTGAACCCGTGTAGACGGCTTTGCAGGCCGTTGCCTCGCCTCTCGGCCACTCCACCCCGGAGTAGCAGGGGGTCTCGGGAAGATCCCCCACTTCGAGCGGACGACGAGATTCGAACTCGCGACCCTCACCTTGGCAAGGTGATGCTCTACCAACTGAGCCACGTCCGCATGTCGCCGATGTTCGCTTCCGGGTTTTTTCCTTCGCTCCCCGGCGACGTGTTGAACTCTAGCGGATTCCCGGGCCAGCTCAAAAACGCGTTTCCGCAGCGTGCTGCCACCCGATCACCAGCGGTCACCCTCAGGTCACCTCACCGGCGCCTTCCCGCCACCGGTCATAGACTCACAGCCGTGCACGACCTGCCCCCCATGGCCCGCTTCGGCGGCCTCCTCGCCACCGATCTGCGCGACGTCACCAGCGACGCCTCCGCCCTGGACTCCACCGGCTTCTGGGCCGTGGCGGCGGACTTCGAAGGCCGTCTGATCTGCGCCCGCTTCGGGGACGTACGCCCCGACCCGGTCCCCGCCCCCGTCCCCGGCGCCTGGCGCGGCCCCGCCACCGACGCGTGGACCTCCTCCCTGGACCGCGCCGGCTACGTGGCCGGCGTACGGCGGATCCGCGAACACATCGCGGCCGGCGAGGTCTACCAGGCCAACCTGTGCCGGGTGATGTCCGCGCCGCTGCCCGGTCCTCCCCCTCGCTCCGCCGGGGGGACCCCCACGGGCGCCGACGTGGACGCGCTGACCGCGCTGCTCGCCCGCGGCAACCCCGCCCCCTACGCAGGAACGATTCGGCTCCCGGCCCACGGCGTCGAGATAGCCACCGCCTCCCCCGAGCTCTACCTGCGCCGCCGCGGCCGCCACGTCGAGTCCGGCCCCATCAAGGGCACCGGCCGGACCGCCGCGGACCTGCTGGAGAAGGACCACGCCGAGAACGTCATGATCGTGGACCTGGTCCGCAACGACCTCGGCCGCGTCTGCGCCACCGGCTCCGTCACCGTCCCCGAGCTGTGCGCCGTCGAGGAGCACCCCGGCCTCGTCCACCTCGTCTCCACCGTCAGCGGCGAACTCGCCGAGGACGCCGGCTGGCCCGAGCTGCTGGCCGCCACCTTCCCGCCCGGCTCCGTCACCGGCGCCCCCAAGTCCTCCGCCCTGCGGATCATCCGCGCCCTGGAGACCGTCCCCCGCGGCCCGTACTGCGGCGGCATCGGCTGGGTCGACGCCGACCGCGCCGCCGCCGAGCTCGCCGTCGGCATCCGCACCTTCTGGATCGACCGCGAGGCCCCCGGCGGCCCCCGGCTGCTCTTCGGCACCGGCGCCGGCATCACCTGGGGCTCCGACCCCGAACGCGAATGGGCCGAGACCGAGCTGAAGGCCGCCCGCCTCCTCGCGGTAGCGTCGGGCACGTACCAGGTGAGCGGAGGGACCGTACGGTGACGATCTGGCTCGACGGCGCACTGCGGGACGCCGACAGCGCGAAGGTGTCCGTCTTCGACCACGGGCTGACGGTGGGCGACGGCGTCTTCGAGACGCTCAAGGCCGAGCACGGGCGCTGCTTCGGACTCACCCGGCACCTGGACCGGCTGACCCGCTCCGCCCGCGGCCTCGGCCTGCCCGACCCCGACCACGACGAGGTCCGCCGTGCCTGCGCCGCCGTCCTCGCGGCGAACCCGGTGCCGCTCGGCCGGCTCCGCATCACCTACACCGGCGGCCTTTCCCCGCTCGGCTCCGACCGCGGCGACGGACCCCCCACCCTCGTCGTCGCCGTCACCGAGGCCACCCGCCGCCCCGACACCACGGCCGCCGTCACCGTCGACTGGGTCCGCAACGAGCGCGGCGCCGTCGCCGGCCTGAAGACCACCTCCTACGCCGAGAACGTGGTCGCCCTGGCCGCCGCCGCCCGCGCCGGAGCCTCCGAGGCCCTCCTGGCCAACACCGTCGGCCGCCTCTGCGAGGGCACCGGCTCCAACGTCTTCGTCGTCCTCGACGGCGAACTGCACACCCCGCCGCTCGCCTCCGGCTGCCTCGCGGGCATCACCCGGGCCCTCGTGCTGGAGTGGACCGGCGCCAAGGAGACCGACCTGCCCTTCGAGGCGCTGCGGCAGGCCGAGGAGATCTTCCTGACCTCCTCCCTGCGCGACGTCCAGGCCGTCGTACGCCTCGACGAGCGCGAGCTCGGCGACGGCCGGCCCGGCCCGGTCACCGCCGAGGCCATGCACGTCTTCGACGAGCGCGCCGCCGACGACCTCGACCCCTGACCGGGGCCGGGCAGGCCGATCCGGGGCCGGGCACGTTGATCCGGGGCCGATCCAGGGTCCGGTCCATGTCCGATCCGGGGCCGGTCCTTGGCCGATCCGGGGTGGAAAAGGGCTGACGGCGGCCGCGCGGGGCGGGTAGAACACCAAGGGTGACCACCACCCTGCGGCCGTCCGGGCCGCTGCAGCAGACCGCGGCGGGGGCGCGTTCGCGCCCGTACGAGATCCGTGTCAACAGCAGGCGTGTCGGTGCGCTGGTGATCGCCACCGACACCCCCTACGGGCCGCACGTCGGCGTCCTGCGCGAGCTGTACGTCGAGGAGCCCGACCGCCGCCGCGGCCGGGCCACCGTCGCCGTACTGGCCGGCGAGGAGGTGCTGCGGGGCTGGGGCTGCGACCGGGTGCGGATCTCCGTCCCCGCCGACGCGGCGGGCGGACTGCGGCTGGCCACCGCCCTCGGCTACACCGAGGAAGGCCGCCTGATGCGCAAGACACTGCCCGCGGCCCCGCCCGCCCTGCCCGACGGCGTCCGCGCCCGCGCCCTGACCGCCCCCGAGTACGCGACCTGGCTCGACCGGGCCGTCACGGCGTACGCCGACGTCTGCGCCGACCGCGGCATGGCCCCCGACACGGCCGCTGCGCACTCCCGGGACGACCACGCCGACCTGCTGCCGGACGGCCCCGACACCCCCGGCATGTCCGTCGCGATCCTGGAGGCCGACGGGGAGCCCGTGGGAACCGTGTGGGCCGGGGACCACGCCCCCGGCGGCGCCCGGTCCCGGCACGACGGCTGGT
Source organism: Streptomyces bambusae (assembly GCF_019400985.1). GTDB lineage: Bacteria > Actinomycetota > Actinomycetes > Streptomycetales > Streptomycetaceae > Streptomyces > Streptomyces bambusae_A. Next base: position 4,476 of record NZ_WTFF01000258.1, read on the forward strand.
ACGTCTACGACGTCGAGGTGTTCGCCGCCCACCGCGGCCGGGGCCACGGCCGCAGCCTGCTCCTCCAGGCCGAACGCACCGCCCTGGCCGACGGCTCCACCGCGCTCGGCCTGCACCGCTTCTCCGCCAACACCCCGGCGGTCCGCCTCTACGACTCCCTCGGCTACCGGCCCCTGACCGTCAACTTCACCAAGATCCTGCTCTGAAGGCTCCGGCCGGGGCCCGTGCGGTGATCGGGCGGCCGTCCCCCGACCCCCGTGCGGGGGACGGCCACCGGAAGCAAGCTATCCGCTGGTGTCCGGAGTCCTCGCCCTCCCGGAGGTGGAGCCGCCACTCCATCCAATGGTGTCGTCGGCGTACGACCAGAGTCGTACCTCGCGGCGCACGGGGGACCCGGCCCCGGAGCGGCGCACACCAGCAGGGGCTCGGCCGTCCCCGGCGCGCCGGTCGGTGCGTCAACCACTCGGACAGGAGCGGCTCGGGGACGAGCGGGGCCGCTCAGGCGTCGGCGAGGAGGCGGTCGGCGATCTCCTCGATGCGCTGCCGCAGGCCCTCCTGGCTCTTGCCGCCGTCGAGCCGCTCGCCGCCGATCACGTAGGTCGGGGTGCCGGTCACACCGATCGCCTTGCCCTCGGCCTGGTCGGCGTCCACGATCAGGATGTGCCGGCCGTCGATCAGTGCGGTGTCGAACTCCTCGGCGTCCAGGCCGAGTTCCCGCGCCACCTCGACCAGCAGCGGTTCGCCCCGGCGGCCGAGCTCCTCGGTACGGGCCAGCAGCGCCTCCGCGTACGGCCAGCCCCGGCCCTGCTCCACGGCCTCCTCGGCGGCCTGCGCCGCGGCGAACGCGTACTTATGCTTCTCCAGCGGGAAATGGCGCAGGCGGATGTCCAGCCGGTCGCCGTAGCGAGCCCGCAGGGCGCGTACGTCGTCGAGGGCGGTGTGGCAGTCGGGGCACTGGAGCTCGCACCAGACGTCGAGGACGACGGGGGAGGGGGAGCCGGCGGGCTGGGAATCGGTCATCGGGGTCCTTTCGTGGATACCACCAACTTTAGGCGGGGGTGGGGGTACCTCCCGCTTGCGGGGGAGAAACGAAACCCCTGTGGAACAGGACAACGAGCTGCGATTCGCCGCTAGGCGGACCGTAGTGCCCTGACCGGCTTGGTTGATCTTCACAAGCAGCCACGCTGGTTTGTGAGCGTGACCACGACTTGTGTGAAGCGGGCGTTCAAGTACCGCTTCCATCCGACTGACGCGCAGGCGGCCGAGCTGTCGCGCACGTTCGGATGTGTCCGCAAGGTCTACAACCTGGCGCTGGCCGCCCGTACGCAGGCGTGGGTGCGGGGAGAGCGGGTCAACTACAGCCAGACCTCGGCCATGCTGACGGTGTGGAAAAAGACCGAGGAGCTCGCCTACTTGTCCGAGGTGTCCTCCGTCCCGCTCCAGCAGACGCTGCGGCACCTGCAGGTGGCGTTCACGAACTTCTTCGGTAAGCGGGCCCAGTACCCGCGCTTCAAGTCCCGGAAGAAGTCCCGCCGCTCTGCGGAATACACCACCAGCGCGTTCCGCTTCCGCGACGGCCGCCTGACCCTCGCCAAGATGCAAGAGCCCTTGGCCGTCGTTTGGTCCCGGCCGCTTCCCGAAGGCGCGTCGCCGTCCACGGTGACCGTGTCGCAGGACAGTGCGGGCCGCTGGTTCGTCTCGATGCTGTGTGACGACTCCGGTGTGGAGCCGCTGCCGACGACGGACACCGCCGTGGGTATCGACGTGGGCCTGGACCATCTGCTGACCCTGTCGACCGGGGAGAAGATCGCCAACCCGCGGCACGAACGCCGTGACCGTGCCCGGCTCGCCCTGGCCCAGCGCCGTCTAGCGAAGAAGGCCAAGGGCGGCGGAGCGAACCGGACCAAGGCCCGGCACAAGGTCGCCAAGATCCATGCCCGGATCGCCGACCGCAGACGTGACCACCTGCACAAGCTGACCACTCGTCTCGTGCGTGAAAACCAAACGCTCGTGATCGAGGACCTGACCGTCCGCAACATGGTCAAGAACCACGCGCTCGCCCGCGCCATCAGCGATGCCGCGTGGGCGGAGTTCCGCAGCATGTTGGAGTACAAGGCCCAGTGGTACGGACGCGACATCGTCGCGGTCGACCGCTTCTTCCCCTCCTCCAGACTGTGCTCGAACTGCGGCACCCTCGCCCGGAGCATGCCCCTGCACGTCCGCACCTGGACGTGCGACTGCGGCACGATCCACGACCGGGACGTGAACGCCGCGAAGAACCTGCTGGCCGCCGGACTGGCGGTGTCGGCCTGTGGAGCCGGTGTAAGACCTCAACGGAGAACTCCGGGCGGGCAGCCGGCTGTGAAGCAGGAAACCCCACGGCGCGAGCCGTAGGAATCCCCCTCCTTCAGGAGGGGGAGGAAGTCAAGGGGACAGTCTCCCAGCGCGCGCGCGGAGCGGCGGCGGCGCGGCGGGCGCCCCCGGCCCCACCGGCCCCACCGGCCCCCAGGAGGAGGCGCGACCCCGAGATTCCCCGGAGATCCGCTCCGGCCGGCCCCGGTCCGTGGCCGGTACGGGCGCCTCCGGTGCACGATGGAGGGGACGGATCGCCCATGGCTGGAGGACCCATGCTCGCCGAGACCATCTGCTCCGCGGTGTCCGCGGCCGGCCTGGGCATCGCCGCGCTCACCGCCTACCGCAAGCGCTTCCTCGCCGCCACGCGCATCGCGGCGTACGCGCTGGTGCCGGTCGCGCTGGTGATGACCGGACTGGTCGAGTGGGTCTCCCAGATCGTCTTCGACCCGGTCGTCTGGGCCGGCTTCGGCCTGCTGGGCCTGGCCTGGCTGCTCCTCCTGGTCACCCGCGTCGTCGAGCGGCGCGGCCTGCGGGCCGCCGTCGAACCGGGCGCGGCGGGGGAGACCCGCGGCGGAGGGCGCCGGAGGCCCGTCGCGCCGGACGCCTCCGCGCCCGCCCTCGGAGCCGGGACCGCGGCGACGGGCCCGAAGCCGGCGTCCCGGCGGGACGCCGCCCCGCCCGCCGACGACTTCTCCGACATCGAGGCGATCCTGAAGAAGCACGGGATCTAGCGATCGCCGGCCCGCACTTCATTCGGTGAAAACCGGGAGCTCGATCGCAGGTGATCGTCCGTGTGCCCAGGTTCGGAACGACGCCGATCAAGAAGTGTGGAATCTGGCGAACCAGGCGCTCTCGGTGGCGTGTTGAGGGGAGAAGGTGGGTCGGCTGCGTCATGATCGGCCCGACATGCTCGACACATCGCAGGGTGAGCCCCCGGGATCCGTCCCGGCCGCACGCACCCCCGCCGCAGAGGAGCCCCGTGGCTGCCTCTTCGCGCTCTCCCAGCCGCCGTTGATGATCTTCTTAGGGGTGGTCGGCGTGCTGCTTCTGTCCGTCGCCGTGCACGACCTCTCCCTGCTCTGACTTGCGTCGGGCCCGGTACGCCGCCACGTGCAGCCGGTTCCCGCAGGTACGGCTGTCGCAGTAGCGCCGCGACCTGTTGCGCGAGAGGTCCACGAAGGCGCGCCCGCAGTCGGGGGCCTCGCAGCGGCGCAGCCGCTCGTGCTCGCCGGAGACGACGATGAAGGCGAGGGCCATGCCGCCGTCGGCAGCCAGGTGGTCGCCGACCGAGGCGCCCGGGGCGAAGTAGTGCACGTGCCAGTCGTAGCCGTCGTGGTCGGTCAGCTGCGGGGTGGTGCCGGCCGTGGCCACCAGCTCGTTGATCAGTCCGACCGCGGCCCGCGGATGGGCGGCGGCGAACACCTGTGCGAATTTGGAGCGGACCGTGCGCACCCCGGAGAGGTCGCGGGCGCCGAGCTCGCCGACGTCGCTGATCGAGTGCTCGCGGACGAAGGTGCGCAGTGCGCCGACGTCGGCCAGCGTGTCCGGCCGGTCGCCCTCGGGTGCGGTGTTCACCAGCGCGACGACGACGTCGAGCGCGACACGGGTGTCGTGGGGGATCTGCACGGTGAACTCCCTCAGGGGCCGGGCGCGCGGCAACGGGCCGCTGCCACCGCTGGGGGCCGACAATAGTCGCCTCTCGCCGCAGGTGGGAGCCGCCCCGGTCGCGCGCAGCACGGCAGCGCCGCCCCCGCGGGTGGCTCGCGCGGGAACAGCGCCGGTGGTGCGTGTGCCGTATCAGGTTGTCCGCCCTGCACCGTCGCCCCGAGTCGGACGGTGCCGAGCGCCTCTGTCGGGCTCGCTCAGCTCTCGGCCAGGATGTGCGAGAGCTCCTTGTCGAGGTCGAAGTGCCGATGCTCGGTGCCCGGCGGGACCGCGGCATCGGTGCGCTTCAGGAACGACTCCAGAGCTCGGGCCGGAGCTTCGAGCAGGGCTTCTCCTTCCGGAGAGCTGAGGGCGATGCAGACGACCCCCTGGCCGTGACTGCGGGACGGCCAGACGCGGACGTCTCCGGTGCCGGTGGGCCGGTGGAGGCCCTCCGCGAGGAGGTCGCGGGCGAACACCCACTCGACCGTCTCTTCGGCGCCGGTGTGGAAGGTGGCGTGCACGGCGTAGGGATCGGCCGTGTCATACCGCAGGCCCGCGGGAACAGGCAGTGAGGACTCGCTCGACACAACGAGGCGCAGGTGCAGCTCGCAGCTGACCGTGGTGTTCATAAGCGCCAGGGCCTTTCGCTCAGTGTGCGCTCGGGGATTCGCACGTCGGCGAAATCGACATGCCACCTACGGTGCCGTTGTAAACCCCTCTGACCGTTTTGCGGACGTCTGGGTCCCTCGGACGGAGGATCGGGAGGTCCGACCACAGGAGCTTCCGGGTCCGCTTCCGGCCCGGTAGATTCGCTGTCATGAATACGGGGAGTGACCGGACCGGCGGGCGTCCGCAGCCGGCCGCAGAGTCGATCAGCGCAGAGTCCACCGCACCGTCCGCAGAGTCCACCACGCCGCCCGCCGGGTCCGTCGCGGAATCCGCCGGGTCCGCCGGGGAACCCGCCGCGACGGAGCACGTCTCCCGCGCGCCCGCCTTCATCAAGGCCCGCCGCACCCTGCACCTGAGCTGGCAGGTCGGCGTCTTCGTCGTCGGCCTGGCCGTGATCGGCGCGGGCGTCGCCATGCTCGTACTGCCCGGCCCCGGCTGGGTTGCGATCTTCGCCGGCCTGGCGATCTGGGCGACCGAGTTCGCCTGGGCCCACGTCGTCCTGCACTGGACGAAGCGGAAGGTGACCGAGGCCGCGCAGAAGGCACTGGACCCCAAGGTGCGCCGCCGCAACATCATCCTGACCAGCACAGGCCTCGTGATCGCCGGCGCGCTGATCGGCTTCTACCTCTGGAAGTACGGGCTCGTGCTGCCCTGGGACCTCAAGGACCAGTGATGGTCCGGAGCGCCGCTGACATGCGGTAATGTTTGCGGTGCGCCCGGGCGATTAGCTCAGTGGGAGAGCGCTTCGTTCACACCGAAGAGGTCACTGGTTCGAACCCAGTATCGCCCACCCCGGACCGAGGGCCCGGAGACCGACACAGTCTCCGGGCCCTCGGTGTTTCCCCCGGACGGCCGCCCGGCGCAACTCCACCCGGACGGCTCAGCCCAGGGCCTGTCCGGCGGATCACGGCCGGGTCCGCGACGCTCCCCCAGCTACTGCTGGGTGGGGGAGCCGCGGCCTGTCCGGCCCTGTTCCGCCGGCCCAGCCCTCAGCGCAGCCGGCCCAGCGCGTCCCGCAGTCGGCGCGCGTCCCGCAGTCGCCGCTCGTACGTCGCCCCGACCGCCAGCAGCAGCACCCCCGCCAGGGCCGGCGGCAGCCACCGCGGCAGCGCGTCCACGACCTGGACGACGTACGGCGCCAGCTCGTGCAGCGCGTCCAGGGCCAGCACCCCGCCGCCCAGGAGCAGCGGAGCCTGCAGCCGCCACCGCGCGCCCGCCAGGGTCACCG
>NZ_WTFF01000259.1 GCF_019400985.1 Streptomyces bambusae
GCCGTACGCGACCTGCTCGTGCTCGCGAGGCCGCTGCCGGCGCCGGCGCCGCCCGCCGAGGAGGCCCTGCGCCGCGGCGGGGCCATCCACTCCCGGGGCCGCGACAAGGCGGCCGTCAGCCACCACTACGACGTCGGCAACGACTTCTACGCCCTCGTCCTCGGCCCGTCCATGGTGTACTCCTGCGCCTACTGGCAGCCCCGCGGCACCCTGGAGGAGGCCCAGCACGCCAAACTCGACCTGGTCTGCCGCAAGCTCGGCCTCGGCGCCGGCCAGCGGCTCCTCGACGTCGGATGCGGCTGGGGCTCCATGGCGCTGCACGCGGCCCGCGAGTACGGCGCCCAGGTCACCGGCATCACGCTCTCCCGCGAGCAGGCCGCGTACGCCCGCAAGCGGGTCGCCGAGGAGGGCCTGGCCGACCGCATCGAGATCCGGGTCCAGGACTACCGCGACGTCAAGGACGGTCCGTACGACGCCGTTTCGTCGATCGGCATGGCCGAGCACGTCGGCTCCACCGGCTACCGCGCCTACGCCCGCGACCTGTACGGGCTGCTGCGCCCCGGCGGCCGGCTGCTCAACCACCAGATCGCCCGCCGCCCCGAGCCGGACGAAAGCGCCTACCGCATCGACGAGTTCATCGACGCCTACGTCTTCCCCGACGGCGAGCTGTCGCCGCTGGGCACCACGGTCGCCGAGCTGGAGGGGGCCGGCTTCGAGGTCCGCGACGTCGAATCGCTGCGCGAGCACTACGCACTGACCCTGCGCGCCTGGGTGGCCCGCCTGGAGGCCCGCTGGGACGAGGCGGTCGCGCTGACCTCGCCCGGCCGGGCGAGGGTGTGGCAGCTCTACATGGCCGCGTCCGCCCTCGGTTTCGAGCGGGGCCGGCTGGGCGTGAACCAGGTCCTGGCGGTCAAGGCGGCGCCGGGCGGTGCCTCGCGGCTGCCCCTGCGCACCCGCGTCTGGCCGGCCGCCTGAGGCGGGGCGGGCGCACCTGCGGGCGGCAACGGCAACGGGCCCCGCGACCGGTGGTCGCGGGGCCCGTTGCCGTTGCCGTCGGTGCTACTCCGTCTTGATGGCCGTCAGCATGTTCAGCCGGGCGGCGCTGCGGGCCGGCCACATGGCGGCCAGGATGCCGACCAGCGCGGCCAGCAGCAGGAAGACGCCGAGCCGGTCGAACGGCAGGATCAGCTCGTAGCCGGGGACGGACTTGCTGATGGTGGTGCCGCCCGCCCAGGCGAGGAAGATGCCGGCCGCGACTCCGAGCACCGCACCGAAGAGCGAGATCACCACGGACTCCAGGCGGATCATGTTCTTGACCCGGCCCCGGTCCAGGCCGACGGCCCGCAGCATGCCGATCTCCTGGGTCCGCTCGAAGACGGACATCGCCAGGGTGTTGACCACGCCGAGCACCGAGATGATCAGGGCCATGCCGAGCAGGCCGTACATGATGTTCAGCGCGGTGTTGACCACGCCGCCCATCTCGTTGCGCATGTCCTGCTGGGTGGCGACGGTGATCGCCGGGTTGTTGCCGAGCGCGTCGATGACGGCCTTCTCGCCGGCCTTGGACTCGCCGGCGGCGGTGTTCACGTACACCTCGGGGATGAACGGTTCCTCGCTGTGGGCGGACAGGACCTTGTCGTCCATGACGTACGGCGACAGCAGCCTGTCGAGGTCCTTGTAGACCGCGCCGACCTTGAGCTTGGCCTTGGCGCCGTCCTCGAACTTGACGTCGACGGTGGAGCCGACCGACAGGCCCGCGCTCTTGGCGGTCTTCTCCGCGACGGCCACCTCGCCCCGGCCGAGGGCGGCCAGGTCGCCGCTGGTGACCTCGACGTTGAGCAGCTGGCCGATGGCCGCCGGGTTGACGCCCGAGGCCGCCTTGAACGTGTCGTTGATCTTGAGGTAGCCGGCCGTCTGCGGGGACACCGCCTTGATGCCGGGCGCCTTGGCCAGGGTCTCGGCGACGGACTTGTCCAGGCCGCCCATGCCGCCGGACATGGTGACCTTGTAGTGCGCCTTGAGCTTGTCCGTGCTCATCCGGTCCACGGCCTGGCCCACGGTGACGCCGATGACCGACATGGCGGTGACGAGCGTCAGGCCGATGGCGAGCGAGGCGGCGGTGACGGCGGTACGGCGCGGGTTGCGCACCGCGTTCTGCGCGGCCAGTTTGCCGGGCACCCCGAAGACGCGGGTCAGCAGCGGCCGGACGGCCGCGATGACCGGCTTCGACAGCAGCGGGAGCAGCACGATCAGGCCCAGGAGCAGGAAGAACCCGCCGGCGGCGACCGTGTAGCGGCCGTCGCTGCCCTGCGAGACGCCGAGGAGGGTGACGCCCACGCCGAGCAGGACGAGCAGGCTGCCGAAGACGTTGCGCAGCACCAGGGACTTGGCGGTGGCCGGCAGGTGGGCGCTGCCCATCGCGGCGACCGGGGGGATCCGGCCGGTACGCCAGGCCGGCAACAGCGCGGCGACGACGGTGACGACCACGCCGATGAGCACGGCGGCGACCACGGTGGCGGGGGCGACGACCAGGTCGCCGGCGGGCATCTTCGCGTCGAAGGCGCTCTCCATCAGCACGCGCATGCCGATCGCCAGGCCGATGCCGCCGGCCAGGCCGATGGCGGCGGAGATGACGCCCACCAGGCCGGCCTCGGCCAGCACGGAGCGGACGACCTGGCCGCGGGCGGCGCCGACGGCGCGCAGCAGGGCCAGCTCCTTGGTGCGCTGGGCGACCAGCATGGTGAAGGTGTTGTAGATGAGGAAGATGCCGACGAAGAGCGAGATGCCCGCGAAGATCAGCAGGCCGGTGCTCATGCCGCTCATCTGCCGCTCGATCGCCTTGGCCTGCTCCGCGGCGAGCGCGGCGCCGGTCTTGGCCTCGGCGTTCTTGCCGAGCAGCGGCTTGATGTCGGCGAGCAGCTGGTCGGCGGAGGTGCCGGCCTTGGCGGCGACCGACAGCTCGCGGTAGAAGCCGGGCTGGAGGTAGAGCGCCTGCGCGGTGGGGGTGTCGAACAGGACCAGGCTGCCGCCCGCGTTGACCTGACCGTCGTCGGTGGTGAAGACACCGGTGAGGGTGTACTCCTGCACCGGGCCGTTGGTGGCGACGCGGACCTTGTCGCCGACCTTGTACGAGCCCTTGCGCGCGGTCTCCTGGTCGAGGGCGATCTGGCCGGCGGCGGCCGGGCCGCCTCCTTCCGTGAACGCGTAGCGCGGGTCCTTGCCGTCCTTGACCGGGGCGTAGTTGGAGCCCTGGTTGGCCCAGCCGGTGCCGATCAGCTTGCCGTTCTCGTCGCCGACGCCGGCGAAGCCGGAGACCCGGCCGGAGACGGTGTCGACGCCCTTGACGGCCTTGACCTTCTCCAGGGTCTGCTGGCTGATGCCGGGGTCGCCCTCCTTGACGCCGTTCTCGTCGCGGGCGGCGCCGTAGGAGCTGACGGAGACGGCGACCCCGTCGTAGCTCTTGGCGGACTGTCCGGAGAGGGACTTGCTGAGGGTGTCGGTGAAGACGAGGGTGCCGGCGACGAAGGCGACGCCGAGGGTGACGGCGAGCACCGTCATCAGCAGTCTGGCCTTGTGCGCGAGCACGTTGCGCAGGGCGGTACGGAACATGGGGAATCAGTCCTGGGCTGGAAGTCTGTTCGGTGGGCTTCGGTGGCTTCGCTGATCAGTGACTGATCAGCTCGTGCGGCCCTTGGCGTCGAAGGCCTTCATCCGGTCGAGCACGCCGTCGGCGCTCGGGCGCAGCATCTCGTCGACGATCCGGCCGTCGGCGAGGAAGATGACGCGGTCGGCGTACGAGGCGGCGACGGGGTCGTGGGTGACCATCACGACGGTCTGGCCCAGCTCGCGCACGGAGTTGCGCAGGAAGCCGAGGACCTCGGCGCCGGAGCGGGAGTCGAGGTTTCCGGTGGGCTCGTCGCCGAAGATGATCTCGGGGCGGGAGGCCAGGGCGCGGGCGACGGCCACGCGCTGCTGCTGGCCGCCGGAGAGCTGGGTCGGGCGGTGGCTGAGCCGGCCGGCGAGGCCGACCATCTCGATCACGGTGTCCAGCCACTGCTGGTCGGCCTTGCGGCCGGCGATGTCCATCGGCAGCGTGATGTTCTCCAGCGCCGTCAGGGTCGGCAGCAGGTTGAACGCCTGGAAGATGAAGCCGATCTTGTCCCGGCGCAGCCGGGTCAGCTGCTTGTCCTTCAGGGAGCCGAGCTCGGTCTCGCCGATCCGGACCGAGCCGGAGGAGAAGGTGTCCAGGCCCGCCACGCAGTGCATGAGCGTGGACTTGCCGGAGCCGGACGGGCCCATGATCGCGGTGAACTGGCCCTGGCCGAAGTCGACGGAGACGTTGTCGAGCGCGACCACCTGGGTCTCGCCCTGGCCGTACACCTTGGAGAGGCCGGTGGCGCGGGCGGCCACCGCCTGGGCGGTGTGCGGGGCGTAGTTCATGGTGGTCACGGAAGACTCCTGTCGGGCTCTGCGGACGGGGCGGACGCGTACGGCAAGGACGTCCGGCGTCGCGTACTGAAGGGCGTCCGGCATCGCGTCCGGGTGGACGGAACGACTGAACGACCGAACGACTGAACGGCCGAAGGACTGAAGGACGTCCGGCGTCGCGTGGTGCGGGACGTTTCCATCCTCGCGGCGTCCACCCGGCCCGCGGATCAGCCGCCGTGCTTGTTCTGCGGCCCACTGGAGTCTGACGGCGGTGCCGCCGCATCCTCCTCTGGTATGACGGGGGAGGGGGTGGCCCGGGGTGGCGTGCACGGTCGCAGGGCCATCGAAATCCCGTCAATCCCGACGGGCCGGTGATCGCGCCGGGACTGCGGGCGACCGCCTGTTCTGCGGTCTGACGCCCGATCAATCGCCAATAAAATCAGACAACATCGGAATGCGCGCCGTCCGGCGGGGGGAGCGTTCCCGTTAGGCTCGCCATTGCGTCCACAGGCTTTTTCCGCGGGAGCCGCACGCCTCGCCCGGGTGGTGGAATGGCAGACACGGCGAGCTTAAACCTCGCTGGCCCTCGGGCCGTGCCGGTTCAAGTCCGGCCTCGGGCACTCCCGGCTCCCCTCATCCGCACCCTGCCGCCCGCTGCGCTTTGCCGCGTCTTCTCCTAAGATCCTCCTCCAGCAGTAGGGTGATTTTTTTGCGAGGCCATTACTCTTGATGCAAGGCCGCGCTCGGTGGCCATGGAGGAGTGAGATGAGGAGCAGCAACCCGGTCTTCTCGCGACGGGGGTTCAGCCGCGACAACGGCGGCTACGCGGGCTTTGACGCGCAGCAGCAGGCCGGGACCGCGAACAACCCGTACGCGGCGAACCCGTACGCCACCAACCCGTACGCGGCCGACCCGCAGACGGGCATGCCGGCCACGGCCGTGCGCACGAACGCGATGACCATGGACGACGTCGTGAGCCGTACGGCCATGACGCTCGGCACGGTCGTCCTGACGGCGGTCATCTCCTGGGTGGCCCTGCCGGTCGACGCCGCCAACATCGGCAAGTCCTACGGCATCGCCATCGGCGCCGCGCTGATCGCGATGGTCCTGGCGCTCGTCCAGACCTTCAAGAGCAAGCCGGTCCCGGCGCTGATCCTGGGCTACGCCGCCTTCGAGGGCGTCTTCCTCGGCGTGATCAGCTCGGCCACCAGCACCTACATCGGCCCCGGTGTGGTCATCCAGGCCGTGCTCGGCACGATGTGCGTCTTCGCCGCGGTGCTGTTCGCGTACAAGATGCGCTGGATCCGCGTGACCCGCCGCTTCTACGGCTTCGTGATGGCCGCGGCGATGGGCTTCATGCTGCTGATGGCCGTCAACCTGCTGTTCTCCCTCTTCGGCGGCGGCGACGGCCTCGGCTTCCGCAGCGGCGGCCTCGGCATCCTCTTCGGCATCGTGGGCGTCATCCTCGGCGCCTGCTTCCTCGCCCTGGACTTCAAGCAGGTCGAGGACGGCGTGACGTACGGCGCCCCGCGCGAGGAGTCCTGGCTGGCGGCCTTCGGCCTCACCATGACCCTGGTGTGGATCTACCTGGAGCTGCTGCGCCTGTTCCAGATCCTCTCGGGCGACGACTAGCAGCACCCGGACGGCTGAGGGGCCTTCAGGTCCCCGGGGGATCGTGAGGTCCCGGCGTCCGGCACGGAACACGGGAAAGCCCCGCGGGCATCGAGCTCGCGGGGCTTTCCGCGTGTCGGTCGGGTGCGTGTGGGGCGTGTGGTGCGTGTGCGTGCGTGTGGGGGCGTCTGCGGGGAGGGGTCAGCCGAATTTTCTGGCGGCCCGGCGCAGGTCGTGCTCGTGCAGGATGGCCTTGGCCTGGCCGTACGACAGGTCGTACGCGCCGCGCAGCCAGCTCAGCTTCTCCTCGAAGCGGACGAGGGAGGGGCCTTCGTCCACGGCACGGAGCCAGTCGGTGAGATCACGACCGGTGGTCCGGGGGATGCGGTCGATCATGTTGCGATGGGTCTGCTCGGAGAACTCTACGGACATGGGCGCCTCCGGGGGTATCGCCGTCGTGCTGTTCTCTTCACGACACCGTGCCCGAGCGTTCGCCCGTTGGCAATGGTGCGTGTACGGCGCGTAAGGTCGGGCGGGTGCTGGATACTTCGCCCCTGAGCGCCGCCGTGGAACGTTTCGCCGACCGGCTGCGCGCGGCCCCGCAGAGCCGTCTGCAGCGCGGTGCGGCCGCCGAGGGCCTGGCCCTGGCCCGGGAGCTCTCGCAGCGGGCGCAGCGGCTGGAGGGGCTGCCCGAGGGCGCCGCGCCGCGGGTGATGCCGAACGCCGGGGTCTTCGCCGTCGGCGACCAGCTGGCGGTGGCCGGGCTGGACCTGGTGGAGGCGCTGCGGGCGGCGGACGCCGGCGGGGGCCCGGACACGGCGACGGCCCCGTCCGAGGTCCTGGACGAGGCCGTGCGGCTGGTGGAGCAGGCGGAGATCAGAGCGATGCGATGACCCGGTCCGCGAGGATGTAGACGTTGCTGTCGGGGTCCTCGGAGTCGCCGCAGGAGAACGTCAGCGCGTAGGCGCCGGAAATGCCCGAGCCGCCCAGCAGCACCGGCGCGGAGCCCGAGCGCAGGGCCTCGGCGAGGCGCTCGGCGGTCTCCCGGTGGCCCGGGGTCATGCAGAGCGTGGTGCCGTCGGTGAACACGTAGACGTCGAGGGTGCCCAGCGGGCCGGGCCGGACGTCCGCCAGGGCCGTACGGGCCTGCGCGAGCTCCTCCAGCCGGTTCACGGTGCGCTCGTGGTCGGCGCCGGGGTGGGGCTGGACGGGGACGAAGTCGGGGTGCGAGGGGTGGCGGCGGCGGGCCGCGGCCAGCTCCGGGGAGTCCTCGGGGTACTCCCCGCCGGCCTCCGGGCGCGCTGCGCCCCCGGCCAGCTCCTCGCCGAGCACCGGCTCCAGCCCCACCAGGTCCGCCTGGCGGGGGAGGAAGACCGGGTTGTCCTCGCCGAGCCCGGACAGGCCGCCCAGCAGCGAGGACGGGGTGTCGCCGGCGAAGCTGGGGGAGTCCGCGGCGTCCCGGGCCTCCTGCGCGGCCCAGAAGGCCCGCGCCTCGGCCAGCTCGCGCTCGCGCTCCTCGGCGAGCGCCTCGGCCACGGCGGCTCGTATTTCCGCGGCCGGGCTGTCGCCGGCGCTGCGGGCGTGGGGGACGGTCGTACCGCTCAGGTGGACCGAGGCGGCGAGCTCGCCGCGCAGGGCCGTGACCTGCTTGCGGAGGCCGTGGACGGCGTGCAGCGCAGCAGCGCCCACGGCCGTGGCGGCGGCCGTGGTCAGCAGCAGGGCAAGAGACATGGCGCTCACTGACTAACTCCTGATGTGTTTCGATCCCCCGACTTCCTACAACAGAGTGTCCTGACCTGGGAATGGCGTGCAGTGCATTACGTCACGAAAAGGACAGGTCTTTGGTCTCAGGGACCTCGTGCGCACCTGCTCTGACCTGCACAAATACTGATCCCCCAGGACAAAGGTCACATCCTGAGGGAGATTCGGTCACAGATCGGCCGCGAGAGGATTGGAACGGATGATCCCCGTCCACAAAGCCTCAGCTCAGGCGCGTGGGGGCGGGGTCGCCGTGACAAACGGGTGGCGACCCCTGACCCTCCGCTACGGCTCAGCTCGGCTCGGCTCAGCCGCTCGTGCTGAGCTTCGCCATCGCTCAGCTCAGCCGCTCGTGCTCGTGGTCGCGCTGAGCTTCGCCTCCGCTGCGGGCAGGTGCCGCCGCTCGTTCCTCGCGACGACCCCTACCCTCCGCTACGGCTCAGCTCAGCCGCTCGATGACCATGGCCATGCCCTGGCCGCCGCCGACGCACATCGTCTCCAGGCCGAACTGCTTGTCGTGGAACTGGAGGCTGTTGATCAGGGTGGTGGTGAGCCGGGCGCCGGTCATCCCGAAGGGGTGACCGACGGCGATGGCGCCGCCGTTGACGTTCAGCTTGTCGATGTCGATGCCGAGGTCGCGGTAGGACGGGATCACCTGGGCGGCGAAGGCCTCGTTGATCTCGACCAGGTCGATGTCGTCGATGGTCAGGCCGGCCCGCTTGAGGGCCTGCTTGGACGCCTCGACCGGGCCCAGGCCCATGATCTCGGGGGAGAGGCCGGAGACGCCGGTGGAGACGATCCGGGCCAGCGGGGTCAGGCCCAGCTCGCGCGCCTTGGTGTCGCTCATGATCACGAGGGCGGCGGCGCCGTCGTTGAGCGGGCAGCAGTTGCCGGCGGTGACCAGGCCGTCGGGGCGGAAGACGGGCTTGAGGCCCTGGACGGCCTCCAGCGTGACGCCGGCGCGCGGGCCGTCGTCCTTGCTGACGACCGTGCCGTCCGGGGTGGTGACCGGGGTGATCTCCCGCTCCCAGAAGCCCTTGGCGATGGCCTGCTCGGCGAGGTTCTGCGAACGCACGCCGAACTCGTCCATGTCCGCGCGGGTGACGCCCTTGAGGCGGGCCAGGTTCTCGGCGGTCTGGCCCATCGAGATGTACGCGTCCGGCACCAGGCCGTCCTCGCGCGGGTCGTGCCAGGACGCGCCCTCGCTCTCGGCGACGGCGGCGGTGCGGGCCTCGGCGTCGGCGAAGAACGGGTTGTGGGTCTCCGGCAGGCCGTCGCTGGTGCCCTTCACGGAGCGGGAGACCGTCTCGACACCGGCCGAGATGAAGACGTCGCCCTCGCCGGCCTTGATGGCGTGCAGCGCCATGCGGGAGGTCTGCAGGGAGGAGGAGCAGTACCGGGTGATCGTGCAGCCCGGCAGGTGGTCCATGCCCATCTGCACGGCGACGATGCGGCCCAGGTTGTGCCCCTGCTCGCCGCCGGGCAGACCGCAGCCGAGCATGAGGTCGTCGATCTCGCGCGGGTCCAGCTCGGGGACCTTGGCGAGGGCGGCCTGGATGATCGTCGCGGTCAGGTCGTCCGGCCGCATGTCCTTCAGGGATCCCTTGAAGGCGCGCCCGATGGGCGAGCGGGCAGTGGAAACGATGACGGCTTCGGGCATCGGGGCTCCAAGGGTGTGCGGCATTGCGGACCGGATGCGAAGTTACCGCCCCGTACGGTCGGGGTCACCGCCTGGGGCATGTGATGCCGGACGCACCCGGCGGGTACCCGGCGGGGGACCTGCCGGCCTCTGCTTTGTAAGAGCAGCACCGGGCGCCGGGAAATGCCCACCGCTCGCGGCTTCGGCGTTCCCTCCCCGCGGGGGTGCGTGAAGCGTACCTTTCTGCACATGAGTGACACCCTGCCGCCCACCGAGGCGCGAGCCCGCCTCGCGTCGCTGGTCCGCCGCGCGTCCCATGCCGGCGAACGCATCACCATCACCGACCACGGCCAGCCGGCGGCCGTGCTCATCAGTCCCCAGGAACTCGCCGGCCTGGAGGAGGCCCTGGCGCTGGCGCTGTACCGCGAGCGCGGGCGCTCCGGCGTTGTGGCGACCGTCCCGCACGCTGATGTCCGTGCCCGGCTCGGCCTGGAGCGCGGGTGACGTACGCGTGACGTACGCGGTCGTCCGGGACGGGGCCGCGATCGACGCGGCCCCGTCCGGTTCCTCAAGGACGACCCGGACGGTCTGCGGCAGCTGATGGACGCCGTCGACCTGCTCGCCGAGCAGCCCTGGCCGGAGGACGCCGCCGAGTACGGCTCGCCCGACCTGCGCCGGATGCGCGTCGGGCGCTACCGGGTCCCGTACGAGAGCAGGGAGGCCACGGTCCGCGGTCGCCGTCGTGGCCATCCACGTCGGCCGCCTCGGCTGACCCGGCACCGGCCGCCCGGCCCGGGCCGCCCGGCTAAGTCGGCCCGGCTACGTCGGCCCGGGGTGGACGGTGTCCGGCGCGACGGCGCCGGGCGGCTGCCCGGACGGGGCGCCTGCGGTCCGGCCGGGTGGTTCCGCGCTCGCCTCCGCGC
>NZ_WTFF01000026.1 GCF_019400985.1 Streptomyces bambusae
GCCCGACTCGGCTTCCTCCACCGCACAGGCCAAGCCCTCTACTCCCTCACCCAGCCACCACCAACCCCCTCCACAACACCAAACACCCCCTAACTACGCGGCATTGCATCGCGCAGCGACGCGACCGAAGGGAGCGCCCTTGACAGGGCGCCCCGACCCGCACGGACCATGGACTGCCGGGCAGGCACCGGCGCCCCTCCGACCAGGCGACCAGGCGACCAGGTCCGGCAGGAAACGAGCCCCTCGGCTTGTCCCCCGCCCTAAACCGCCGACTCAGGCGCGATCCGGCTCCGTACCGCCGACTGCACGTCCTCCTCCTCCGCCGGGTCCGACGCCAGGCGGCGCAGCCGGGGGGTGACCCGGGCGTCGGCCGTTTCGGCGTGGCGGGCGGCGAGCTCGCGGGTGGTCTCCTCGCAGTCCCACAGGCACTCCACCGCGAAGCCCGCGGCGAAGGTCGGGTCCGTGCGCGCCAGGGCGCTGGCCGCGCGGCCGCGCAGGTGCGACGAGGAGGTCTCGCGGTAGACGTGCCGGAGCACGGGCGCCGCGCAGGCGACGGAGAGCCGGCCTGCGCCGTCGACCAGGGCGAAGAGGGCCGTCGCGTCGGGACCCGCCGTACGGACGGTGTCGCGCAGGGCGGCCAGGACGAGCGGGGCGTCCTCGGGGCCGCCCCGGCCTGCCAGCAGCGAGGCGGCGGCCGTGCCGAGGGCGTCCTGGCGGTGGCTGTGCACCCACACCCGGGCCCGCGCGACCGCGCCGGGCCCGCACATCCGCTCGTACGCGGCCACGGCCGCCACGGCGGCCTCGTCGCCCGCCTCGCCCGCCCCGCCCGCCTCGCCCGCCCCCACCGACGCGGCCTCGATCAGGTCGAGCACCGCCGGGTTCTCCGGCTCGGCCAGGACCAGATGGTGCAGGGCGGTGGCGCGGGCGGCCTCGCCGGCCGCGCCCGCCGCCGCGGCGAAGATCTCCGCACGGTCCTCGGGGGTCGCGACGGCGGCCAGACATCGGGCGGCCGGCACGTGCAGCGGGGTGCCGCGGCGCAGCCCGTCCTCCGCCCAGGCGAAGACGGCGGCCACGCCCCAGCCCGGGCGGGGCCCGGACGGCGTCAGCTGGCGCTGCCAGCGGTCGAAGGAGCCCTGCTGGCGCGCGGCGCGCAAGCGGTCGCCGAACTCGGGCAGCTCCTCCCACAGGAACCACGGGCGCGGCTCGTAGGCGTCGCGTACGGCGGCGGCCAGCCGCGCCTCGCCCTCGGGGTCGGCGGGGAACCGGTCGAGCACGGCGGCGGCCAGCCCGCGCAGGCCCTCGTCGTCGTCGCGCAGGGCGAGCTCGTCCAGGGCCCAGGCCCAGTTCGCGCCCACGGCGGCGTAGCGGCGCAGCAGCATGAGCGCGTCGTCGCGGCCGTACGAGGCGAGGTGGCCGAGCACGGACAGGGCCAGGCCGGTGCGGCCCTCTTCCTCGTCGACGAGGTCGTCGGGGCCGAGGAGGTGGGCCTCGATGTCGGTGAGCGGGCCGTCGAGGTCCAGGTAGAGCCTGGCGTAGTACAGCGAGCGGTTCTCGACCTGCCAGTCCTGCCGCGGATCGTGCAGCACGCAGTGGTTGAGCGCCGCGAGGGCCTCGGCGCGCGGCGCGGCGAGCGCGTGGAGCGTGCCGTCGCCACGGCCCCGCTGGAGGAGTCCGAGCAGGGTACCGCTTGGCGCTATGACTGGTTCGAACATGGGAATGGCCTCAAATCAAGCTGGGGACGCAACCGGGAATCGGGATTCACAGAGCCGCGTAACAGCATGTGAGGACGTCCGCCGTCATGTTCCGCTCGATGTAGACCATTGCCTTCTCTCTTTCGTCGGTGACCGGAGTCTCCCCCGTACCCCGACCTTCGGGGTTCATACCCCGTACCTCGGGGCTTTCTCCGGATCCGACGCCATGATGACCCAGCCGGTTTGTGCGCCGCGACCACATTTACGGTCGCCGTGACCTACCCGGGACCTGGGCCGGGGCGATCACAGGGGGCTAAGTGGACTGCCAGGCTCCGCCAGGAAGCCCGTACTGCAGCCCGCACCCGCACCCGCACGCAGCCCGTACGCCACCCGCTACTCCCCGAAGAGCTCCAGCAGGTCGGTCTTGCCGAACATGCGCGCGGTGTCGACCGCGGACGGCGTGCCCGCGTGCGGGTCGGCACCCCCGGCCAGCAGGGCGCGGATGACGGCCTCCTCGCCCTTGAAGACGGCGCCGGCGAGCGGGGTCTGACCGCGGTCGTTGGCCCGGTCGGCCTCGGCGCCGTGCCCGAGGAGGGCCGTGACGGTCTCGGGGTGGCCGTGGTAGGCGGCGAGCATCACGAGGGTGTCGCCGCGGTCGTTGGTGAGGTTCGCCGGGACGCCCGCATCGAGGTACGCGGTGAGCATCGCGGTCTCCCCCTGCCGGGCGAGGTCGAAGATCTTGGTGGCCAGCTCGATGACGTCCTCGTCGGGAACGTCAGCCCCACCTTCCGGCCCACCCTGGTGGCTCTCGGTCATCGCGTGTACCTCTCCTCTCACACTCCGTACGGGTGATTCGACAGAGTACTGCCCGTAACCCCACATGGCGGGGCCAGGCCGAGCCAATGATCAAGGCAGGGGCCGAGGCAAGGATCGCGGCAGCGATCGAAGCAGAGGTCGAGCAAGGATCACCTGTGGGCCGACGCGCCACCTGAAGGGGGCCGGTGCAGTGAAATCACAAAACATTCACCCGTATGCACCTTTTGTCGCATTGATACTTCCTGTGAGCCTGGAACAACTGATGGTGATTGTCCCCACCCACCAGGAGAACCCCAGAACCCAGGAGAAACTCCCATGGTCCTGTCCATCTCAGGCGTCGTCCTGCTCGGCATCATCGCCTTCCTCTTCTTCAAGAAGGACGGGATGAAGCTGACCCACGCCTTCGTCTGCGCCCTCTTCGGCTTCTTCCTCGCGGGCTCCGCGATCGCGCCGAGCATCACGGCCAGTACGGCCAGCCTCGCCGGCCTGCTCGGCGGCATCAAGCTCTGACCCCGGCCGCCCCGCCCCCGCCCCCCGCCCCCCGCCCCCGCTCCAACGACGCTTCCCTGCTCCACCCACAACTCCAGGAGACGCCCGTGGCCCGGCGCCCACTTCCCCGCATCCTCACCAGCGGCAGCGCATCGCTGGCCCGGGGCCGCGACCTCGCGCGCACGGCCGCCGACAACGCCACGGACGTCCTCCATCCCCTCCTCGTGATCGGACGGGGCCTGCGGGTCCTGGCGGTCGCCGGCCGCCGGAAGTGGGCCGCGACCCCGCCGGACAAGCGCGGTCCCGCACTGTTCCTCGCCGCGGCCTGCGTCCTCGTGATCGCCCTCGTCCCGTACGGGCCGCTGCTGGGCCTGCTCACCCTCGGTGCGGCCGCCGCCTGGGCCGGGCGCGACCGCACGACCGAGCCGGCCGGTCCCGGCGAGGCCGAGGCCGCGCGGCTCGGCTCCCTCTACGAAGCCCTCGTGCCGTACTTCTCCGTCCCGGAGGACCCGAGCCCCCTCTTCGCCCACGGCGGTGAGTGGGACAAGGCCTTCAGCGACTTCGCCTTCGACGAGGCGGGGCGCATCACGCGCCTGCACATCCGCTACCCGGCCTACTTCACCGACGGCGAGGCCGCCTCCCGGGCCCGGATCGAGGCGCTTCTGCACGCCAAGTCCGGCCGCGGCCGGGAGTACCTCTTCGACTGGGACGAGGAGGGCAACCAGCTCGACATGCGGGTCCTGGCGCCCCTGCCGGCCGGCATCGCCGCCCAGCCGTTCGTCACCGGCCCCGGCGAGACCGTGCTCGGCTTCACCGACGCCGACGCCGACGGAGTGCACGGCGTGCAGCGCACCCTGCCGGTCCTGCACGACGGCCGGCCCCTCGACGTGCCCCCGGTGATCTGGCGTACGGGCCCCCACTCGACCGAGCCGCACCTGCTCGCCGTCGGCCAGCCCGGCAGCGGCACCTCCACGCTGCTGCGCTCCCTCGCCCTCCAGGCCCTGCGCAGCGGCGCCGAGGTGCTCGTCGTCGAGGGCGGCAGCAGCGGCGAGTACGCCTGCCTGTCCGGGCGCCGCGGTGTCCTGGCCGTGGAGTGCGGCCCGGCGGGCGCCGCCGCGGCGCTGGAATGGGCAGCGGGCGAGACCGAACGGCGGCTGATCGCCACCCGGCGGGCCCGTGAGGCGGGCCTGCCGGCGCCCGAGGACGCCCGGCGGCCGCTGTGGATCCTGCTGGACCGGCCCGGCGTGCTCGGGTACCTCGCGGCGGCCGAGGGGATCGACGACCCGCTCGCCCTGCTCCAGGTACCACTGCGCCACGGCCGGACCGTGCAGCTGACCGTGGCCGTGGCGGAGCACTTCGACCACCTGGAGCTGCTGCACGACGTGGTCTGGGCGCACACCCGGGCCCGGGCGGTCCTCGGACCGGCCGGGGTCCAGCAGATCGCCGACGTACTGGGCGTGCCGCCGAACACCACGCCCACCGCCCAGGTCCCGCCCGGACGCGGGTACGCCCGGCTCGGCACGGGCCCGGTCTTCCGGCTCCAGGTGCCCGCCACGCCGGATCCGTACGACGAGGCGGCCGGCCCGGAGGCGCGCCAGGCCGTGCTGGACCTGCTGCCCGAACGGCACGGGCCGGCGCCGGCCCCGGGCCACCCCTTGCTGGACCCCGTCCCGCGGACCAAGCCGCTCGCGTCCCAGCCCCCGGCCCAGGGCTCGGCCGTCGACGCCGCGGAGATCCCCGAGGTGTCCGAGGCACCGTGAACCGGGCCGGCCTCACACGCCGGCCCCAGCCCGCCTCAGGCCACGAACGTCCGCTCAGGCCACGAACGTCCGCGGCGGTTCCGAGCCGCCGCCCGCGCCCGTGCCCACCAGCCGGGCCGCGGCGGCCAGCCGGGCGGCGGCTTCGTCGGCCACCGGCCCGCCGACGGTGAACGGCAGCCGGACATAGCCCTCGAAGGCCCCGTCCACCCCGAACCGCGGCCCGGACGGCACCCGTACGCCGACCCGTTCGCCGACCTCCGCCAGCCGCGAGCCGGACAGTCCGCCGGCCCGGGCCCACAGGGTCAGGCCGCCCAGCGGGACCTCGAACTCCCAGTCGGGCAGCTCCCGGCGCACCGCGGCCACCAGCGCGTCCCGGTTGCCCCGGGCCTGGGCCCGGCGCATCGCCACCGCTTCCTCCCAGCCGCCGGTGCGCATCAGCCAGTTCACCGCGAGCTGCTCCAGGACCGGCGTGCCGAGGTCGGCGTAGGCACGGGCGGCGACCAGACTGCGGATCACGTCGGGGGCGGCGCGGACCCAGCCGATCCGCATGCCCGCCCAGAAGGCCTTGCTGGCCGAGCCGACGGTGATCACGCTGCTGCCGGCCGGGTCGAAGGAGCAGACCGGGCGCGGCATCTCCAGGTCGTCCTCCAGCCGCAGCTCGGCCATGGTCTCGTCGACCACCAGGACGGTGCCGGCCGACCGCGCGGCCTCCACCATCGCCCGCCGCTGCTCCTCGGAGGCGAGCGCCCCGGTCGGGTTGTGGAAGTCGGCGACGACGTACGCCAGCCGCGGGGCGGCGTCCCGCAGCACCTGTCGCCAGGCCGGCAGGTCCCACCCGGCCAGCCCGTCGCCCATCGCCACGGGCACCAGCCGGACGTCGGCGGCGCGCATGAGCTGGAGGATGTTGGCGTAGGACGGGGACTCGACGGCGATCCGCTCGCCGCGTCCCGCGAAGAGGCTGCAGATGGCGTCGATGGCGCCCATCGCGCCCGTGGTCACCATGATCTGCTCGGGCATGGTCGGGATGCCGCGGGCGGAGTAGCGGTCGGCGAGCATCCGGCGCAGCGCGGGCAGGCCCGCGGGGTAGTCGCCGTGGGTGTGCGCGTACGGCGAGAGCTCCTCCAGGGCGCCCTGGACGGCCTTGGTCAGCCAGGGCTCGGGGGCCGGCAGGGCCGCGCAGCCGAGGTCGATCATGGAGCCGAGCGCCTCGGGCGGCAGGGGCTCCAGGCCGCGCGCGGGCAGCGGGTTGCCCGCCGGTACGGAGGTCCAGCTGCCGGCGCCGCGCCGCGACTCCAGGAAGCCCTCGGTGCGCAGGGCCTCGTAGGCGGCGGCGACGGTGGTGCGGCTGAGCCCCAGCGCGACGGCCAGCTCCCGCTCGGCGGGCAGCCGGGCGGCCACGGGGATGCGCCCTTCCAGGACCAGCAGGCGGATGCCGTCGGCGAGGGTCCGGTAGGCGGGCGGCTTACGGGCGCCGGGCGCGGCGGTACGCGGCTGCTGGGAGCCGATGAGCCGGGCGAGCTGCGCCGCGCCGACGGCGGAGGTCCACTGAGCCATCTGTCCGGTCCACCTTCGTCGAATTGGCCCCGGCCGGACCCGGAGGGGGCCGGCATTGGATCGGTTTGACGTGCCCCAGGGTGTCATGTGGCCCCCGGCCGGGACCAGAGGGGGGCGGCGCGGCGGCCGGGAGGGGGCGGCGCGGCGGCCGGGAGGAGACGAGAGGGGATCCGGGAGAGGACGACGCGGAGGGGGACCCGGGACGGAGACGGATCCGGGACGGAGGCGGACCCGGGACGGAGGGAGACCCATGACGGGGGGGACCCACGACGGAGGGGGACCCACGACGGAGCGGTGAGGGGGTACCCGGGAAGGGCCAATGAGGAGGGATACTGCCGCCGTGACGCACGTACGCCTGAGGCACCCCTACCTGGACCACCCGGCCCCCATCCCGTTCGCCCACCGTGGCGGCGCGGCGGACGGGCTGGAGAACACCGTCGCCGCCTTCCGGCGGGCTGCGCAGGCGGGGTACCGCTACTTCGAGACCGATGTCCACGCCACGCTCGACGGCAAGCTGGTGGCCTTCCACGACCCGACCCTGGACCGGGTCACCGACGGCCAGGGGCGGATCGCGGACCTGCCGTGGAGCCGGGTCCGCGAGGCCCGGGTGGCCGGCACCGAGCCGCTGCCGCTGTTCGAGGAGCTGCTGGAGGAGTTCCCGGAGGCCCGCTGGAACATCGACATCAAGTCCGAGTCGGCGCTGCACCCGCTGGTGAACCTGATCGCCCGGGCCGGGCTCTGGGACCGGGTGTGCGTGGGCTCGTTCTCCGAGAGCCGGGTGGCGCGCGCGCAGCGGATCGCCGGGCCGCGGCTGGCCACCTCGTACGGGATGCGGGGCGTGGTGGGGCTGCGGCTGCGGTCGTACGCGATCCCGGCCGCGCTGCGTGTGGGCGCGGTCGCGGCCCAGGTGCCGGAGGCGCAGGCGGGCATCCGCGTGGTCGACCGCCGCTTCGTGCGGACCGCGCACGAGCGGGGTCTGCAGGTGCACGTGTGGACCGTGAACGAACCGGAACGTATGGAGGCTCTGCTCGACCTGGGTGTCGATGGCATCATGACCGACCGGATCGACATCTTGCGCACGGTGCTGGACCGGCGCGGGGCCTGGGCGTAGGGCGCTGCCGCGCTCGTCCGGGCACCCGCGCGGGGCCCGCGGCCGGGCCGCTACGGGCACCAGCGAGGGGGCACCGGTGAGTGCACAGACAACCGACGGGGCGGAAGCCGGGTCGGACGACGAGTCCGCGAGAGCCGCGGGAGCCGCGAGAGCCGCGAGAGCCGCGGGAGCCGCGGGAGCCGCGGGAGCCGCGACAGCTTCGCGCAGACGGGAGCAGCGGGGCTGGTACTTCTACGACTTCGCGTGCTCGGTGTACTCGACGAGCGTGCTGACGGTGTTCCTCGGCCCGTACCTGACCGCGGTGGCCAAGGCGGCGGCGGACACGGAGGGGTTCGTGCATCCGCTCGGGATACCCGTGCGGGCCGGCTCGCTCTTCGCGTACGCGGTGTCGGCCTCGCTCGTGGTCGCGGTGTTCGCCATGCCGCTGGCGTCCGCGACGGCGGACCGCACCGGCCGCAAGAAGCCGCTGTTCGCGTTCTCCGCCTATCTGGGCGCGGCGGCGACGACGGGCATGTTCTTCCTGGAGGGCGACCGCTATCTGCTCGGCGCGTTCCTGCTCATCGTCGCCAACGCCGCGTTCGCTGTGGCGATGGCGCTGTACAACGCCTATCTGCCGCAGATCGCCGCGCCCGAGGAGCGGGACGCGGTGTCCTCGCGCGGCTGGGCGTTCGGCTACACGTCGGGCGCGCTGGTCCTGGTCCTGAACCTGGTCCTCTACTCCGGGCACGAGTCCTTCGGGCTGACCGAGGGCGCCGCGGTGCGGATCTGTCTGGCCTCGGCCGGACTGTGGTGGGGCCTGTTCGCGCTCGTACCACTGCGCCGGCTGCGCGACCGGCAGGCGGAGCCGGGCACGTCGGGTGCATCCGGCGGGAAGGGCCACACGGTCGACGGTGGCTGGCGGCAGCTGATCGCGACGCTGAAGGACATGCGGCGGCATCCGCTGACGCTGTCGTTCCTGGTGGCGTACCTGATCTACAACGACGGCATCCAGACGGTGATCTCACAGGCGTCCATCTACGGCTCCGAGGAGCTGGGCCTGGAGCAGTCGACGCTGATCACCGCGGTGCTGCTGGTCCAGGTTCTCGCGGTCGCGGGCGCGCTCGGCATGGGCCGGCTCGCGCGGACCTACGGCGCGAAGCGCACGATCCTGGGGTCGCTGGCGGTGTGGACGCTGATCCTGGCGGCCGGCTACTTCCTGCCTGCCGGGGCGCCGGTGGCGTTCTTCTGCCTCGCGGGGGCGATCGGCCTGGTCCTCGGCGGCAGCCAGGCGCTGTCCCGCTCGCTGTACTCGCATCTGATACCGCACGGCAAGGAGGCGGAGTACTTCGCCGCGTACGAGATGAGCGACCGAGGGCTGAGCTGGCTGGGACCGCTGGTGTTCGGACTCGGGTACCAGCTGACCGGCAGCTACCGGGACGCGATCATCTCGCTCGTGGTCTTCTTCGCAGTGGGATTCGTCCTGCTCGCACGGGTGCCTGTGAGGCGGGCGGTGGAGGCCGCTGGGAATCCGGTCCCTGAACGGATTTAGACGTTGAAGCAAAGGGCCGGTAGTGTACGCCTTTGGCCTGCCAGGCGGACCGTTACTGCGTGGTGAAGAAGTGAAGACGTTGGGTGACATCTGCTGCCAGATGTGACAAAACGGGCATTGGTGGGTACAACAAGGGGCGGCACGACGGGCGACGCATCACCCGGAGCGGGAATCTATACCGCCGACCGGACGTTGACCGGATGACGACGACAGCGACACCTGTCCTGTGGGCGACAAGCCCGGGAGGCACGATTCATGAGTGAGCGAGCTCTCCGCGGCACGCGCCTCGTGGTGACCAGCTACGAGACGGACCGCGGCATCGATCTGGCCCCGCGCCAGGCGGTGGAGTACGCATGCCAGAACGGACATCGATTTGAGATGCCGTTCTCGGTTGAGGCGGAGATTCCGCCGGAGTGGGAGTGCAAGGCGTGTGGCGCCCAGGCACTCCTGGTGGACGGCGATGGGCCCGAGGAGAAGAAGGCCAAGCCCGCGCGAACGCACTGGGACATGCTCATGGAGCGGCGCACCCGCGAGGAGCTGGAGGAGGTGCTGGCCGAGAGGCTGGCCGTCCTTCGGTCCGGCGCCATGAACATCGCCGTGCACCCGCGGGACAGCCGGAAGTCAGCCTGAGCCTGACGCCTGACACTGCGGACACCGCAAGCAGCACAGCCGAGGGGCCCCCTCACACATCGTGTGGCGGGGCCCCTCGGCTGTGCTGTGTGTTGTGCTGTGTGCTGTGCTGTGTGCTGTGGTGTCGCCGGCCCCGGCGGTGCCGGGGCCGGCCGTCAGGGCGTCAGGGCGTCAGGGCGTCAGCGGCGGGCGGTGGCCCGTGTCGTCGGCCGGGCCGCCCGGCTGCCCGGGCCGGTCCTCGCGGACGACCTCGCCGGGGACCACCTTGCCGTCGGGGTAGTGGATGCGCGCCTGCTGGAAGGCGTCGCCGAAGGAGCCGGGGGCGGCCTTGGCGATCCTGCGCTCCAGCACCCGCTGGGTACGGCGGCCGACCCAGGAGCGGACCGGCGGCAGGAGCAGCAGCAGCCCGGCCAGGTCCGAGATCAGGCCCGGCATCATCAGCAGCAGCCCGGCCAGCATGGTCAGGCCGTTGCCGGAGCCCTTGCCGGGCTGCGGGGCGGACGGCATCCGGCCCGCCTGGGCCTCCTGGAAGTTGCGTGCCATGCCGGAGAAGGCCCGCCGCCCGGCGCGCTTGATCACGACACCGCCGAGCACGATGCCGCCCAGCAGCACCGCGACCACCGCCAGCGCGCCGGCCTCGCTCGCGAGCAGGCTGAGCAGCCAGATCTCCAGGATCAGCCAGGCCGCGATCGCGAGCGGGAGCAGCGTACGGGCGGGCGAACGCCGCCGGGGGGCCGTCGGGGTGGGAACGCCGGTCGTCATACCCCCCAGTGTGCCTGGACCAGCGTAAAAGCGGCTTCAGCCGTTGGTACCGGGCATCCCCTAAGGGGGGAGGGGGCGAGGGGGGCGAGGAGGCGACCGCCCCGCGCGGGTCTCAGGCGCCGCGGCGGCCCGTGAGCCGGGCCGCGCGGGCGGACAGGCCCCACTGGGTCACCCGCCACAGCGCCTCGACCACGATGTCGCGGCTCATCTTGCTGTCGCCGAACTCGCGCTCGACGAAGGTGATCGGCACCTCCACCACGCGGAAGCCCTTCGCGACCGCCCGCCGGGCCAGGTCGACCTGGAAGCAGTAACCCGCCGAGGCCACCTCGGACAGGCCCAGGCCCTCCAGCGTCTCGCGGCGGAAGGCCCGGTAGCCGCCGGTGACGTCGCGGATCGGCACGCCCAGCATCAGCCGGGAGTACGTGGAGCCGCCGCGCGAGAGGAACTCGCGGGACTTGGGCCAGTTCACCACCCGGCCGCCCGGCACCCAGCGGGAGCCCAGCACCAGGTCCGCGCCGGCCAGCGCGGTCAGCAGCCGCGGGAGCTCCTCGGGCTGGTGCGAGCCGTCGGCGTCCATCTCCACCAGCACGCCGTGGCCGCGCTCCAGGCCCCACGCGAAGCCGGCCAGGTAGGCGGCGCCGAGGCCCTCCTTGCCCGTGCGGTGCAGGACGTGCACGTGGTCGTCGGCGGCGGCCAGCTCGTCCGCGAGCTTGCCGGTGCCGTCGGGGCTGTTGTCGTCGGCGACCAGGACGTGGGCCTCGGGGACCGACTTCCGTACGCGGGCGACGATCGGCCCGATGTTCTCCGCCTCGTTGTAGGTCGGAATGATCACCAGGACCGTGCCGAGCGGGCCTCGGGTCCGCTCACCGCCGTTGCTCAATGGATCCCCTTCGTCGCGTCCTGCCCGGAGCAGGCCGTTGCCGGCAGGCTGGTGCCGGCAGGTGGTGCCGGGGCAGGACGGTGCGGGCCCGGTGGTCGGGCAGCCCGATGGTCGGCCCATCGGCCGCCCTGATTTTATGACGCGTTTCATGACGCGTTTCATGACGCCTTCTCCGACGCCCCGGCAGCGGCTCGGGGCCCGCGGTCCTTCGGGCCGGCCGGGGTCCCGCTGGCTGCGGGGCGCCCAGGCCGTTGTCTACTGGACCGCCGGGCCCCGACGCGGGACCACCCTCCCCCGGCCGCGGCCGCGGGTGCCCCCACCGGCGAAACCTTCCGCCGCCCCCGAGGCACGGGAGCTCGGGCGGAACGGACCACTGCGGTGCGGGCGTCCTGTCGGTGGACCCGGCCGAACCTATCCGGGTCCGGTCGCCCGCACCGAACCGATGGGCGCCGGATCACCCCTGTGGGCGTACGAATACCTCCCGCCCGCCGACCACCGTCGCCAGGCACACGGGCAGGTCGACGCCGGGGGTCAGGTCGGGCAGGCCGGGCGTGCCGGACCGCGGGTCCGTGGACCAGCGCTGCACCCGGTCGTCGGGGGCCTGGACGACCAGCTCCGAGGTCTGCCAGACGGCGTAGTCGGCCGGTGCGCCGGGCACCAGGACGCCCGCGTCGTCCCGTCCCAGGGCCCGCCAGCCGCCGCGCGTGTGGGCGGTGAAGGCGGCCCGGACGGAGATGCGGTGCTCGGGCGTGCGGTGGAAGGCGGCGGCCCGGACGGTGCCCCAGGGGTCCAGCGGGGTGACCGGCGCGTCGGAGCCGAAGGCCAGCGGCACGCCGGCCTTGAGCAGGGCGGCGTACGGGTTGAGCGTCGCGGCCCGGTCGGCGCCCAGCCGGTCGGCGTACATGCCGTCCGCGCCGCCCCAGGCGGCGTCGAAGGCGGGCTGGACGGAGGCGGTCAGGCCCAGCTCGGCGAAGGCGGCGATGGTCTGCGGCGTCATCATCTCCGCGTGCTCGACGCGGTGCCGGGCGGCCCGGATCCGGGCGAGGCCGACCTTCTCGGCGGCCGCCCGGACCCCCTCGACCACGGCGCCGACCGCGGCGTCGCCGATGGCGTGGAAGCCGGCCTGGAGTCCCGCCTCGGTGCAGGCGGCGACGTGCGCGGCGACGTCCCCGGCCGTCAGGTACGCGGTGCCGGTGTGCGGGGCGTCCTGGTACGGGGCGTGCAGGCAGGCGGTGTGGGAACCGAGGGCGCCGTCGACGAAGAGGTCGCCGCCGGCCCCGACCGCCCCGAGCTCGCGGGCGAGGTCCAGGTCGCGGTCCGCCCAGTAGCCGAAGACCCGCGGGCCGGGCTCGTGCCGGGCGAGCTCCAGCAGGGCGGTGAAGTCCTCGGCGGAGGAGATGTCCGGCCCGCCGCACTCGTGCAGGGCCCCGATGCCGAGCGAGGCGGCACGGCGCAGCGCGGCCCGCTGGGCCTCCTCGCGCTGGGCCGGGGTCACGGCGGCGAAGGCGGCCGCGCGTACGGCGTGGTGGGCGGCGCGGGTCAGCGGTTCGCTCTCGTGGAAGCCGTCCTCGTCGCGGATGCCGCGGACCAGGTCGAGGAGGGCGGTGGTGACCACGGCGGAGTGGACGTCGATCCGGCTCAGGTAGAGGGGGCGGCCGCCGGCGGCCTCGTCCAGCTCGTCCCGGCGCGGGGCGCGCCGTTCGGGCCAGCGGGCGGCGTCCCAGCCGTGTCCGAGCAGCACCCGGTCGCCGGGCCGCCGTTCGGCGTGGGCGCGTACGAGTGCCAGGGCGTCCGCGAGGGTCTGGGCGCCGGTGAGGTCCAGTCCGGTCAGGGCGAGTCCGGCGGAGGTGGCGTGCACGTGGGCGTCGGTGAACGCGGGCGTCACGAGCGCGCCGTCGAGGTCGACCACCTCGTCCACGCCCTGGGCGAAGGCGTCCGCGGCGCCCTCGGAACCGACCCAGGCGATGTGCCCGCGCTCGACGACCATCGCGGTGGCGAAGGGGTCGGCGGGGCTGTGGACGTCGCCGCCCCGCAGCAGGACGGTGCGCTGCGGCGGCTGGTCGGACGCTCCGGCGGTGGCCGGGTGGGGGTCGTGCTGGGGGGTGTGCTCGGTCATGGGGACCAGTCTCCCCCCTGGGGGCGGGTCAGATCTTCGGGGGTCTGGCCTCGTACGGGGTGGACAGGACGACGGTCGTACGGGTGGACACGTGGGCGAGGGCTCGCAGCCGGCCCAGGAGGTCCTCCAGCTCCAGCGGGGTGGCGACGCGGACCTTGAGGATGTAGTTCTCGTCGCCGGCGACGCTGTGGCAGGCCTCGATCTCGGGCACGCCCGCGAGCCGCTCGGCGATGTCGTCGGGGTCGCTCGGGTCGAAGGGCTTGACCGAGATGAAGGCCGTCAGGGGCAGCCCGACGGCCTCGGGGTCGACGACGGCGGCGTAGCCGCGGATGACCCCGCGCTGTTCCAGGCGGCGTACTCGCTGATGGACCGCCGACGTGGACAGTCCCGTGGCCTTGCCCAGGTCCGTGTAGCTCATGCGGCCGTCCCGCACGAGCAGCTCCACGATCTGGCGGTCCAGCTCCTCCATTGCGCTCATGGCCGCAAACTTATTGGCTCGGGGCGCTCGAGGCCCAGTACCGTCTCACCGGAAGCGGCACCTGCAGCAGGCATGTGACCAAAGCCACAGGGGTATGGACCTGTACGCCGGGGTGTTGTGGTTACTCGTGCCGCGTGACGGGAAGTGCTTGCTGTGGCCGAGGCCGAAGATCCTGCCCGCCCGGCCCACCCAAGGGGGAGTACATCCATGCAGAACACCAAGCGCGCCGGTCGCACCGAACCGGAGCCACTCGAGCTCCGCGAGGCCGAGTACGCCGAGGACGGCGAGTACCTCGAAGAGGACGCGTCCGGCTTCGAGATCCGCCACGCCACCTGCCCCGACTGCGGCCGGTCCATCGCTCTCGTGGCGGACGAGGAGTTCCTCCCGCAGCACGCGCTGTGCCTGACCCCGTGGAACCCGTTCGGGCTCACGGTGTGCGCGGGCACCGGGCGGCCGGTCGGGGAGGCCCTGCCGGCGGTCGGCGAGGCAGCCGTCGTCGAGGCGGAGCCCGCCGCGGTGCTGTCGCTGCCCCAGGGTCTGGACTGGCGGACGCAGCCCTTCTCGCACGTCGGCGGTCCGGGCTCGCGTCCGGTGCGGCTGGTCACGCCGACGCCCGTGCCGGCACCCGCGGCCGGTGCGCCGCTGCGCGGACGGCACGTGAAGGCCGCCTGAGGCCCTCGCTCACCAGTAGCTTCCCTGCACCATGGCGGCGAGGCTGCCGTGGTGCAGGATCAGGCCGTCCGGGTCCGCCGGCACCTCCACCTCGCCGAAGTGGGCCTGGCGGTAGGCGATCCGCAGCATCACGATGCCGTGGCGCAGCGCCGCGTACAGCGTGTGGAACTCCATGTCGCGCGGGGTGTGCCCGGTCAGTTCGGCGTACCTGCGCTCCAGGTCCTCTCGGCGCAGGAAGTCCGGCAGGCCGCGCTGGCCGAAGCCGACGGTGAGGTCCTGGAAGAAGCGGTGCAGGTAGACGGTCCAGCCGAGGTCCACCTCGCGCGGGGCGCACCCCGCCATCTCCCAGTCCAGGACGGCCACCGGGCGGAATCCGGCCGGCTCGTAGACGACGTTGCCGATCCGCGCGTCGCCCCAGTTGAGGACGGGGTCGCCCTCGTCGGCGGGCCACAGCTCCTCCAGGCGGTCGAAGGCCCGCTCCAGCAGCGGGGAGCGGGGCAGGTCGCGCACCACCCAGGCGTAGTAGGTGCGTTGGGCGTCGACGTGGCGGCGCAGCGGGCTGCCCGGGCCGGCGGGCAGCAGGAACTCGGCCTCCTTCGCGGGGAACTGGTCGTGCAGGCGGGCGAGCAGCGCGATGCTCTCCTCCTGCAGTTCGGCGCGTTCGGCGTCGGTGGCCCCGTGCAGCCAGTTGCCCTCGTAGGTGTACGGCATGACGTCGGGCGGGACCCGGCCCTCGGCCCGGTCCATGACGAAGAAGGGCGCGCCGAGCGGCCCGGGGTCCTCCTCCAGCCAGCGCACGCGCGGCACGGGCAGGTCGGTGTGCCGGGCGACCAGGTCCATGACCCGGTGCTGGCGGGGCATGTCGTAGGTGGGGAAGACGGTGTACGCGGCCGGGTCGGCGGCCAGCCGCAGGGCGCAGGCGCGGACCGGGGTGTCCGGGTGCTCGATGTCGAAGAGCAGGGTCTCGCTGGACATGCCGTTGGAACCGGGTACGCGTACGTCGGCGACCTCGGCTCCGGGCAGGTGGCGGCCGAGCCAGGCGCCGAGGCGGCGGCCGAGCTCCTGCGGGTCGCGGGTGGTGGTGCGGGGACGTGGTGCCGTGGCCATGCTGGACCCCCTGGGGCGGGCGGAGTTACGGGGCGACGGAGCTGAAGTCGGCGAAGCCGCTGGGGTCGTGGCGGCCGAAACTGCCGTGCTCGAAGATGCCGTGGCCGGTGCGCCCGTCGAGGGTGAAGCGGGCCGAGTGGTCGGTGACCCCGTACGCGGCCGTCGGGTGGGCGGCCGGGTCGGAGAGGTCGTACACGCGCCGGTCGGTCCAGCCGCGGCCCTGCCAGCTGCCGTGCTGCCAGTCGGTGGCGGGCGGGTAGCCGGCGCCGACGGCGAGCGGGGAGGAGTTCAGGATCTCCACGCCGAGTTCCAGGGGCTTGCGGGCCGGATCGGTTAGGTGGACGACGGCGCTTTCGGGGTGGCGGGTGCCGGGTCGGTAGCGGATGTCGGTGTGCGGCCAGCCGAGTTGGACGTCGTGGCGGCCGCTGTCCTCGGGGAAGACCTGGACGGCCTCGTTCAGGCTGCGGTGGCCGTCGGCGTCCTCCTGGACGACGACCATGAGGAAGCGGTCGTCGAAGCGGACGGGGATCCAGAGCCAGTGGAAGCCCTCGGTGCGGTGCTCCTCGGCGGCGCGGCCGCCGGCCTCGCCGGGCAGGGGGCGCACGCCCCAGCTGCGGTCGCGGGTGCCGGTCCACTGAGCGGCGGTGGGCCTCAGCTCCTCTCC
Organism: Streptomyces bambusae; assembly: GCF_019400985.1. Classification (GTDB taxonomy): domain Bacteria; phylum Actinomycetota; class Actinomycetes; order Streptomycetales; family Streptomycetaceae; genus Streptomyces; species Streptomyces bambusae_A. The sequence goes on from NZ_WTFF01000026.1 coordinate 16,259, forward strand.
CCCGGCCCGGATCACTCCGGTGACGTTCCCGGCCTGGACGAAGCGGCGGCCTTCGAGGGTCAGCCGGTCGCCGCGGCGCTGCAGGTGGTGCGGCTCCCACAGGGTGGGGAACTCGGCGGTCCAGGTGAGGTCGTAGGACAGGCCCCCGGGGTCGGCGGGGTCGGGGTCGCAGTGCAGGGAGAGCCGCTTGAGCGGGGTGTCGACGGTGATCCGCAGCGGCCCGACGGACAGGTCCGTGCGGTCGTCACCGAGCGCGTCGGAGGCCCGGACGGCGTGCAGCCGGTCGCCGAGGCGGAGGGTGGCGTAGGCGTCGATGACGCCGGCGTTCGGGTACACGCCGAGGCCGAGGATCAGGACGGCGCGGCCGGCGTGGTCGAAGACGTGGAAGATGCAGCGGTCGTAGGCGTTCCGGTCGCCGCTGACGACGTGCTTCATCGACAACGGGGCCTGGTGGACGGGGTATTCGTCGAGGGCGACGGGGCGGTCCGCGGGCACGTGGTTCCTCCCAGGAGGGACGGGTCGGCTCAGCGGAATTGACGGTACGTCAGAAACCACTCCGCGGACCAGACTCCTGTCACACCCTGACAGCGGGACACGGCGTGCCAGGCCGGGGCCGGGGCTCGGCGGCCGGGGACGGGGCGGGACCGGGGGCCATGGGCCGGAGACGGGCCTCGGGGCCGGGGACACGTCGAACGCAGAGGCGCAGTGACCCCGGGGGCCGGGGCCGCGTTGGGCGGGTATGACCATGCTCGACACTTCAACAGGCAGACGGCGGCGCCCCGCACCCCCCGCCCCCGTACCCCCCGCCTTCGAAGAATCGGTTCAGCAGGCGGATCCGCCGATCTACAGCGCCCTGATCGACCGCTGGACCGTCGAGGGCCGGACCCTGCCGGGCCGCCGCGACCCGGAGTGGTCCCACCTCACCTCGTCCTCCGTGTGGCCGGGCGGCCCGCTCTTCTGCGAGCAGACCGCCCGCTGACACGGCGACGCCGCGACGGCAGGTGCCGTCGCGGCGTGGCGGTACGGGCGGGCCCCGCGGGTCCGCCGCGGTCGGGCGGCCCCGCGGGCGGGGATCAGCGGGATTCCGGGCCCGCCAGGTGGCGGGCGATGACCACGCGCTGGATCTGGTTCGTGCCCTCGACGATCTGGAGGACCTTCGCCTCGCGCATCAGGCGCTCCACCGGGAAGTCCTGCGTGTAGCCGTAGCCGCCGAGGACCTGGACCGCGTCCGTGGTCACGGACATGGCCGCGTCCGTGCAGAACAGCTTCGCCATCGCCGCCTGCCGCGAGAACGGCTTGCCGGCGTCGCGCAGCCGGGCCGCGGACAGGTACAGGGCGCGCCCCGCCTCGATCTTGGTGGCCATGTCCGCGAGCATGAAGCGCAGGCCCTGGAAGTCCGCGATGGGGTGGCCGAACTGCTTGCGGGCCAGCGCGTAGGCCAGGGCCTGGTCCAGCGCGGCCTGGGCGACGCCGATGGCGCAGGCGGCGATGCCCAGCCGGCCCGAGTCCAGGGCGCCCAGGGCGATCGTGAAGCCCTGGCCCTCCTCGCCGATGCGGCGGGAGTCCGGCACGCGCACCCCGTCGAAGTGCAGCTGGGCGGTGGGCGAGCCCTTCATGCCCATCTTCTTCTCGGGCGCCGCCGCGGACAGGCCCTCTGCGTCCCCGGGGACCAGGAAGGCGGTGATGCCCTTGGGGCCGTCGGCCCCGGTGCGGGCCAGGACCGTGTAGAAGTCGGCGACACCGCCGTGGGTGATCCACGCCTTGGTGCCGGTCAGCACCCAGTCGTCCCCGTCCCGGACGGCCTTGGTCGACAGGGAGGCGGCGTCGGACCCCGAGGAGGGCTCGGAGAGGCAGTAGGCGCCCAGCAGGCCGCCGCCCAGCATGGCGGACAGGTGCTCGGCCTTCTGCTTCTCGGTGCCGAAGCCGGCCAGGCCGTGGCAGGCGAGGGAGTGGACGCTGACGCCGAGGCCCACGGTGAGCCGGGCCGCGGCCAGCTCCTCCAGGACCTGGAGGTACACCTCGTAGGGCTGCTCGCCGCCGCCGTACTCGGCGTCGTACGGCAGACCCAGCAGTCCGGACTCGGACAGCAGTGTGAAGACCTCGCGCGGGAAGTGGCCGTCGGCCTCCTCCTCGGCGGCGCGCGGGGCGATCTCGCGCTGGGCGATCTCGCGTACGAGCGCGAGGAGGTCGCGGGACTCCTCGGTGGGCAGCTGTCGGTCCACCGGCTGCGGGGCGCGGTCGTTCATGGCGGCGCTCTCCTCCCTCGTCGGGCACGGCGACGGCGCGTGAGGTGTGGGACGCGCCGCCGGATTCGGTGCTGACGCAGCCATGTGCCGCCCCTCATGGATCGCAGGAGGAGCGCATCGGGTGGCTGCGGCGGGTCGAGTATGCCTGATCAGGCCGTTCCCGTCACGGGTGCAAGATCGAAGGGGGCCGGGGCGGGCGGAGGTGCCGGACACTCGGGGACGAACCCCTCGATCACCTCCAGAGTGGCACGCAGCTGGCGTACCAGCAGGGCGCAGAGCACGGTCCTGCTCGGACGGTCCGGTGGGCCGGGACGGTCCAGCGGGCCGGGACGGTCCGCCGGACCCGGTACGCCGATCCAGTCCAGCGTGACGGCCTCCACCCCGGCCAGCCAGCCGACCAGCGCGAGCCGGGCCAGCGGCGGGAGGGCGCGGTGCCCGTACGCGCCCTCGGCGACGGTCGCGGCCAGCTCCTCGCGGACGGCGTCCCGGACGGCCAGGACCTCGGCGTCGGAGCCGACGCCGCCGGTGACGAGGGTGCGGTAGGCCGCCCGGTGCCGGTCGGCGTAGCGGAGGTAGCCGTCCACGGTGCGGCGCACCCGCTCGGCGGCGGGCAGGCCCGGGTGTACGGCGGCCAGCGCGAGGAGGTCGCCGACGGAGTCCTCGATGACGGCGAGGTAGAAGCCGCGCTTGCTGGTGAAGTAGTAGTAGACGAGGCCCTTGGCCACGCCCGCCTGCTGGGCGATGTCGTCCATGGACAGGGCGTCGTACGGGGTGTCGCCGAACAGCCTGCGGCCGATCGCTATGAGTTCCGCCCTGCGTACCTGCGAGCGCCGGCTCCCACCATGTCGTCGACCTTGTTCCACCATCGTGCCCCAGACTTGTACAGCCCTGTACCACCACAGGATGCGGGGAAGTATCGCACCGGCGGGACGGGACGGGACGGGACGGGCGGGGTGGAAGGGGACGGGGGCCCAGTGGGGGCCGGTGGGACCCGGTGGGACCCGGTGTGACGGGCGTGGCGGACGGCCTACTGCACGGGAGAGTCCGGGTCCGGCAGCCGGTACTCGCGCTCCCGCTCCACGTCCTCGACCCCGTACGCTCCGCTCAGGGCGGCCAGCGCGTCCTCGGGCACGGTTCCCACGGCCGTGCCGATGGCCCGCTGCTCGGACTCGATGACCAGCCCGGCCCGCCGGGCGGCCGCAGCCGCCTCGTCGAAATGGTCCGGGTCGAGCGCGACGATGACCCTGACGCGGGGTGTCTCGTCGCTCGCGATGCGCGCATCGCCGCTCACGTGGCCCATCTCGCCTCCCAAGTAGTTCGCCATTCTCCTACCCCTAGGGTGCCTGTACCAGTCCCCGGCCTGCGTCCGACGCCGGGAGGACGAGTTCCCTCGTGCCCCCGCGCAACAGCGTCACGATCTGCGCGGCGGTCGCGTTCGGGTTCTGCTCCCAGAGCAGCGCGGTGACACCCGCGACGTGGGGCGTGGCCATGCTGGTGCCCGACAGCCGGCGGTATCCGCCGTCCCGCCACGTGGACAGCACGTCCACGCCCGGCCCCACCAGGTCGACCCCGCCGCCGTTCGGATTCATTCCGGCGCACGAGAACGGGGCGATCGTGAAGTCCGGTGCGATCGCGCCCACCGCGAGGACCGACGGGCAGTTGGCCGGCGTGCTCACGGGCCGCAGGTCCAGCGGGCGCCGGCTCTCGTTGCCCGCGGCCGCGACGATCACCTTGCCGCGCTTGAGGCACCGGCGGGCGGCGCGCTCGTAGATGCGCGAGAAGCCGTCGCCGAGGGCGACCGCCCCGCCCAGCGACATCGAGATGACCCGGACGTCCGCCCGGTCCATGGCCCAGTTGATGCCGTCGAGGATCTGCCCGTCGCTGCCCCGGCCCTGGTCGCTCAGCACCTTGGCGACGTAGATGTCGGCCTCGCACGCGACGCCGTAGCGCGGCCCGGTGGCGGGGTTGCGCGGGCCGCAGGCGGTGCCGGCGCAGTGGGTGCCGTGGCCGTGGCCGTCGTCGACCGCCTGTCCCGGGACGAAGGAGGCCGACTGCTTCACCCGGGCCGCCAGGTCCGGGTGGGCCGCGTCGATGCCGGTGTCCAGGATCGCCACCCCGACGCCCCTGCCGGTGAGGGCCGTCTCGGTCGCCAGGACGGCCTGCAGTCCCCAGGTCGCCTGGTCCTCGCTCCACTGCGGTCCGCGGCCCCCGGCCCGGGTGAGCGGGCGGGTGATCTGCCCGTCTCCGCGAACCCGTTCGACGAGGTCGGCCACCCCGTGCAGGTACCCCTCGAAATACTCGGCCGGGTGTGCCGCCACGTCCTTCTTGTAGGCGTGCAGCACCCGCTCCGGTTCCGCGCCGACCAGGGCCCGGCTGGAGGCGACAGTGGCTTCCAGAGCCAGCCGCTGGTCGCCCTCGACGGCCTCGACGACGGCGATGCCCAGATCGCCGAACACGACGGTTCCGCCCTGTCGCAGGGCCTGGGTGGCGGATTCACCGGCCTCGACGTGTTCCGCCACCGACACCCCGGCGCCCGAGGACAGTGCCTCCAGCCCGGCGCCGGGATCGTCCTGGTCGAGCAGGACCAGGTACCTGCCCGTGTACTCGACGTGCTTGGGTACTCCGTCGTCGGCCATCACGGTCGCGCTGTGCTCGTCGCTCATGCTCTTCGTCCTCGGTCGGCGGGCCCCCTCCATCGGTTCCGACCATAGGAAGAGGGGATCCGTGGCGCGCGGGCCGGCAGGCCATTCGGACCAGTACGCCGACGGGCCCGGTGCGCATACGCGCCCGGGCCCGGTGTTCCTGCCGTGCTCCTACAGCCAGCCGACCTGCGTCACGAACATGGCCACGACCACCACGAGCGTCCAGCCCATGACGTTCTCCAGCCAGCGGGACCCGTCCTCGGGCCCGCCGGTACGGACGGTACTGCGGGCCCGGTCCAGGGCGGCGCTGTTCGCGGTCATGGTGCCTCGCATCGCTGGTCGAGCAGGGGACGGATGTCCAATGTGCCAGCTGTTGCGGCTTCCGCGGGGGAGACGTTCGTCACCCCCACGCTCACCCCCACGCGCACCCCCACGCTCACGCCCGCGCCCGCGCCCGCGCGTTCGGGTGCGTCGTGTTTGCACCAAGCCACTTCAGGACGACTGGATCGAATCGCTGTCGATGGCGACAACCAACGAGCCCGACCACTTGTCCAGATAGTCATGCCCTGGAAAGTAATCCACATGAAGGTGGTCATCCTGATCCGCTTCCAATGCGAAGCTTTCGATGTTCTCGGCAAGGAGACAAAGGGACTCCAGTCTGCCTTCAATCGTCAAAGCTTCACCGCCTCCGGAAGAAGACATCCTAATCTTCCCGCTCGCTTGCTGAAATTCGATTCGCAGCAACGATCTGGCGTACGGGAAGGCATTTGAGACCTTCGACAGGAGGATTTCCCCTCTACCGCTCCGCAGCTTCCGCCCCAAGGCCAGCAACTCGGAGCGGGTTCCAGAAAGCTCCAATTCTCCGGTCGAACCGCCCTCCAATACTTTCAACATCGCGCCTCCTCCGATGGCCTAGGGCCAGTAGTCGCCCGGCCGGATCGTGGATGGATCGATTGCTGTGTGCGGATCCTTGAGCGGCCCACTAGTAACCGTTTTCCCATTGATCTGAGTTTCTAGATTCAGGTGCGGTCCCAGTTTCTGAACGTGCGCACTATTGGGGTTCACATCAAATCGCGCAATCTTCCTGGTCGTATTGCCAGCGTCGTCTACGGTCGTGCTCATGAACTGAACTCCGCCGCTGCCGGACCGCACCACCGTTGCATTGTCATCAACGTGTGCCGCGCCACGACTAACGGCCTCACCCATCGAAATATTGCAGTTATGAACGAGTACCGGCGTGCTTCCGGCCAGCACATAGTACGTATGCAGGTCATCGACCGTGAGGTTGTGGACCCGCTTGTGCTGGGTCCATGCGCGCACGGCGCTCACCTGGGTGTAGGTGCCGTTGCCGGTCTGCAGCAGCGTTCCGGGGACGATTTCCTTGGCGTAGAGCCACTTGCCGAGTTCGGGCGCCCAGAACGGGTGATTGTCCGTCGCGACGACCTTGCCCGAATGTTCGCCGGCGTTGGTGACGGTGATCTCGACCAGGTTCTTCTCGCCCTCACCGGTGATGAGCGCGGTGACCGTGCGCGGGCCGGTTTCTCCGGTCACCGGGTCGGTGGCGGTGACCTCGTCGCCGACGCGCACCTGTTCTATGGCCTTGTGGTTGCCGTCGGCCATCACGACCCCGGTGTCCGGGGTGAAGCTGTTGCAGGTCCCTGCCCCGGGGTCGGCGGCCTTGGGAGCAGATCCGCTGTCGGCCGGTTTCGGTGCCGGAGGGCTGTCCGCTGCTTTCGGTACGGGTGCGGTCTCGGCCGCCTTGGCCGTCGTTGCCGCGTCGGCGGCGTTGTTGGCGTTCTTGGCGGCCTGTGCGGCGTCGAGTGCCTTGTTGCCGTACTTGGCGGCGTTCGCCGCGTAGCCCGCGCCCGGGATGGCCGAGGCGGCGGAGAGGCCGGCGTTGACGTAGTCGCCTTCCGCGGCGTACCAGCCCGCGTTGGCCAGGTCGCCGACCTCACCGACGACCGGGACCATGCCGACGACGTCGAGGGTGGTGTGGCCGATCGTCTTCCACGACGGCATCTTCGGCCACTTGCCGGTCGGGTCGGTGAGCTTGACCGGGTTGTTGTGGGTGTAGGTGTAGGCGGCGAGGTTGCGCGGCTCGGCGATGCCGCCCGCCATGTCCCCGTCGAGGTAGTCGGGCAGCACCGGGTCGGTGCTCGCCCAGAGCTGGGTCCGCGGGTTGTAGTAGCGGGCTCCGTAGTAGTAGAGCCCGGTCTCCGCGTCGAGTTCCTTGCCGGTGAACTGGTAGGGCGTGTCCGCCTGTCCGGTCCGTTCCTCCACCCAGGTTTCCCCGTACGGGAAGTACTCCAGGTGCTCGGTGACCTTGCCCTGCTTGTCGGTGACATAGCCGGAGGAGCCTATGTGGTCGGCGTGGAAGAACTGCTGGGCGTCCTCGGGACCGGTGGTCGCGACGGCCTTGGTCGTCACGCGGCCGTCGCCGACGAAGACGTGCTTGTAGCCGGTGGTGTCGCGTTCGCTGTAGTAGCGGTTCGGGTAGAGAGAGAGTCCGTCGTCGCTGCGCTTGACGACGCGGTCGCCCTTGTCGTCGTAGACGTAGGAGACGGTGGCGCCGGCGCAGCCGCTCGGGTCCTGTGTGAGGGTGCCGGTCGCTGTGTCCTGGTTGCAGACGAGGCGGTTCTCCTCGTCCCACACGTACTGCCGGCGCTTGTCGGCGACGGCTGTGTTGACCGTTCCGATCAGGTTGCCGTTGGCGTCGTAGGCGTGGTCGATCGGACCGACCTTGGTCGGGGCGTGTGGCCGGGCGCCGGCGTAGGCGTACGTGTAGGCGTACGTCGTCCGGTCCTGGACGTCGCTCGGGTTGGACGGGTCCTCGACCGGTTCGATCGGCCCGGCTCCGCCGCCTCCGACCGGGAAGGCCGGGGTGCCGCCGGTGACCTCGTGGGTCTGCGACTTGCTCGTGGTGTTGTGGATCGAGTCGTAGCCCAGGCTCAGTGTGTACGTGTTGACCGCGTTGTTCTTGTCCGTGTACCGGCCGGACGCGGAGGTGAGCCGGTACTGGTCGTCGTATCCGTAGGTCTGGCTGCTCGGACCGCCGATGTCCCCGCCCTGCGGCGCGTTGTTCGCCAGCGAGGTGATGTTGCCGATCTTGTCGTACGTGTAGCCCAGGTTCTGGAACGCGGTTCCGCCCGGCTCCACGGACTTCAGTGCTGCGAGTCGGCGGTCCTCGGCGTCGTAGGTGTAGGTGGTGCGCACCCCGTTGCCGGTCTGCTGGAGGATCTTCTGCCCGAACTTGTCGTAGTCGATCCGGTCCAGGTACGTGTATCCGGTGCCGTTCTTGGATCCGGTGGCCCGGCCGACCTGGCCGCCCGAGTCGTAGGCGTAGGTCAGGACCTCGCCGTCGGGATAGGTCATCTCCAGCACACGGTTGAAGGCGTCGTAGCGCCAGGCGGTGGTGTAGGTGCGCGGGGCGTCGCGGACGGCGGTGATCGTGCGGGTCTCCTTGATCACCTCGCCCAGCGGCCCGTAGGCGCGCTGCACCGTTCCCGCCGCGTCGTGGACCTCGGTGACGCGCGAGGCCGCGTTGTCCGGTGCGCCGGGGGCTCCGTACTCGTAGGAGACGTTGTTCTCCGGGAACGTCGGGTAGCGGATGGCCTTCAGCCGTGAGTACTCGTAGTCGTACTCGACGGCCTTGTCCGCCGCCCGCAGGTTCGCGGTGATCTTCGACGTGACGTTCCCGGCGAGGTCGTAGCGCGTCTCGGAGCGCCCTGCGTCCGGGCTGTCGAACGACGTGCGGCGTCCCAGCGCGTCGTAGCCGGCTCGCGTGACGTTGTTCTTGTCGTCGGTGATCGTCGTGACCTGCCCCGTGGGGTCGTACGCGTAACTGGTCCAGATCGCCGAGGAGCCGTTGAACTCCTTCACCGAGGTGACGGCACCCCGGACGTCGGTGTAGGTGCGGCGCTCCTTGCCGTTGCCGTCGGTCACCGTCCGCTCGAAGCGGGTGGTGCCCGCCCGGTCCTGGCCGAATCCGTATCCGGTGCTGATGGTGACGCCGTCCGGCTGCACGGTCCTGACCGAACGGTCCAGAACGTCGAAGGTGTCCTTCGTGGGTGCCACGGTGTCGAAGGAGGCGTTGAACGTGGTGTTCGCGGCTCCCTTGTCCTCGGTCACCGGGTAGTACTTCTCCACGGCGCGGCCGAGGTGGTCGAACTTCAACCGGCCGGAGACCGTCATCACCTGGGTGGGCGTGGCCCCGGGCGAGGCGGACACCGAGGCGTCCTTCTTCGTCTGCAGGACACGCTTGAGCCCGTCGGCGAAGGTGACGGTGTCGATGGTGTCGTCGCGTACGCCCGCGGCGGCACGGTCGAGGTGCTTGGTCGTGGCGTACGGGACGGTCGCCTCGGGGTGGTAGCCGAAGGTGATCGTGGCCTGGTCGCCGTCCTTCTCGTAGGGCCCGGTCACCTTGTCGAGCCGGCCGACGCTGTCGTAGGACATCCGCAGCGGCTGGCCGTTCTGGTCGGTGTTCCGCTCCGGCTGGCCGTACTTGAGGTTGTACGCCGTGGACGAGCGGTAGCCGAAGCTGTCCTCGACGGACTCGACGTGTACGCCGACGGTGGTGTCGTAGCCGTACTCCAGCTTGTAGCGCTGCCCCTTGGCGTTGGCCGGACCGGTCACCGATTTCAGGTTCCCGTCCGGGTGGTACGTCAGGTCGGAGGCGGCCGGGGTGTCGTCGTCGAGGTACTCGCGTACCTGGCGCACGGCGCCGGTCGCGCAGTCGACGGTGGATTCGCGGTGGCGCAGGAGTGCGCCGGTGGCCGCGGCCTTCTGCCGTACCACGTTGGCGGTGCCGACGAGGTTCCGGTCGCGGCACTGCGTGTCGGAGCCGCTGTAGGCGAAGGCGGTCTCCAGGTCGTCCGCGGTGCCCTCGTCACCCGCGTCGAAGGTGCGGATGACGTTGCCGTACCCGTCGTAGGAAAGGTCGGTGAACGTGGACTTTCCCGCGGTGGCCGCGCCTTCGTAGTGCCTTTCCTCGACGCGGGTGAGCTGCGGGAAGACGGTGGCGGTCCGGCTCTTCGGGTCGGCTTCCTGGTCCGTGGAGGTGTCGAGCAGCCGGTAGGTGTTGAGTGTCTCGCGGTACGGGTGTCCGGCGCCGTCCTCGGTCAGCGTGCGGGTGAGCAGGCCGCGGCTCACGTATCCGTCGGTGCGGTACTCGTCGGTCACCGTGCGGCGAACGGCGTCGTCCGTACCGGTGTCGCGGTCCTCGGTCACCACGCGGCCGAAGCCGAGGAACTCGCGCTCCAGCCGATCGTAGCGGCCCTGCTCGTAGCGGAAGGTGGTCAGACTCGTGTCGGCACCATCACCCGCGAGCCCGTCGAACACCGAGGTGCGGGACAGCACCCAGCGGCTCTCCTGCATGTCGGCGGTGTTGCCCGACCGGGTGTAGTCCAGGTCGATACGGGCGCCCATCGGCCGGCTGACCGAGCGCAGCAGGTTGGTGCGGCCGGTCTTGTTGACCGCGACCAGGAGTTCGTCGTCCCGGGTGGACTTGACGTGGTCGGCCAGGCCGTCGCCGTTGACGTCCCGCAGGCTGGTTTCGGCCCGGCTGACGCCGGTGGACGCGTTGACGCCGGGGTTGAAGACGAAGACGCCGACGGGAGTGGGCAGGCCGACGGTGAAGTAGACGCCCCCGCCGAGGCTGGCGTTCTTGTCGACGGCGATGTCGGGGAAGCTGCCGCGGAAGGGGGCGGGCGCGGTGAAGCCGGTGCCGGTGTTGACCGCGACCTTGATCGGGTTGGCCCCGTCGGTGAACACCCGGTCGGTGAGGCCGTCGCCGTTGACGTCCGTCATGCTCGCGTTGGTGTACGAGGTTCCCAGCTCGGCGGACACGCCGCCCGCGAAGCCGTAGCGGTCGACGTTGAAGCCGAGGTTGACGCCGACGTTGCGGGTGGACGCGTCGTTGATCGGTCCGGCCGACCAGGGTTCGCGGGCGGCGAAGGAGTAGCCGAGGTTCAACTGGGCGTCGCCGTTGCCGAACACCTTGTCCGGCAGCCCGTCCCCGTTGATGTCCATCAGGTCGACGCGGACGTCGGACTCGCCGCCGCCGAGGCTGCCGCCGATGCCGAGCGACGGCTGGACCGCGCCGGTGGTGGCGGTGTTGGCGCTGGTGCCCGCGTCGGGCGCGGCCATGCCCAGTGCGCTGGCGATGGTGGCGGTCTCGCTGCCCGCGGAGAGCGACACGTTGCCGGAGACGTTGTCCGCCTCGCGGACGTTGCCGCCGAGGGTGCCGCGCGTGGCGCCGAGCGCGCCGGTCATGTCGGAGAACTGGATCTCCTTGGCGCCCACGACGTCGGGGTAGCCGTCGCCGTTGAGGTCGAGGTAGTCGACCGAACCCGCGGTGATCCCGCCGACCACGGTGCCGCCGAACGGGCCGGCCGCGAGGGTGGCCGACACCTGGCCGGTAACACCGCGGCGCATCACCGCCCGGTCGCCCGCCACGTCGGCGTCGGTGACGATGTCGATGGTGTCCGCGCCGAGGCGGGAACTCGTCGCCATCGCGGCGGTGACCCAGGAGGACTCGTCCTGGGCGGCCCAGCCGCCCTTGGCCGGTACGGGGGCGAACACCGCAAGCCGTGGCATGGTGAGCCGGGGATCCGCGGCGAACACCGGGACGTCCGCTTCCTTGGGCTCCTTGGGAAGTGCGTCCTTGAAGCTCTGGTCCAGCGTGAGTTCGGCCTGCTTGAGCGGCTGCGTGGCGCGGTCGCGGTTGCCCTGGTAGCCGATCACACCCCAGCCGCGGTAGGGCTGGGCGAAGGCGCCCTGCCCGACGGAACCGTGCATGGCGCTGGGCGCCGGGGTGAAGGTCGGCCAGCTGGAGGTCACGTCGTAGGTGACCGACGCGGACTGCTCGATGAGACTGCCGAGCAGTCTGGTGTCCGCCGTGGAGTAGTCGATGTAGAGCTCGTCGCCGGCGGTGACCGGCACGGTCAGGTCCAGGTTCGGACCGCCGAAGGGGGAGAGGTCCTTGGCTTGGAAGATCCGTTTGCCGAGCAGCTCCCCGCCGCGCTTCTTCACGGTCAACGCAATGTTGGCGTCACCGAAGAACCCGAAGTTGAGGGACACCTTCGGCCGCACCTTCAACTGGCCGGTCTTGGTGGCCTTGTAGGACTGCTGCGGCGCGGTGAGGGTGTTCGCCGGGTACATGGTCATGTCGTACGGCGGGGTGATCACCAGCGTGGGATCGCCCTTGGCGTCGACGACCGACTCGACCCCCTGCGCGGCCGTGTAGTGCGCCTTCGGCGCCCAGCTGACCGCCGAGGCGTCGATCGGGGAGTCGGTCTTCAGCTTCCACGACATCTTCTCGAACATGCTGACCGGGATGCTCACGTCGATCGCGGTGGTGCCGGTCGACGCGGCGGGCAGGACCTTGCGGAACACCTCTGCGCCGGGGTGGACGCCGTTGCCCTTCTCGATCACGACGGTCACGTCGTCCGAGGTGGCCTTGGACTTGACCACGTCCCCGGTCAGCCGCAGCGTGCCGTTCACCGGCACGGTCACCAAGGACGGCCTGCCGCCGAAGGTGAAGTCGGCCGACGCTCGGAAGACGGTGTTCGCCAGCCCGTTCGCGTCCGTGCCGGCCGGCAGGTCGGTGTAGGTGATCTCCGGGTCCCACGCCACGGTGTCGTACTTGCCGTCCAGAATGGACTGGGTACGGAAGTAGAGCGCGTCACCCTTCTTCACCGGGATCGACGCCACATTGCCCGGGGTGAACTCGGTGTGGTCGTCGGGGCCGATCCGCTGCGCCCAGAGTTCGGCGTCCTTGTGCTGGATGGTGACCCGCACACCGTCGGCCTTGGTGTAGGCCGCCCGTGCCGGGGAGGGATCCTGGGTCAGCTGTACGCGGCCGTCCACGCGGACGTTGCCGTCGAACGGCGCGACCCAGCGGCGCACCGTGTCCAGCAGCGGCGAGTTGTCCACCTGCTGGTTGAACTGCGCGGTCTGATCGCCGACGATCTCGCCGGTCACCGCGCCGCCCCCGACCGGCACCGGGGTGCGGCTGGAGTCCGCGCTGTAGGCGGGTTGCCCCTGGGCGTCCAGGTAGCCGAACAGCACGCCGCCGTTGTTCACCAGGTCGGCTATGCCATCGCCGTTGACGTCGCTGAAGAACCGGTCCGAGGTGGTCGTGGTGCCTACGAAGTCCAGCTGGGCCGAGGTGGTCAGGACGTATGACTCGACGCCGATGGTGCCGGACAGCGTGCGCTCGGTCGAGATTCCCGGGAGGTTGGTGAGCTTGACCGGCGTGTCGCCGAACTTCGGTTCACCCCCTGGTCTGGCCAGATTGGGCCGGTAGAACACGTCGTTGTTCTTGCGGAACACCTTGTCCGGCAGGTTGTCGCCGTTCACATCGGTCAGCGTCGACAGGCCGTCGGACTGGCCCGCGCTGAACCCGACCTTCAACCCGACGGAGCCCTCCTTGGTCGTCAGCCCCTGCACGTTGTAGCCCGCGAACAGGTGCGCCCCGAAGCCGGCCGACGTGTTCGCCGAGATCGCGCTGGCCTCGCCTTCGCGGATGTTCACCCCGAGGTCGTCGTCCGGCACCGACCAACCCGCCGCGTCGGCGAAGGTGTTGTAGCTCCCCGACGGGTCGCGCACGTCGTCGAAGTAGTCGAACGTGTGGGTGTTGAACAGCTGGTTGCTCTCGCTGAACTGTGACACCGAGGTGAGCAGCGTCTTGGCGAACGCGCCGGTCCGGTAGTTCAGCTCGTAGGCGCGGATCAGCTGGTCGTCCAGCTTGACCTCGACGCGCCGCAGCAGGTCGGCGGTGACCTTCTTGAACCCGTACTTGGCGTCGATCCGCACGTCCGCCCGGCGGGGCTCGTCACGCTCACGGTCCCGGATGAACGTCACCGAGTACCTGCCGTCGGTGTCGCCGCGGCCGGTGTAGGTGATCTTCTGCGGGTACAGGTCGCTGCCCGGCACCATGGAGCCCGCCGTGCCGCCGTCGGCCACCTTGGCGTACCGGTAGCGCAGGACGTTGTCGTTGCCGTCGCGGACCTCCCGCGCCGCCCAGGTGGCGACGCGGCCCTTGCCGTCGGTCAGCGTGCTGTCGGCCGTGCCGCCGAAGAGCGTGCGGACACCCTGCTTGTCGGTGACCTCCCACCAGTAGTTCGCGGGGCTGTCGCCGTGGCGCACGATCCGGTCGAACGAGCCTTCGACCCGGGAGTGGAACACCTTCTCCGCAGTGCGCGCCTGTAACTCGCTCCGGTGCGCCACCGGGGTCAGCTGCTCGCCGCCCAGCAGGTAGGTCTCGGTCTCCAGTCCGGCGTCGTAGCGCGGCACACCCCACCTTGTGTCGACCGTGACCATCGGGGTGGAGAGGTCCCACGCCACGCCGAGCCACCCGTTCGTGCCCGACGAGTTGTAGGTGACGGCCAGCTTCGGCTCCAGGCCGGCGCGGCCCTTCGGCACCTCCAGTGGGTACGACAAGCGCGCGTCACCGCTGTTGTTCGCCGAGGGCGCCTCGACCAGGTTCACCCCGGAGCCGGGGTCGGCCGCCTTGATGTCCTTGATCTGGTTCGGGTTGAACGACGTGCCCTCCGGCCCCTCCGGCCCGGTGACCGCCGACCCGACGTCCGGCACCGTCGCGGCGGTGCTGCGGAGCAGCTCGGGCGAGGAAAGCCCGGACATGGTGAGCACCATGGCCAGGATGACGGTCACGCCCGTCCGGCCGCGTACCACGCGCTGGACAGTCATCAAAGAACCCCCCGTGCCGCCGGACGTCCCCCGGAGCACGAGTCATCCGACGACCCCCACCCCCTGTACCGCCGAACGGTAGTTCGCGAGGCGGGTCGTTCGTACAGGCTTTCTGGACAAGGCCAGCTCGTGTGGTCACGATCCGGCAACGGAGTTCTGGCCGATGTGAGGGGCAATCGTCCAAGCCGTTCGCGTCCCTTGAGCCGTGGCAGATGTGTCAGCCATACTTCGCCGGCAACCCGGACTGCCTCCAGGCCCACCGCGTCAGTCGCGTCGTAGAGGCCACTTGTGGTGCTTTGTTAGGTGGTGTCGTAGGGGTGCCATGGGATGGTTTGTCGGCAGGTGGGGCAGGTGGCGGTCCAGGTGGCGATGAGGTGTTGGAGGAGGTCCAGGGCCTGGTAGATGGTCAGGCCCTGGCAGGGGCCTTTGGGGTCCTCCGCTGTTCGGTCAGGAACAGGTGGGCGGCGGTGACGAGGGTGACGTACCGGTGCCAGCCGGCGAACGAGCGGCCCTCGAAGTGGTATGCGGGCTGGTGCGGGTCCGCTTCCTGCCCGTGAGCGGTCATCTCGGCTTTCGCCTGGAGGACATAGGCCAGGCACCGGTCTTCCAGGGCGTGCCGGAAGTCGGCGTTCGCGCCGTAGCCGGTGTCCGCCACCAACGCGGCGGGCCGCAGCCCGATCCCTGCGAGTTCGTCGAGCATGTCCAAGGCGAGCTGCCACTTGGGCCGGTGGTGTTCGCTCTCGGGGATGTGACATGCCTTGCGCCGACCGACTGCCTCGGCTCTGTCCCAGCTCTCGGGCAGGAACAGCCGCCAGGACAGAGCGCACGAGGCCGTGTCGGAGGCGGCGTGCACGCTCACGCCGATCTAGTTGCCGACCTTGCCCAAGGTGCCCGAGTACTGGCGGGCCACCCCGGGCGAAGCGGTGCCGTCCTTGGGGAGGCCGGTGTCGTCCACCACCCACACCTGCGGACGGACCACCCGCACGGCCCGCCATGCCAGTCCGGCCCGTACCTGTGCGACCGGCCAGGTGGAGGACGTCATGAACTGCTGCAACTGCTGGTGGTCGACACCGAGCCGTTCGGCCATCGGCTGCATCGACTTCCGGCGGCCGTCCAGCAGCAGGCCACGCAGATACAGGCCGCCCTTCGCGCCGCTGGTCCCGCCGCACCAGCGGCGCGAACACCTCGGAAGCGAACTCCTCCAACCGACCCCGACACTGCGCAAGCTCACCCGCCCTCATACAAGCAGCGAACTACCGAACACCAACCGTGACAAGACCAGCTAACAAGCACTACTAGGTTCTGTCGTCAAATGTCACGCCCACATCAGGAGTACCGAGACCGCTGACTCCTGCAAGGAGCGTGCCCGGCCTCCCATCGGCGATCGTATGAGTGACGAGTTGCCCGACTCCAAGCCACCTGCCCGCCGCCGCAGCCCGGCCGATACTGACCCGACATGGGGAACGCGTACGCTCCGTGCAGGAGAGCGAGACGTCCGACCGGCCCGGAGAACGGACCGAAATGAGTGCACTCAGCAAGCCATCAGTGCGGCAACTTCTTCCGGGCCGAGTCGCGCCCGGAAGCGGTAGAGAACAGTCGGCGTACATCGTCGGCGACGGGGGCGACGGGTTTTACGATGACGAACTTCACCTTTGAGGCAACAGGATCCGGGGCTGTCGCCGCCCATCACATTGGGACGGCGATCACCGGCCCGGTCACCATCCTCACGGCCGAGTTGCTGAACTCGGCGCGCGATGTCCAGGCGCCTGCCGCGTTCACCAACCTGCCGCCGATTCCGCTATGTCTGGGCCGCACGGACGCGCTGGGCTGGCTGCGCGGCACGCTCAAGGCGGAGCCCGGGCAGCGAGCCGCCCGGACTGCCGTCATCCAGGGCCTCGGCGGCGTCGGCAAGAGTACGCTGGCGCTCGAGTATGCCCACAGACACCGCCACGACCACACCGTGGCATGGTGGATCGCCGCTGGATCTCCCGCCAGCATCGAGCAATCGCTGGCCGACCTCGCACTACGGCTGATCCCCACGTGGGCCGGCACCGTATCGACCGAAGAGCGCGCCGCTTGGGCGATGATGTGGTTGCAGTGGCATCCAGGTTGGCTGCTGGTTTTCGACAATGTCGAAGATCCAGCCGATCTGCGGCCCTACATCGGCTCGCTGAACGGCTACGTCATCGCCACCAGCCGACGGTCGGCCGGCTGGCCGACATCCGTCGCGACGCTGGCCCTGGACGTACTCGACCTGGCTGCGGCGTGTGAACTCCTCTGTAGGTATGCGCTCGGCGAGAACCCGCCGACCCACCGCCAGGTGCATGAAGCCCGGGCCCTCTCCGCTGACCTGGGGCAGCTTCCCATCGGTCTGATGCAGGCCGGCGCCTACCTGGCGCAGAACCCGACGATCGGCATCGAGCGCTACCGCCGAAGGCTGATCAGCGCGTTGGACAAGGCTGCTGAAGGCGTCGACCCAGAGCGCACCGTCGCCCGGATCTGGCGCCAGACGATCAGCACCCTCACGGAGCGCAGCCCCCTGGCAGTATCCGTCCTGTCCACGTTGGCGTGGCTGGCGCCCGATGACATCCCGGTGGAACTGCTGGCCCCTATCGCTGACGACAGCGACGAACTCCACGAGGCCCTTGGGGTCCTTGGCGTCTACTGCATGGTCTCCCTCACCCAGGACACGGTGAGCGTCCACCGACTGGTCCAGGCCACCCTCCGGAGCCAGTCGCCCTCTGGTGGCACGGCGTCGGCTGGCCGACTCGAAGCCGAACGGCTGCTGTGCGCCGCGGTCATCCCGCTGGGAGAACCGCCCGGCTCTGGCCGGTCCCCCGCATGGGATCGGCTGCTCCCACACCTCGTCGCACTCGCGGCCACCACTCCTGACGGGCACGCAGACACCTTTCCCGCCGGATGGTACGCAAGTGCCGCAAGCTATCTCCGTGGCCTCGGTCACGACGCCCGCGCCGTTCCGCTGCTCACAGCGGCCCTCGCCCGCTGCGAAGCGCTCGCCGGTGCCGAGCACGAACTCACCATGAAGGTCCGCGCGAACCTGGCCAACGTCTATCACGGAGCCGGTGACTTCGGCCGGTCCATCGCGATCCTCGAACCGATGGTCGCCCAATGTGCGCAGGTCTTCGGCGACTCGCACCCGGGGACGCTCACCGTGACCTCCAACCTTGCCAATTCCTACCGTGACTCCGGCGATCTGGCCCGTGCCGTCGCACTCCACGAAGAGACGTTGGTGCGACGTAGGCAAGCACTTGGCAACAACCACCCCGACACTCTCGTCAGCTGCGAGGAGTTGGCCCGCACCTATCACGCGTCCGGGGACCTGGATCGTGCCATCTCTCTGCATGTAGCGACCTTCACGCAGTACGAGCGATCGCTAGGACCAACCCATCCCGCCACGCTGACCAGCCGGAACGGCCTTGCGGCGGCCTACCTCGCCTCAGGCGACCTGTCCCGCGCCATTCCGATGTACACCGCCGTGCTCGCCCAACGGCAGCAGGCGCTCGGCGACAGCGATCCCGCAACCATCACCAGCCGGAGCAACCTCGCCTACGCCTATGCGATCGCCGGACGCCCCGACCGGGCGGCGCGGCATCTCGAAACGGCCCTGGCCCGGTGCGACGAGGTGTACGGCGAGGCGCACCCGGAGACCATTACCGTCCGCGCGAACCTCGGCTGCGCCTACCGGGACGCCGGGAACCCGTCCCGTTCGCTCCCACTGCTGGAGGCCGCGGCCGCGCAGAGCGCCCACCTGCTGGGCGACGCACACCCCCAGACACTGACCACCAGGAACGGGCTGGCGCAGGCGTACCAGGCCGCCGGGGACTCCGGACGGGCGATCGCCGAGTACGGCACCGTCCTCGAGCACCGTGCCGCGCTGCTCGGCGAGACCCACCCCCACACCCTCGCCACCCGCAGCGGCCTCGCGAAGGCCCACCTTGCGGCGGGCGACCCGGTGCGCGCCGTCCCGCTGTTCGAGACCGTCGTCGCCCAGTGCGAGCAGGTCTTCGGCGATGCGCACCCGGACACTCTGGCCAACTACATCGGCCTGGCCGACGCGCTGCGCCAGACGGACGATCCGGCACGGGCCGTGCATCTCGCGGAGACAACACTGGAACGGTGCATCCGGTCGCTCGGCGAGGACCACCCGCACACCGTGGTGTGTCGCAGCAACCTGGCCATTGCACACCTCACAGTCGGCGACCCCCAGCGCGCCGTCCAACTTCTCGAGGCCACCGTGCGAAAGGCCAGCCTCGTCTTCGGCGACACGCACCCTCACACTGTCACCGGCCGGACGAACCTGGCCGCCGCCCACCTCGAGTCCGGCAACGCGGCACAGGCAGTCGCCGTCCTGGAGGACATCCGCGCACAGCTGGAGGCCGAACTCGGCGGCGCCCACCCGCAAACACTCCACTGCACCACCATGCTGGCCCGCGCCCACGGCAGGTCTGGCAGCCCCGCCCAGGCGACCGAACTACTGGAACACAGCGTCGCGCTCACCGAGAAGGAACTCGGCGCCACCCACCCGGACACACTCGAGCAACGGCAGTGCCTGGCCGAGATCTACCGGTTCGACGGCCGACCCGATCTGGCCGTGCCACTGTACGAAGCCAACCTCTCCCATTGGCAACAGACCCTCGGCGACCACCCGAATGTCCTGACCGCCCAACTCGCCCTGGCGGACAGCCACCAGGAGGCCGGCGCACACCGAAAGGCGATCGCCCTCTATCGCGCAGCCCTCGACCGGATCGAGCCCGTCCTGGGCCCAGAGAACCCGCTCGTCGCACAGATCCGCGCAAGGATCGACTCAGCCAAGTAGGCCGCTTCGGCGGCTGGCCGTTCGTATGCCAGCGCAAGTTCTCCGTTTTCCCTGGTCAGCGGCCTGGTGGTCGAGGTATGGCCGGCTGCGCCAGAGTCAGGAAGGTGTTCGCTTAACCCGCGTGGAGTGAGGCCGATCGACGGGCCGCGAATTGCGGAGTCGCCGCGTGCGCGCTGGCTGGGCGTCCTAGTCTGATGCCCTGGCCTCAGTCAATAACGGGAATTCAGAGGTGGATTGTGGGAGCGGAGATCGTGCAGTTCATGGAGCAGGCAGGGCCGTATCTGAGCGCGGCCCTGGGTGCCTATGGTGCGGGGGTGCTGGCCCGGGCTGAGGACGCTGCTGTGGGAGCGACGGCGAACGCAGGGCGCAGTATTCTGCACGCGGTCTGGCGGCGCCGGAGCCCGGCCGGACGCCCGGAACTGGAGGCGGCGGTACGTGAGGCAGCCGAGGAACCGGGGGACGCCGATGCTGCTGCCGCCCTGCGCCAGCAGATCAAGCGGACGCTACGGGAGGATCCGCAGTTGCTTGCCGAACTGGCCGCCCAGCTTCCTGCGGCCGGTGCGGTGACGATCACCGCGTCTGGCGAGCGGTCCATCGCCGCACAGACCATCGGCACGGCCGTCACCGGCGACAACACCACGATCCAGCCGTGACCCTAACCCCCGCGCAAGTCGTGGACCGCGCGATCAGGCGGCTCGATCTGCCCGCATACAACCCGCACGACTTGCGGCATAAATGGACCACCGTGGCCCTGACCAACGGAGTGTCCATTCACGGAGTGTCTCGCCAGCTCGGACATCGTTCGATCAAGGTCACGGTGGACCGGTACGGCCACCTCACGCAGGACGGTCAGGAGCGGTGCCGTCAGATCGTGGAGACGGCCGTGGGGCCGTGCATGCTCACAGCAGGCCGAGCTTCTGCAGCGCGCTGTGCTGACTTGGTGCTGACTCGACCGGCCAGAAGATGTAACAGATACCGCCGGTACCGCTTTTGACCTTGCCGTTCGCGTCGTACCGCTTGGTCCGCAGCCAGACGTTCTCCCACTCCCGGCGGCGGTAGACCCGCCGGACGGCGCTGTTGGTGGGCGAGTTGGGGTCGTTGGCGATCACGTCGCCGGCCGGGGTGAAGCCGACGACGGTCATCAGGTGGCCCGCCGTGCCGTACCCGGCTCCGGTGAGTTCCTCCTTGCGGAAGGACTGCGAGGTGATCACCGGGATGCCCGCCCGGACCAGCCGCTCCAGGTCGGTGAGCGAGGTGAGGCGGGTCACCACGCCGGCCAGGCCGGGGTAGGTGGCCGCGTAGGCGGGGTTGAAGGGCCAGTTGCCGCAGCCCTTGTAGGCGTAGTCGTAGGTGTGCCGGGCCGCGTGGCAGACCTGCGGGTCGGAGTAGCCGGGCTCGACCCAGGCCAGGGCCTCGCGGGTGGGTTTGCGTCCCCAGTACTCGATGACCATCTGCGAGGAGGTGGGGCTGCACCAGGCCTCGCCGCCGTTGTCGTACTGGGGGTAGCGGCCGGTGTGCACCTCCTGCGAGTAGCGCGGCACGGGCAGCTCGTGGCCCGGGCCGGGGGTGGAGGCCGGCACCGTGAAGCGGTCGGGTACGTCCGAGGCCATCGCTCCCGCCAGCCACACCACGGGGGCCTCGGCGGCGCCCGGGCGGCGGTACAGGGTCAGCCGCAGCCGCCAGGCCCGCAGCCGCAGCCCGGAGGCGGGCCGGTCCACGGCCAGGGTGTCGGTCCACACGGTGGACCTCCCGTCGGTCTGCCCGTTCACCGAGGTGCGGCGGATGTCGGCGTCCGAGGAGGCCCAGCGGCCCATCACGTACCAGGGGGTGGCGGTGCCGTCGGTGTACGAGCCTCGCAGCTCGGCCTGGATCCAGCTGCCGGCGGGGGTGCGCGCGTTCCACGAGACGACGGCCTCGGTGGCGGGCACGGCCGGGCGGTGTACGGGCGAGGTCCAGGTCGCGTACTCCCAGGTGCTGCGGCGGCCGGTGTGCGGGTCGGCGTACTCGCTGCGGGCGGTGGCCGCCGCGAGGGTCAGGCCGGGGCGGTCGCCGGCGACGGCGGCCGTGCCCCGGTGGGTGCCGGCGCTCCAGTGCCGGTGGGTGTACCAGAACCGGTTGTCGACCGTGGGACCCGTGGCCGCCGCTCCTCCGGAGCCGCGCGGGGCGGGGGCGGCCGCGGCCGGGGTGCCGGCTGCGGGAACGGTGGCGG
>NZ_WTFF01000260.1 GCF_019400985.1 Streptomyces bambusae
CACCCGGGTCCGTCTTGTTCTCCGTGGTCCCACCCGGGTCCGTCTTGTTCTCCGTGGTCCCACCCGGGTCCGTCTTGTTCTCCGTGGTCCCACCCGGGTCCGTCTTGTTCTCCGTGGTCCCACCCGGGTCCGTCTTGTTCTCCGTGGTCCCACCCGGCTTCGTGTCGCCCGGCTTCGTCCCATCCGGCTTGGTGTCGTCCGGCTTGGTCTCGTCCGGCTTGGTGTCGTCCGGCTTGGTCTCGTCCGGCTTCGTGTCATCCGGCTTGGTCTCATCCGGCTTGGTCTCGTCCGGCTTCGTGTCGTCCGGCTTGGTCTCATCCGGCTTCGTGTCGTCCGGCTTGTTCCCGGGCGGGACCTGGTTGCCGTCGTCCGGGTACCTGTGGTCCTCGTCCTGGTCGGACGGGACGTGCGTCACGATCTTCGGCGGCGGGACCGGCTTGTCGGGCCAGCGCTTGTCGTGGTGGCGGGTGGGGGCGGAGTCGCGGTCGTACCAGCGCTTCTTGTCGTGGTCGTAGATCGTGATCTTGTTGATGACCGTGACCGTGGGCTTGATCACCACGATATTCTGCGGCCGGTACGACGACCAGGCCTGACCCTGCGGCTTCGCCGCGCTCTGCAGCGGCGCCGGCTCGCCCAGCGGGTTGCCGCACGCGCAGCGCACCTTCGGCACACCGCGGTTGTCCACCAGCACGGCCGTCCCCGTCTGGAGCACGGCCTGGTACGACGTCGTCCGGCCGTCGCGGTAGCCGTGGTTGGTGACCCGGGTGTCGTGGCGCAGCGTGACCGGGGTCAGGGAGCGCAGGTAGCTGGGCACCGCTGCGGGCTGGATGCCCAGTGACCCGGCGAACGCCTCGTTCTTGGCCGGCGCCGCGGACAGGACCTTGACCTGCTTCTCGATGTCGCAGCTGGCGGTGTTCTGGCTGCCGCCGTACAGGGTCGGGTCCGAGCCGGTGACGGCCTGCGCGGTGACCTTGCCGCTCGCGGGCTTCACCTCCGGCGGCGGCTTCGCCCCGGTCGTCGCCGGCTCGGGCGGCGGAGGCTTCTCCTCCGCGTTGGCCGTGGACTCGGTGAACGGGTCAGGGCCTTCCGCCGCCACGGGCTGCAGGAACAGCTCGCCGCCCTCCGAGCCCGAGGGCCGGGTCAGTACGAGGACGAGCCCTACGACGGCCGCCAGCGCCACGACGCTGGTGGCCACGCGCGGTATGGAGCGCCACCACGGCTTGTGGGGTTCGTCGGGCGTTTCCGCAGCCCGGTCCGGCGGCTCGCCGCCACCTGGACCACCGGGCCCCCCACCGGGCCCCCCTCCGCCGGAGCCTCTGGAGCCTCCGTGCATGCCGGGCGGCGGTGGGGGCGGTGGGGTGGACCCCTGCTGGCCCGAGAGCGGGCCCGAAGGCGGTCCGGTGGGGCGTTCTGACGGCGGGGTACCGGCGGGCTGCGTGGTCATGGGGGACTCCTAGGCGCGGGGGGACCCGAGTCCCCGAACGAACAATCTTTTCTCCCTTACTTCGGACATAACAGTATAAGGTTCACCCCATCGGGCCATAGTGCCCGCCCTCCCGGTGGTCCCTCCGGGCCGGACCGGCCTACCGTGGCCGGGTGAGCCGAACCTCCGGGGGCTCCCTCAGGGCTTGGCGCGACGCCCTCGTGGCCGTCGTGGCGGGCTTCCTGGTCATGGCCGCCCTGTCCGCCGCGGGCCTGGCCTGCGCGGGCGCGACCGAACTGCCCGGCGGGGCGTACCCGCACGTGGTGGCGGCCGTCGTGGTGATGGCGGCGGGGGGATCGCTGGAGGTGTCCGGCGGGGCCGGCTTCCTGGCGGACGCCCAGCTCGCCCTGTCGGTGCTGCCGTTGTCGGTGAGCCTGGGCGGCGCCCTGGCCCTCGGCCTGTGCTTCCTGCACCCCCTGCACAACCGCGCGGTGGCGACCGCCCGCGAACTCCTGCTCCGCGCTCTCCCCGTGGTGCTGCTCTGGCTGCTGGCCCTGGCCGGCTCCGCCCAGCTGGCCCGGCACACCTTCGCCGTCACCCTGCCGGGCGGACGCCGCGAGCCGCCCGGGTCCGGGGAGCCCGGCGAGTCCGACGACCTGGGAGACCTGGCCGACCTGGGCGAGTTCGGCGACCTCGGCGATCTGGAGGACCTGCTCGACATCAGGCCCACCGTGGGATTCCGCCCGGACCTGCCGGCGACCCTCGGGTACGGGCTGCTGTGGATCCTGGGCCTGCTGCTGATCACCCTGCTGGTCTCCCGGCGGGCCCCGCTGCCCGCCCCGCTGGTCCGCTTCCACGAGGCCGTACGGCCGGCCGCCTTCGCGGTGGCGGCGCTCCTGCTGGCGGCCACCGCGGTGGCCCTGGTGATCGCGGTGGTGGTGGCCGCCACCCGAGGTCGGCCGGCCGACACCTTCGCCGTGGTGTTCCTGGGACTGCCGAACCTGGCGTGGCTCGGGCTGACCCTCGGCCTCGGCGGGGCGTGGGAGGGCCGGGTCGAAGGTCCGTTCGGTCTGCCGATGCCGCAGGTGCTGGACGAGGTGCTGCGCACGCCCGAGCTGTCCCGTTTCGACGTGGGCACCCTCGCCGAGCGGGACGGGCGGGCCTGGTGGCTGGTGGTGGCGGCGGTGCTCCTGCTGCTCGCCGCGGGCTTCCTTGCGGCCGTACGGTCGCCCGCGTGGGTCCGGCCCTGGCAGCACGCCCTGCACCTGGGGGTGTCCCTGGCCCTGGCGGTCCTCGTCGTCTGCCTGCTGTGCCGGGTGCAGGTGCAGGTCGGACTGTCCGTGCTGGGGCTCGACGTCGGGGGCGGGGTGGGCGGCAGCGTGGAGTTGCACGCGGTGCTGTGGCGCACGGTGGGCCTGGCGCTGCTCTGGGGCGGCGTCGCCGGGTTCCTGGGCGCCCTGCTGGCCCGCCCGGTGCACCGCCGCGGTGAGGCGTCCTGACAGGTCAGCGGTCAGGCGCCGACGCGTCAGCGGCGAGGTGTCCGATGCGTCAGCGGGCAGGTGTCCCCCGACACGTCAGCGCCCCGCCGGGCCGCCGACCGCCTCAGTACTCCCCCCGCCGGGCGATCTGCGTGGGCGGGTGCGCGGCGTCGCGCCCCGGGAGCGGGGAACCCCAGTCCTCGTCGGATTCGTCGCCCGGCGTGCCCTCGCCGGGCGCGGCGGACCCGGGCGTGCCGGACCCGGGCGTGCCGGGGCCGGCCGGGCTGCCGGACCCGCCCGGGTCGACGGCCTCCGGCCCGTCGGACACGGCGTACCCGCTGAGCCGCTTGCCGTCGGCGTACATCCAGCGCCGGGAGGCCTCGTCGTAGACCCAGACCGCCTCCCCCTCGACGACGATGCCGGCCCGCAGGCCCTGGGTGGCGCGGCGGAAGGATTCGCCGTCCGACCGCCCGGCCGCCTGCTCCGCCGCGGCGCGCCGGTAGCGGTCCAGGACGTCGGCCGACCGGGCGAGCAGCGGCAGGGGGTCCTCCGCCGCCGTCGGCGGGTGGGGCCCGCCGGCCGGTGGCGGCTGCGGTACGGCGACCAGCAGCCGCCCGTCGACCCAGGCGGACCAGCCGTTGGAGCAGAGGATCTCGCCCCAGTCGCCCCTGCGGGAGAGCAGCTGCACCGGGAGCAGGGGGTCCAGGTCCACGGGGGGCTCGGCGGAGCCGGGGGCGTCCCAGGCGGACATGCCGTCGACGGGGACCACGTGCGTGGGCCGGAACGGGGAGACCTGGGGCTCGGCGGTCATCGCGGGGCTACTTCCGCATGATGGCGGGTTCGTGGCGGCGCAGCAGCCGGGACAGCACCAGGCCGAACAGTGCGGACAGCACGAGCAGCATGAACACGGACAGGAGCCAGACGCCGGGCTCGTGGTCGAACAGCGGGTCCTGCGTGACCTTGGTGGGCACGATGGCGCTCAGGTCGATGGTGCCCGCCATCGCGGCCATGGCCCACCGGGTCGACACGAACCAGGACAGCTGTTCGAGGACGGGCACCCCGGTGAGTTTCAGCAGGGTGCCGCAGAAGGCGGCCTGGACGATGGTGAGGAGGACCAGCAGCGGCATGGTGGCCTCCTCCTTGCTCACCAGGGCGGAGATCATCAGGCCGAGCAGCATCGCGGTGAAGGACAGCAGGGCGACGGCCAGGGTGATCTCGATCAGTGGCGGGAGGAAGACGCCCTTGCCGCCGGGGGCGTTGGTGCGGACGCCGGCGAGGCCGACCACGGTGAGGACCACGGCCTGGGCGACGGTGATTGCGCCGAGGACCACCACCTTGGACATCAGGTAGGCCGACCGGGACAGGCCGACGGCACGCTCGCGCTGGTAGATGACGCGTTCCTTGACCAGTTCGCGCACCGAGTTGGCGGCGCCGGTCAGGACTCCGCCCAGGACCAGGATGAACAGGGCGTTCAGAGCCGTGTCGAGCGTGAGGGCGCTGCCGGCGAGCACGCGGGCCATGCCGCCCATGACGAACGGCAGCGCGACCATGATGATCAGGAAGGTGCGGTCGGCGGCGAGCACGGCCGCGTACCGGCGCACCAGGGTGGACAGCTGGGAGCCCCAGCTCTGGGCCTTGGGCGGCGCGTGCGGCAGGACTCCGGCGGCCCGTTCGGCCTCCGCGGCCGGCGGGGGCCGGCCTGCGGCGACGTCGACGTACAGGCGGTGCTGCGGTGAGGCCCGGTACACCCCGGCCCAGTCGCGGTCGCGGTCGTTCTCGAACGCCTCGTAGGCTTCCGGCCACTCCTCGAAGCCGAAGAATGCGAGGGCCTCCTCGGGCGGGCCGTAGTACGCGGTGCGCCCGCCCGGTGCGAGGACCAGGAGGCGGTCGCAGACGTCGAGGTTGAGCACGCTGTGGGTGACGACGATGACCGTGCGGCCGTCGTCCGCGAGGCCGCGCAGCATGTGCATCACGGAGCGGTCCATGCCGGGGTCGAGGCCGGAGGTGGGCTCGTCGAGGAACAGCAGCGAGGGCTTGGTGAGGAGTTCGAGGGCGACGGAGACGCGCTTGCGCTGGCCGCCGGAGAGGCTGTGGATGGGCTGGTCGGCCCGCTGCTCCAGGCCGAGTTCGCGGATCACCTCGTCCACCCGGGCCGCGCGCTCGGCGGCGGCGGTGTCCTGGGGGAAGCGCAGTTCGGCGGAGTAGGCGAGGGCGCGGCGGACGGTGAGCTGGACGTGCAGGATGTCGTCCTGGGGGACCAGTCCGATCCGGCTGCGCAGCTCGGCGTAGTCGCGGTAGAGGTCGCGGCCGTCGTAGAGCACGGTGCCGTGGTCGGCGGGGCGCAGGCCGGTGAGGGCGCCGAGCAGGGTGGACTTGCCGGCGCCGCTGGGGCCGACGACGCCGAGCAGGCACTTCGCGCCGACCGGGAAGGAGACCCCTTCGAGCAGGGTCTTGCGGCCGTTGTCGACGGTGACGGAGAGGTTCTGCACGTCGAGGGAGACCTCGCCGGTGTCCACGTACTCCTGCAGCTGGTCGCCGACCAGGCAGAGCGCGGAGTGGCCGATGCCGACGATGTCGCCCTCGCGGATGCGGGAGCGGGTCACACGGGTGCCGTTGAGGTAGGTGCCGTTGTGGCTGCCGACGTCGACGATCTCGTACCCGCCGTCGGCGAGCGCGACCAGTTCGGCGTGCCTGCGGGAGACCTGGAGGTCGTCGAGGACCAGGTCGCTGTCGGGTGACCGGCCGATGCGCAGGACGCTGCGCGCGCCGAGCGGGCGGACGGAGGTGGGGCGGCGGAAGGTGGCGGTGAGGCTGGGCGCGGCGACCTCGGCCGGGCCGCCCCGGCCGGAGGACACCGCGGGTCCCGGCGGGGGTGTCCGGGCGGTCACGAGGGCGCGGGGGCCGTCGGACTCGCTGCCGAAGCGGAGCTCGCTGCCGGGCCCGATTTCCCAGGCGCGGACGCGGTGCCCGTCGGCCCAGGTGCCGTTGGTGCTGTTCTCGTCCTCAAGGGTCCAGTGGTCGCCCTCGGGGCGCAGGATCGCGTGGTGCCAGGAGACCCGGGCGTCGTCCAGGCAGATCTCGCACAGCGGGTCGCGGCCGACGTGGTACGTCCGGCTCGGGGTCATCACGGTGCGGCCCTCGGCCGTCTCCATGACGAGCTCGGGGGCGGTCGGTACGCCGGGGCGCTGGACCATGAGCAGATTTTCCCACGATCTCCACGGCCCGGCATAACCGCAGGTCAGAGGCCTCTTATGGGTAATGACAACGGTCCCCGTTGCAGCCTTTGCCCCTGACGCTCCGGTGCGCTTCACTTCACTCGCTACAACCGAACGGATCCGAACGGACACCGAACAGACGGGGGAACGCCATGGGTGCAACGGGTGCGCAGGACCACGCGCACGACCATGCCCACAACCGCGGCGGCCATGTCCACAGCCGCGGCGGCGGCGCCGGGCACGACCACGCCGGTCACTCGCACGGGGTCGCCGCGAACGCCGACCGGCGCTGGCTGGCCATCGCGCTCGGCCTGATCGGCACCTTCATGGCGGTCGAGGTGGCGGTCGGCATCCTCGCCCACTCGCTGGCCCTGATCTCCGACGCCGCGCACATGCTGACCGACGCCGTCTCGATCGTGCTCGCACTGATCGCGATGCGGCTGGCGGCGCGGCCGGCGCGCGGCGGCTTCACGTACGGGCTCAAGCGTGCGGAGATACTCTCCGCCCAGGCCAACGGGCTGACGCTGCTGCTGCTGGCGCTCTGGCTGGCGTACGAGGCGGTGCGCCGGCTGATCGATCCGCCGGAGGTGGCGGGCGGCGTCGTGCTGGTCACGGCGCTCGCCG
This sequence comes from Streptomyces bambusae, assembly GCF_019400985.1. GTDB lineage: Bacteria > Actinomycetota > Actinomycetes > Streptomycetales > Streptomycetaceae > Streptomyces > Streptomyces bambusae_A. The sequence goes on from NZ_WTFF01000260.1 coordinate 6,741, forward strand.
GTATCGCGGTGAACGTCGCCGCCGCCTGGTGCATCTCGAAGGCGAACCGCTCCTCGCTCGCGGTCGAGGGCGCCTACCAGCACATCCTCAACGACCTGTTCGCCTTCATCGGCACCGCCGTCTCCGGCCTGGTCGTCATGACGACGGGCTTCGTCCAGGCCGACGCGATCGCCACGCTCGTCGTGGTGGTGCTGATGGTCAAGGCGGGCTACGCGCTGGTGCGCGATTCCGGCCGGATCTTCCTGGAGGCGGCTCCGGCCCATGTGGACCCGGACGCGGTCGGCGACCGGCTGGTGGCGCACGGCCTGGTCACCGAGGTGCACGACCTGCACATCTGGACGATCACCTCGGGCGAGGCGGCCCTGTCGGCGCACGTGCTGGTGGAGCCCGAGGGGGACTGCCACGCGGTCCGCCGGGACCTGGAGAAGCTGCTGTCCGCCGAGTACGGGATCACGCACACCACCTTGCAGGTGGACCACGCGCAGGAGGCCCTGCTCTCCGTCGGCCGGGGCGAGGCGGGGGACGGTCACTGCGCCGCGCCGCACGGGCCGGTGCACCGCGAGGGCCCGCACGTGCACTGAACACACTGAACGCACCGCGAGGGCCCGCATCCGCCCGGCCCCCGTCCAGCGGGCCGGACCCCGATCCGCTGAACGGGGGCCGGGCGGGGCATGCATGGACGCATGACGGACAAGCGCAGCGCCGGACTCCTGCTGTTCCGCCGCGCCGGCGGCGGGAGCCCGGCCGGCATCGAGGTCCTGCTCGGCCACATGGGCGGGCCGTACTGGGAGCGCAAGGACGAGCGGGCCTGGTCGATCCCCAAAGGTGAGTACGAGCCGGACGAGAGCCCGCGGGACGCCGCCCGCCGGGAGTTCACGGAGGAGATCGGGCTGCCGCCGCCGGACGGCCCGTACCTGCCGCTGGGCGACGTACGGCAGCCGGGCGGGAAGCTGGTGACGGTCTGGGCGGTCGAGGCGGACCTCGATCCCGCCCGCATGGTGCCGGGCACCTTCACCATGGAGTGGCCGCCCCGGTCCGGCCGGACGGCGGAGTTCCCCGAGCTCGACCGGGTGGCGTGGTTCGCGCCGGAGGTGGCGCGAATCCGCCTGGTGCCCGGTCAAGTCGCGTTCGTGGAACGACTTTTGGAGCATTTGGCTGGTTGATGCGGATGGACTTGCCAGCCGCACCCGGTGCATGGACATTGCCCTCATGGCGAACGTCGTGCTGGTGGGAACCCTGGACACCAAGGGTGTGGAGTACGGCTGGCTGCGTGAGCGACTGCTGCGCGCCGGCGTCGAAGTCATACTGGTCGACACCGGAATCATGGGCGAGCCCCGGGTGCCCGCGGACGTACCGCGCGAAGCGGTGGCCCGGGCCGCGGGGACTGAACTGTCGGAACTACGGGCGGCCGCCGACCGGGGCGCGGCCGTCACCACGATGGCGCGGGGCGCGGAGGCGACCCTGCTGCGCCTGCACGCCGAGGGACGGCTGCACGCGGTGCTGGCGATCGGCGGGAGCGGCGGCACCTCCATCGCCACCCGGGCGATGCGGTCCCTGCCGCTGGGGGTGCCGAAGGTGATGGTGTCCTCGATGGCGTCCGGGGACGTGGCGAAGTACGTCGGCTCCTCGGACATCACGATGATGCACAGCGTGGTGGACATCGCCGGGATCAACACCGTCTCGGCACCGGTTCTGGCCAATGCGGCCGACGCGGTCGCGGGGATGGCGAAGGGCTGTGCCCGTGCCTCCCGGGAGATCCGCCCGGGCCGGCTGGGCACGGGCGCCCGGCCGCTCGTGGCGGCGAGCATGGCGGGCGTGACGACGATCGGCGTGGACGCGGCCCGCGAGCGCCTGACCGAGCTCGGCTACGAGGTCCTGGTCTTCCACGTCAGCGGTACCGGCGGCCGCACGCTGGAGGGCCTGGCCGCGCAGGGGGTGTTCGTCGGCGTCCTGGACTTCACGCTCTGCGAGATCGCCGACGAGCTGTGCGGGGGTCTGCTGAGCGCCGGACCCGACCGGCTCACCGCGGCCGGGCGTGCCGGGATCCCGCAGGTGGTGTGCCCGGGCGCGCTGGACATGGTGAAGTTCGGGCCGCCCGAGACGGTGCCGGAACGGGTCCGCCACCGCCACCTCCTGGTCCACAACCCGTCGGTCACGGTGGTCCGCACCACGCCGGCCGAATGCGCGGAACTGGGCCGGCTGGTCGCGGCCAAGCTGCGGCCGGCGACGGGCCCGACGGCCGTGTGCATCCCGAAACGGGGACTGTCGACGCTGGGTGCTCCGGACGGGCCCTATCATGACCCCGCTGCGGACCGGGCCCTGTTCTCGGCGCTGCGCGAGGGCTTGCGCGGCAGCGCGGCGCAGCTCTACGACTACGACACCCACATCAACGACCCCGCGTTCGGGCAGGCCGCGGCCGACCGGCTGCACTCCCTGATCCGCGCGGAGCGGGCCGCCGCCTGAGCGGACCCGTACGGTCGGGAACCGGCCACGGCCCGTCCGTGTCCCAGGGGGTGGAGACCCGCACCAGGGGGGACGGAACGGAAATGAAGGCGTGGTCGGTCCCCGGCTACACGGAGACCAGTGAACTCGGCGCCGGCGGCAGCGGCCGCGTGGTGCTCGCCGTGCACGACGGGACGGGAACTCCCGTCGCGGTGAAGTACCTCAGCGAGCGGCTGCGCACCGATCCGGCGTTCGTACGGGAGTTCCGGGCGGAGGCCCGGCTGCTGGGCGCGCTGCGCTCGCCGTACGTCGTGGGGCTGTACGAGTACGTGGAGGCGCCCGGCGGCGCCGCCATCGTGATGGAGCTGGTGGACGGCATCGCCCTGCGCGCGCTGCTGAAGCAGTCCGGGCACACCGACCCCGAGTCCGCCCTGGTCGTGCTCAAGGGCTCGCTGCTGGGGCTGGCGGCCGCGCACGCGGCCGGCGTCGTCCACCGCGACTACAAGCCGGAGAACGTGCTGGTCGCGGCCGACGGCTCGTCCAAGCTCGTCGACTTCGGCATCGCCGCGGACCGCGGCAGCACGCCGGGGGTGGCCGGCACGCCCGCGTACATGGCGCCGGAGCAGTGGCAGGGCGGTCCCGCCTCGCCGGCGACCGACGTGTACGCGGCGACGGCCACCTTCTTCGAGTGCCTGACCGGCCGCAAGCCGTACGCCGGGGAGAACTTCGCCGAGCTGGCCGTCCAGCACATCGAGGCCCCGGTGCCCGAGACCGAGGCCCCGGAGCCGGTCCGGCCGCTGATCCGCCGGGGCCTGGCGAAGCTGCCGGAGGACCGCCCGGAGAACGCCGAGGCGTTCGTGGCGGAGCTGGAGGGCGTGGCCTGCTCGGCGTACGGGCCGGACTGGGAGGAGCGGGGGCAGCGCAAGCTCGCGGCGCTGGCCGCCCTGCTCCCGCTGCTGTTCCCGTCGGCTACCGCGGCGCCGGCGTCGACCACGGCCTTCGCCACCACCTCGCTGTGGGCGCCCGGGCGGCGCGGCTGGCTGGGCGCCGGGGTGGCACTGGTGCTGGGCGCGCTGCTGGTGTTCACCGAGGCGGCGGCCTCGGACCGGCCGGAGGGGCCGTCGGCGCTGAGCGCGTTCGCGACGACCAGCGCGGCCCCGCCGA
>NZ_WTFF01000261.1 GCF_019400985.1 Streptomyces bambusae
CCGGGGTTGCTTCCCCCACCCGAACCCTTCCCGACGGGACCGGCAGGTGGTGAGGGTCTTCGAAAAGGAAGCCTTTGGCGGGGTCCCGCCGCGGGTTGCGAAGGACCGGCTCGGGGTTGGCTCTTCCGCCGACTTGCCCGCCCGCAATGACCCCGCCCCGGTCGCCCGCCGAGCGGCCGAGGCCGTCCTCGCCCGCGACGCCTCGCCCGCGGACCGGGTACGGGCCCGGCTCGCCGTGATCGACGCCGCCGGGCAGGCCCTCGCCGACCTGGACGAGACCTTCGCGCACGCCATGGCCGACGCGGCGGGCGACCCCGCCCTCCAGGCCGCCGTCCAGCTGCGGGTGGCCACCAAGCTCAACCTGAGCGACGGCGACCCGGTGCGGTCGCGGGCGGCCGCCGCCGAGGCCGGGGCGCTCGCCGCCACCGGCGGGGACCAGGTCGCCGAGGCGATGGCACTGACCGTACGGGCCCGGATGGGCCGCATCCTCGGTGACCACGGTGCCGAGGAGATCCTGGCCCAGGCCCTCGCGCTGCCGGCGCCGGCCGTGCCGCTCGGCATGCGCCACGCCCCGCAGTACCTCGCGGTGCGGCACGCCCTGTTCGACGACCGGCTCGCGGACGCCCGGGAGCAGCTGCTGGTGCTGCTGCCCGCGGCGGAGCGGACCGGCTCGGCCGAGGACGTCTTCGAGCTGCTGCGCAGCTTCAGCGAGGTCGAGCTGCGCAGCGGCCGCTGCGCGGCGGGCGCGGCCCATGCGCGGCGCGCCCTGGAACTGACCATCGAGGCGGGCCTCTCGCCGGGGCCCGCCTGGTACGTGGCGGCCATGGCGGAGTCCGTGGGCGGCAGTTTCGCGCGGGCGGCCGGCTACGCCCGGCGCGGGGTGCAGGCCTCGGAGGAGGAGCGCGACCAGGTGTTCCTCTCGCGCAGCCTGTACGCGCTCGGGCTGGTCGAGCTGGCCACCGGGGAGACGGTGAAGGCGGTGGCGACCCTGCGCCGGGTGGCCGAACTGGAGGCCGCGCAGCAGGTGGTGGACCCGTCGATCCTGCGCTGGCACGGGGAACTGGCCGAGGCGCTGGTGGCGGCGGACGAGCCGGCGGAGGCGGCCGCGCTGCTGGCGGAGGTCCGCTCGGTGGCCGTGGACCTCGGGCGGGCCGGTGTGGTCGCGGCCCTGGACCGGGCGGAGGGGCTGCTGCTGTCCGCCCGGTCCGAGGCCGACGCGGCGGTCGCCCTGCTGCGGTCCACGGCGGAGCGCTTCGAGGCGCTGGACCTGCCGCTGGAGCGGGCCCGGACCCTGCTGGCGCTGGCCCGGGTGGAGCGCCGGCGCCGGCGGCGGGCACCGGCCCGGGCTGCCCTCCAGGAGGCGGCGGAGGTGTTCACGCGGGCGGGCGCCACGCCGTGGGCGGCGCTGGCGATCGAGGCGCCGGCTGGTGCCGGACCGGGCCGCTCCGCCGGACGCGGTCCGGTGGGGTGGGGTACGGGCGTCCTGACGGAGGCCGAGACCCGGCTCGCGCTGCTGGTCTGCCAGGGGGCGAGCAACCAGGAGGCGGCGGACAAGCTGTTCCTGAGCGTCAAGACGGTCGAGGCCCGGCTGACCCGCATCTACCAGAAGCTCGACGTCCGCTCCCGGGCCCAACTGGCCACCGCCATGCAGCGACGCTGACGCCGACCGGGCGGCGACGCGACCGCCCCGGCCCGGCCCGGTCGGCGCTGCCGCTCCGGGCCGGTCCGGTCCGGTCCGGTCACCAGCGCTTCCGCCCCCGGTCCGGTCCGCGTCCGCCCCCGTCCGGCCGACGCGCCCGGTCAGCCCTCCCGACCCGGTCCGGGCCGTCCGCCGCCGTCCCCCGGGCGCGGTGTCGTCCGCACCCGCGCCAGGACGAGCACCGTGTCGTCCGTCGGACCCTCCGGCAGCAGCCCGGCCACGATGCCGTCGGCCGCCTCCTCCAAGGAGTCGGCGTCGGCCCGCGCCAGCGCGGCCCGCAGCGCGTCGAGGCCGACGTCGATGTCGTGGTCCCGCGACTCCACCAGACCGTCGGTGTAGAGCGCGAGGGTGGAACCGTCCGGCAGCTCGATCCCGGTCGTCCGGAACGGCACGCCGCCGACCCCGAGCGGCACCCCGAGCACCTCGTCCACGGTGTCCACGCTGCCGTCCGGCCTGCGCACCAGCGCCGGCAGATGCCCGGCGCTGGCCACCCGGGCCCGGCCGGTGGCCGGATCGTGGACGATGTAGAGGCAGGTGGCCAGGTCGATCCCGGACTCGCGGGCGCAGGCGTCGAGTTCGGTGAGCACCTCGGCGGGTTCCATCCCGGTACGCGCCAGGGCCTTGGCCGTGATGCGCAGCCGGCCCATGGCGGCGGCCGCCGGCACGCCGTGGCCCATCACGTCGCCGACGACCAGCGCCACCCGGTCGCCGGGCACGCCGGTCACGTCGTACCAGTCACCGCCGACCTCGGTGGCGCGGCTGCCGGGGAAGTAGCGGTGCGCGATCTCCAGATGGGGGCTGTGGGCCACGGTGACGGGGAGCAGCGCCCGCTGGAGGGTCAGCGCGATCTCCTCGACCCTGCTGTAGAGGCGGGCGTTGTCCAGGCAGAGGGCGGCGCGGGAGGCGAGCTCCCCGGCCAGGTCGAGGTCCTGTCCGGTGAAGGCCGGGCGCTGGGCGGAACGGCCGAACATGGCGAGGCCCTGGGCGGTGCCGCGGGCGATCAGCGGGGCGATGACGATGCAGGCCAGGCCGCTGTCGACGAGCAGGCGGGCGCGCTGCTGGTGCACCACGGTCCGGGTGACGAAGTCCTCGTCCACGTCGAAGGAGACCGGCCGGCCGGTGCGCAGGGTCTCGTGGACCGGGGACCCGGGTGGCCACGACACCCGTTCCAGGCCCTCGATCAACTCGACGGCCGGCTCGGGCAGGGTGGTGCCGGCGGCGATCCGCCGCGTGTACAGGGGAAGTTCCGGCGTGAAGGGCTGGGACTCGTCCAGCCATTCCACGACGTCGACCACGGCGCCGTCGCAGAAGTCGGGGACCACCGAGTCGACCAGTTCGCCGGCGGTGACGCGCACGTCCAGCGTGGTGCCGATACGCTCCGCGGCCCGGTTCAGCAGGGCGAGCCGCTGCCGGTTGGCGGTGGCCTCCACGATGGCCTGTTCCCGGTCGGTCACGTCCACGAGGAGTCCGCCCAGCCCCGGGCGGGTGCCGCCGGCCTGGCTGAGCGGGAAGAAGCTCACCGAGCGCACCTGGTCGCGGTCCGGCCGGCCGGGAGTGCGCAGGCCCATCAGGGCCCCGACGACCGGGCGCCCGCTGTCGGCGACGCCGCGCAGCAGGCGTTCGAAGCCGCCGCCGTCCGGGGTGAGCATGAACTCGCCGACGCCCCGCCCGAGGTGCTCCGCCACGGAGGCGCCGTCCATGTCGGCCAGGGCCTGGTTGAGGTGGACGTACCGCAGGTGCTCGTCCAGCCGTACCAGGCCGATGGGGCAGGTCCTGAAGAGCGCGTCCAGGAAGACGAGGTTGGTCTTCACCCGGTCCAGCTCGTCGCCGCGGCTGGCCAGCGCGAGCACGAGGATCTCGTCGGTGCTCCGGGAGAGCGGGAAGACGCGTACGCCGCAGTCGAAGACCGTGCCGTCGCGGTGCCGGGCCGGCGTCCGGATCCGCCAGTAGCCGTGGGTCAGGGCGGTCGCCGCGAGCCGGTCGCCGGCCGGTCCCGGCAGGCTGGGCAGCGGCTCGGGGAAGAGCAGCGAGGCGGGGCGGGACAGCACCTCCCGCACGTCGTAGCCGAAGAGGTCGCGGGCGCCGGGGCCCCAGACGGACAGGCGCCCGTCCCCGTCGAAGCCGAAGACCGCCACGGCCACGTCCTCCAGGAGCGCGCCCGGCTCGGACCGCAGCGGGCCGGCGTCGTACGCGCCCCCCGGCGGTTCCGATGGCACCCGACGCCCCCTTCCGGCCGAGGCGCGCGGCGGCAAACGCGTGGATCCCGCCCGCATCGCGCCAGGGCGGACGGGTCCTCCTCCATTCTGCTGTCCCCCGCCTGCCGCGGCACGTCCCGCTACGGAGCGTCACGGGCGGCGACGCAGCGTCATCTGCCCCCGTTCGGGGGAACGTCCGCAACCGGCGGGCGCGCCGGGCGTTGATCAAGGTGCTCCGCAGGCGAGCACCCGTGCGACAGAAGGATCCATGATGCTCAAGAAGATGATGGCCACCGCGGCCGCCACGGCTTCCATCCTCGGTGCGGGCGCCGCCGTCGCCGCTCCGGCGATGGCCATCGGCAACGACAACGGGATCACCACCGTCAACGGCAACGGCGCCCAGCAGATCTACGGCAACCAGAAGACCGCGGGCGACCTGAGCCCGCAGCTCGGCCTCGTCCAGGGCACGCTGAACAAGCCCTGCGTCGGTCTGCCGGCCAAGGTCAACGTCCAGAACATCCTGGCGCTCGTCAACGTCGGCGTCCAGGACATCAACGTCCTGTCCAACCCGATGAACCAGCAGTGCACCGAGAACTCCACCCAGGCCAAGGGCGACGAGTCGCTCTCGCACATCCTGGACAACATCCCGGTCCTGTCGGGCAACCTCTCCGCGAACAGCTGACGCGGCCGACCCCGCCCGTGCACAGCGCGCCGGCCGCCCGGTCCCACCGGGCGGCCGGCGCTCGTGTGTCCGCCCGGCGGGTCCTGTCCGGCGTGCGGGCCGGGAGCCGGGGGTCAGGAGCCGGCCGGCCAGGCGATCTTCGGGGAGCGGTAGTAGGTGATGCCCATGGTCTTCCAGCGCGGCCCCTGGGCTCCCAGACGGCGCTGGAAGGAGCGCAGGTCGTGCGTGCTCCACGGGGACCAGCCCAGCTCGGCGAGGGCGGGCAGCCGCGGGAAGGCCATGTAGTCGATGTCGGCCGGGGTGACGACGGTCTCGGTCCACAGCGGCGCCTCGACGCCGAGCACGGCGGACTCGCCCACGCCGCTCACCCGGCCCGCGGGATCCCAGTCGTACGCCTTGTCGACCTCGATGTACCCGGCCCACGACAGCCCGAGCGGGGTGCGCCGGTCGTACTTCATGTCGAGGTAGGCGAGGTTCGCCGGCGACATCACGACCTTGGTGCCCTTGGCCGCCGCGGCCGCGAGGGTCAGGTGGGTCCGGGTCGTGCCCCAGTACTGGGCGACGGTGGACGGGAGCGGGGCCGCCCCCGCGATCTCGTGCCAGCCGACGACGGTCTTGCCGTGGGCGGCCACGATCCGCTGGGCCCGCTCGATGAACGCGCGGTAGTCGGCGGGCGGGGTGGAGGCGGCCTCGTCGCCGCCGATGTGGAGGTAGGGGCCGGGGGTCAGGGCGGCGATCTCCCCGACCACCTGGTCGATGAAGGTGTAGGTGGTCTCCAGCGGGACGCACAGCGAGCTGAAGCCGACCTGCGTGCCGGTGTACAGCGGCGGGGCGACCCCGTCGCAGTTGAGCTCGGCGTAGGAGGCGAGGGCGGCGTTGGTGTGGCCCGGCATGTCCAGCTCCGGGACGACCGTGACGAAGCGGGAGGCGGCGTACCGGACGATCGCGGTGTAGTCGGCCTGGGTCCAGTAGCCGCCGGGGCCGCCGCCGACCTGGGTGCTGCCGCCGTACTCGGCCAGGTCGGGCCAGGAGTTGACGGCGATCCGCCAGCCCTGGTCGTCGGACAGGTGCAGGTGCAGCATGTTGATCTTGTAGAGGGCGAGTTGGTCGATGTAGCGCCGGACCTGCTCGACGGTGAAGAAGTGCCGGGCCACGTCGAGCATGGCGCCGCGGTAGGCGAAGCGGGGCCGGTCGGTCACCGTACCGCCGGGCACGGTCCACGGGCCGGGCCGCACGGTGGGGCTCATCACGGCGGGCGGCATCAGCTGGAGCAGCGTCTGGACGCCGTGGAAGAGGCCGGCCGGCTGCTGGGCCCGGACAGTGACGCCGCCGGCGGTGGTGGTCAGCCGGTAGCCCTCCGCCCCTACCGACGCGGGCGCGCCGGAGAGCAGCAGCGCGATGCCACCGGACGCCGGCGGCGGCCCGGTGGTGACGGGGACCGGGTGGCCGGTGGAGGTCCGCAGGACCGAGGCGAGGTACTCGGCGACGCCGCGGGCCTCGGGGGTCCCGGCGGTCACGGTGACGGCCTGGGTGAGGGTGAAGGTGCTGCCGTCGGCGACCGTCTGCGCCGGTACGGGTACCACGGTGTCCGGCAGGGCGGCCATGGCCTCGGCCGGGCCCCCGAGGGGGTCGCGGGCGTCGGCCGGGCCGCCCGCGAGGAGCAGGGCCAGTGCGGTCAGCGCGCCCGTGAGGGCGGTGCGCAGGCGCATCCGAAGTCCTCTCTGGAGTCCGGGTGGGGTCCGTGCTGTGCGGGCGCCGCCAGTGTGCCCGCCGCGCCCGCGCTCCGGCAGGCTTCGACGCGCCGATTCCGGAGCAGCGGATTCCGGCCGCCGCCCCCGCCCTTCCCGGCCTGCTCGTACGTAAATCCGGGGCCCACCCGATCGGGTGCTGATGGTGTTTGAAACATGGGAGGGCCATCCCGGCGCTGCCATGATCGATCGGCCGACTGCTGTGACGCTTGTGAAATGAGGGGTTCTCCGTGACGCATGAGGCCGGCCGTACGAGGCTGGCGGCCCGCTGTCGCACCGTGACAGACGCTCCCGCGTTCGGGAAGGCCGTCTTCGCGGTGATCCTGTTCAACGCCTGCCTGCTGGGTGTGGAGACGTACAGCGGGACGGCCGCCGCCCACGAGCAGATCCTCCGGATCGCCGAAGGTGCCTGCCTGGCCGTGTTCAGCTTGGAGATCCTGGTGCGGATCGGCGCCCACGCCGACCGGCCCAAGGCCTTCTTCCGCGATCCGTGGAACCTCTTCGACCTGCTGGTGGTGGCGTCGGCGTTCGTGCCGGTGGTGCGTGAGAACGCCACGGTGCTGCGGCTGTTGCGGCTGGCGCGGGTCCTGCGCACCGCCCGCTTCCTCCCGCAGCTGCGGGTCCTGCTCGTCGCCGTGGGCCGCAGCGTGCCGGGCACCCTGAGCTTCCTGTTCGTCGGGGCGCTCGTGGTCTACGTGTACGCCATGATCGGCTGGCTGTGCTTCGCCGAGAGCGACCCCGGGCGCTACGGCTCGGTCGGCCGGGCCGCGCTCACGCTCTTCCTGCTGACCATGCTGGAGGGGCTGGGCGACGCCGTGAGCGCGGGGCTGGAGATCTCCCCGCTGTCGTTCCTCTACTACGCCTCCTACGTGCTGTTCGCCTCCTTCGTGCTGGTGAACGTCCTGATCGGGGTGGTGCTCACCTCGCTGGAGGAGGCGCGCGAGCTGGAGAAGCAGGACCTGGAAACGGGGCAGGCGCCGGACCCGGGGTCGAGGCCGGATCCGGAGTCCGGGCCGGGGCCTGCCCGGGTGCCGGAGCCGGCCGCCGCCGGGACCTGGACGGCGGAGGACGAGGCACAGGCAGCGGCCGCGTTTTCGGCGGACGCGTGTTCGGCGGAGGCGGTCCCGGAGGACCTGCGCGAGCGCATCGTGCGCGCCCGTCGCGCCCTGGACGAGCTCGAAGCGGGCCTGGCCGCCCGCGCCCGCCCGTTCCAGGACCACCTGAGCTGAGTTGCACGAGGGGCCTTCACCGTGCCGGCCGGCGGGGGCGGGGACGTCCCTTGACCAGTTCGAGGGGGCCGATGCCCTCGCGCAGGGCCGTCAGGCAGGCTTCGATCCGGCGCAGCTGGCCCTTGCCGACCAGCGCGGGGAGCTCGGCGGGGGCCGCCGTCCGCCACTGCCTGAGCTCGGCCGGGTCGAGGCGGATCCGGGCGAGGGTCTCGTCGTCGAGGACGCCGCCGTCGTAGAGGAAGGCGACCCGGGCCGGGTACGGCGGGTCGGGCGCCCAGTTCACCGCCAGCAGCCGGCCCGGGGCGAGGTCGAGGCCGAGCTCCTCACGCACCTCGCGGCGCGCGGCCTCGTACGGGCTCTCGCCCAGGTCGGATTCGATGCCCCCGCCGGGCAGGTGCCAGCGGCCGTCGGTGCGATACCTCGGCTGGACCAGCAGGACGCGGCCGGCCCGGTCGGTGAAGAGCACCTTCGACGCGGTCAGCGCCTTGGGCCGGTTGGCCCGGTGGCCGGCGGCGTCGAGCGTGTGGGCGTGCTCCAGGGCGGCTCGGGCCGGGGCGGTGACCCCGGCCGCGGAGCCCGGCTGGGGAACACCGTCGACCAGGTGCGCGACCGATCCCGCGTACAGGGCGGCCATGGCCGCGCGCAGCAGGGGCGCGGCCGGGACGGGGAGCAGGGCGCAGGCCTCCTCCCACGGGTACCGCCGGGCCCCGGGCACATCGCCGCCACCGCCGCCTTTGCCTTCACCGCCGTGACCGCCGTCGCCGTCGGCCGTGTCGCCCGCGGGCGCGGGCGGCAGCGGCCCGGCCTGGTAGGCGTGCACGACCCGGGCGGGGCCGCCGTCGGACGCGGGGCCGCGGGAGTCCACGGCGAGGAGCCGGCCGACCGACAGGTGCAGGCCCGGGTCCGCCGACAGGTACCGGGCGAGGGCCTGTTCGGGGGTCTCGGTACGGCGGACCGGGGTGGCGGGCAGGTCCGGTCGGGAGGGCGGGGAGGCAGAGGACAGCAGCACCCGGCCCTGCTCGTCCAGGACGATGCCGGCCGCCACGACCTGCGGGCCCGGCCCGGGGACGTCACTCACGGCCCAGTTTCACCCACTTCGCCGTGCTCGGCACACCCTTGTCGTTCAACAGGAACAGCATGTAGTAGCCGGGCGGCGCGTCGGCCGGCGTCGCGGGCGCGACGAGGGTGAGGGTGTCGCCCCGGATCCCGGTCAGCAGCAGGTCGAGGTGGCGCTGGCTGGTGTTGACCGCGTGGGTGACCGTCGTGGGAGCCAGCAGGACGGCACGCCGGACCTGGTCGGGGGTGGACGTGGTCACGCTGAAGCCGGTTCCGTGGCGGACGGTGCCCTCCGGGACCTCGTCCAGCGCCGGGCGGCTGCCGCGGTGCAGGTAGGCGGGCTCGTACAGCTCGATGCTGCCGTCCATCTCGTCGGTGATGTCGGGGTCGTTGGCGATCTGCTGGAGCTCGTCCCCGGTCACCATGACGCGGCCGTCCGGCATCACCAGGGCGTTGGAGTGGTAGCCGCGCGGCAGCCGCTGGGCCGGGCCGAGCCGCCAGGAGCCCCGGGCGTCGCGGGTCTCGGTCTGCCGGTAGGCGAGGTCGGCCTTGGGGTTGAAGGGGCCGCTGCCGTAGTCCCGGGTGTCGAGGGCGCCGTTGACGGTGAGCAGGGTGCCGTCCGGCATGATCAGCGTGTCGTCCTGGGTGCGGCCGAAGGCGCGGGGCTGCTCGGTGGTCCACTGCCGGCCGGTCAGCCGGTAGGTGTTCGGGTCGCGCGGGTCGCCGCCGAGGACGAGGACGGAGTCCGGGCCGCGCAGGCCCGCCGGCAGCGGGACGGCCGAGCCGTAGTTGCGGTAGTCGCCGGGCCGCCGGGGCAGGCGGTAGCGCAGCTCGGTGAACGGGTCGAACTTCCACTGCTGGTCGGCGTCCCGGCCGAGGCCGTAGATCAGCCCGTCGCGCAGCGAGAACAGGTGCGGGTAGTCGTTGCGGAAGGGGGCGGTGGACCAGAAGCGGTCCGTGGGGACGTCCCGCGGGACGTCCGTCTTCAGCCACGGCACGGGGTGTCCCAGGGACGGGAAGCGCTCGACGACCGGGGTGGGGGTGCCGGTGCCCCGCTCGGACTGCCCGGACATGATCAGCATCCGCCCGTCCGCGCCGGTGACCACCGAGGGGTACCAGCGGCCGGCCACCATGTCGCGGTTGCGGTACCAGGTCTCGGTCCACGGGTCGAAGACGAACGACAGGGTGGCACCGCTGCCGCCCTTGCCGCCGTTGTTCCCGCCGAAGACCGCGAGCATGCCGTTGGGCAGGAAGGCGTGGCCGGAGCAGAAGAAGGGCGCGGGGCGCGCGATGCCGGTGCCGTCGGGCACGACGACGCTCGGCGGCGGCACGCTGGTGAAGGCGTCGGGGCCGGTGCCCCGGGACGGGTCCCAGAGGTAGGCCCGGCCGGCGTTGGCCGGGCCGACGACATCGGTGGGGCCGGTCTCCTTGAGGGGGTTGGACTGGACCCGCTCGAAGGAGAACAGCAGCACCTTGCCGGTGGGCAGTTGGGCCGTGTGGACGCCGAAGTCGGGCGAGGGGAAGTAGTCCGTGAACCGGCCGTCGCGCGCCGGGTCGAAGCCGCGGTTGGCCCGCGCCTGCGAGGCGGTCAGGGAGGCCAGGCTCGCGGTGCGGCTGGCCTGCGGGTACTCCTCGGCGGCAGCGGCCGCGAGTCGCCGCCGGGCGTGCGCACGGGCGTGTTCGGCGCCGAGC
>NZ_WTFF01000262.1 GCF_019400985.1 Streptomyces bambusae
GGCCCGCCCCCGGCGCCCTGCCCGAGCCCTGGGACCAGGGTCCGGTCACCGCGGTGCGCGGGGAGCGCAGCCTGGTGCTGGGCACCGGGCAGGGGCGGGAGCTGCTGGAGGACGTCGCCCGGCTCACCGACCGGGCGGTGCCGGACGCTGCCGCCGCCTGGCCGGGTCCGTGGGCGGGCCGGGTGGTCGTGCTGGTGCCGGGCTCGCTGGACGCGATGGCCGCCCTGCTGGGCCGGCCGCCGGCCGACTACCGGGGCATGGCGGCGGTGACCACCGGCCGGGTGGGCGGCGGGGCCGCCCCGGCGGACCGCGTGGTGGTCAACCCCGAAGGCTTCGCCGAGCTGTCCCCGGCCGGCCGGCGGATCGTCCTGACCCACGAGGTCACCCATGTCGCCACCCGGGCCGCCACCACGGCGAAGACCCCGCTGTGGCTGTCGGAGGGCTTCGCGGACTGGGCGGCGTACCGCACCGGCAGCACGAGCAGCACCCCCGGCGCCGGCACAGGAGGGAGCAACAACGCCGGCCCCGCCCCGGCGCAGGCGGCCCCCGCTCTGGCCCGGGAGGTGCGCGCCGGCCGGGTCCCGGCGGCGCTGCCGGCGGACGGGGACTTCGGTTTCGGCGGCGACCCGGACGCCCTGGCGCGGGCCTACGAAGGGGCCTGGCTGGCCTGCCGGGCGATCGCCGACCGGTGGGGCGGGGCCGCGCTGGTCCGGCTGTACGGGGAGGCGGGCCGCACGGAGCTGCCCGCCGCGCTCACCGGCTCCCTCGGCACGGACCTCCCCTCCCTCACCCGGACCTGGCAGGAGGAGCTGCGCACGGTACTGTCGGCGGACGATGCACAAGACGCTGATCGTGACCAATGACTTCCCGCCCCGCCCCGGCGGCATCCAGGCCTTCCTGCACAACATGGCGCTGCGCCTGGACCCCGAGCGGATCGTCGTCTACGCCTCCACGTGGAAGAACACCGCGGAGGGCCGGGAGGCGACGGCGGCGTTCGACGCGGAGCAGCCGTTCCAGGTGGTCCGCGACCGTACGACGATGCTGCTGCCGACCCCGCGGGTGACCCGGCAGGCGGTGGAGCTGCTGCGCACCCACGGCTGCGAGTCGGTGTGGTTCGGCGCGGCGGCGCCGCTCGGGCTGATGGCCCCCGCCCTGCGCAGGGCCGGGGCCCGCCGGCTGGTCGCCACCACGCACGGGCACGAGGCGGGCTGGGCCCAGCTGCCGGCCGCCCGGCAGCTGCTGCGCCGGATCGGCGAGGGCACGGACACGATGACGTACCTCGGGGAGTACACCCGCAGCCGGATCGCCTCCGCGCTGACCCCGGCCGCGGCCGCGCGCATGGTGCAGCTGCCGCCCGGCGTGGACGAGAAGACCTTCCACCCCGGCTCGGGCGGCGACGAGGTCCGCGCCCGGCTCGGGCTCGCCGACCGCCCGGTGGTGGTGTGCGTCTCCCGTCTGGTCCCGCGCAAGGGCCAGGACACACTGATCCTGGCGATGCCGCGGATCCTGGCGGCGGTCCCGGACGCGGTCCTGCTGATCGTGGGCGGCGGCCCGTACGAGGCGCAGCTGCGCAAGCTGGCCGCCGAGACCGGGGTCGCGCAGTCCGTCCGCTTCACCGGGGCCGTGCCCTGGTCGGAGCTGCCGGCCCACTACGGGGCCGGCGACGTCTTCGCCATGCCGTGCCGCACCCGGCGCGGCGGGCTCGACGTCGAGGGCCTGGGCATCGTCTACCTGGAGGCGTCCGCCACCGGCCTGCCGGTGGTGGCGGGCGACTCCGGCGGAGCCCCGGACGCCGTCCTGGACGGCGAGACGGGCTGGGTGGTGCGCGGCGGCTCCGCGGAGGACACCGCGGACCGCGTCACGACCCTCCTGCAGGACCCGGCCCTACGCGACCGCATGGGCGCACGCGGCCGGACCTGGGTCGAGGACCGCTGGCGCTGGGACCTCCTGGCAGACCGCCTCCGCGAACTCCTCTGACCGGGTCGGCTACCGCAGCAGTTCCCAGCAGCGCACCGGGTCGTGCACGATCCCGAACCCGCCCGAGCACGGGGTGCAGTGGACCAGGGTGGAGCCGAACCGCCGCTGGACGGCGCCCGGCCGCAGGCAGAGCGGGCACGGCACGGTGGCCGTACGGCAGACACCCCCGGGGTGGGCCGGGGACGCCCGGACCTCCAGGCCGAGGCCCGTCACGGCCAGGTTCGCGGCCTCGGCCTCCATCTGCTCCAGGCTCCGCCACCGGCTCACCGGGCGGCCCGCACATGGTCGAGCGAGGCCTCGAACTCCCGGTGGTCGCGCCCACGGATGTACGCGACGAAGTCGCCGCTGTCCTGGACGACGACCGCCATCAGCTCGCCCTGCCGCAGCGACCGGGTGTCCACGACCCGATGGCCGAGCAGTCGATGCTTCACATGCCGGAACGCCGATGAGTGTGTCTCGCGAACGTCCATGCCGGTGCTCCCTGCCGTCGTCAACGGGCGGGCAAGTCCCGCTCGGTCACTGGTGAGTACGACGAGGAAACCCCAAGGCCCCCCTTCGCGAGTACCGTTGCAGGGTCGGAGAAGTATGCAAGCCATGCACTACCGTCGGGAGTTGCTCATGGCGCGGCACTCACGCACCCCCAACGTCGGCCTGGCGACGCTCCTTGAGCAGGCCGGATGGTCCCGCTCCCAGCTCGCTCTGATCGTGAACAGAGTCGGCGCCGAGGCCGGGCTGAACCTGAAGTACGGTCAGCCGGCCGTCTCGCAGTGGATCGCCGGTCACCAGCCGAGGCCACAGGTCAGGGCCCTGATCATCGAGGTGTTCGAACGGAAACTCGGTCGCCCGGTGAGCTACGCCGAGGCAGGGCTGACGCCGCCGCTCGGTGGCGAGGAGGCGGACACGGTCCGGGAACTCATCGACCTCGGGAAGGCCGACATGGACCCGTCGCGGCGTCGGGTCATCGCGGCCGGTGTCTTCTCCGCGGCGCTGGCCGTTCCCCTCTTCCCCGCGCTGGCCCGGGCCGACAGCCCCGATCCGATAAGGCCCGGCAAGGCCACCACCCGGGTCGGGCAGGGGCAGGTCGACGCCGTGCGGTCCATGACCGATCGCATCGCCGACATCCTCGACGAGCTCGGCGCCGGTCACGCCCGGCCGATGGCTGCCGCCTTCCTTGTCAACACGGTCGGTCCCTGGCTGAAGGCCGAAGCGGCGGCCCCGGTCCGCCGCAGCCTGCTCGCCGCGGCCTCGGACCTCGTCTACCTCACCGGCTGGATGGCGATGTACGAGCGTGAGCACCGGCTCGGCCAGCAGTACTACGTGTCCGCCCTCAAGCTCGCCGGAGAGGCCGAGGACCACGTCACGTACTGCCGGACGCTGCGCGGCATGTCGCTCCAGGCGTCGAACCTCGGGTACGGCAGTCGGGCCCTGGAGCTTGCCGACTCGGCCGCCGAGGCCGCCCCCGTCGCCGGGCCCCGGCTGGTGGCCTTCCTGCGCGGCCAGCAGGCCCACGGGGCCGCCATGGTGGGGGACCGGCGGCAGGCGCTCGCGCGGCTGCGCGAAGCGGAGGAGGCGCTCGCCCGGGCGGACGACCGGCGGGAGTCGGTCGGCGGGTACGACCGGACCGCCTATCTCTTCCACGTGGCCCATGTACAGGCCGCCACGAAGGACATGCCGGGGTCCGTGAAGACGCTCAAGGAGTCGATCCGCGTCCAGCCCGAGAACGAACGGCAGGGACGGCTGCACGCCTACGGGCTCCTGGCGCAGCGGCAGCTGTCCATCGGCCATGTGGAGGCGGCGTCGGAGTCGTGGGCCCGGTTCCTCGACCACTACGAGACCCTGTCGTCCGCGCGCGGTGACGAGCACTTCGAGATCATGGTGGCGAGGCTCAAGCCGTACGGGACCGTGCGAGCGGTCCGGGACCTACGCGAGCGCGCCCGGCTGGTGGGGTCCCAGAAGGGCTGACGGGCAGGGCTGCACGGCTGGGGCGCGGTCGTCGGCGCGCTCGCGCGTCGAAGCAACCTCCGCCCAGGAGGCCGCCGGAAAACTGGCCGAGTACGTGCAGGCGAAGGGGGCTGCGTGATGTCCGAGGTGAGGTACGAGCGATTCGACGGGCAGGAGGCCGCGGGCGCGCTTGACCTGTTCCTTCCGGCTTACGAGGAGGTGTACGCCGAGCCCCCGTACAGCGAGGGCCCGTCCGACGTTGCGCAGTTCATCGAGCACTACCTCCTGCACGTCCACCGGACCGGGATGCGCCTGATCGTCGCCCGTGACGGCGAGGACGTCATCGGCTTCACGTACGGATACCTGCTCCCGGCTGACACCGGGTGGTGGAGCAACCTGGACAGGGAGCTGCCGGTGGACTTCACGCGCGAGGACGGCGCCCGTACGTGGGTGATCCTGGAGCTGGCTGTCCGCAAGCCGTGGCGCCGCCGGGGCATCGCCTCGGCCCTGCACGCCGCCCTGCTCGACGGCCTCGACGTGGAGCGGGTCACGCTCACGGTGAGGCCCGAGCCTGAGGCCGCCGCAGCACAGGCGGCCTACGCTGCGTGGGGGTACCGTGCGGTCGGCACGTCCCATCCGTGGGAGGGTGCCCCGTTCTACAAGGCGATGATCCTCGAAGTAGCCGGCGGCTTGCCCGATCGGTGTTGATGCCGCCGCGCACCCGGCAAAGCCTCGACTGACTGTCACTCAGATGTGTGTCAACACCGCGTCTGGGCGGACGGCCTGATTCCGCCCATGATGCGGCCATGACACCTCATCTGACGCGCCGTCACCTGCTGGGTCTCGGCGCCCTCCAGACCGCCGCCGCCCTCGGGCTGACCGAGATCAGCCTGTCCACGGCCGCCGCGGCCGCGCCGTCGGCGCAGCCGGCGCAGTACGCCCCCGCCATCGTCGTCGGCTCCGGCTACGGCGCCGCCGTCGCCGCGCTGCGGCTCGGGCAGGCCGGGGTGCGTACCGTCGTGCTGGAGATGGGCCGGCTCTGGGACGCCCCGGGCGCCGACGGCAAGGTCTTCCCCGCCACCACCGCGCCCGACCAGCGCTCGATGTGGTTCCGCAACCGCACCGAGGCGCCGCTCGCCACCTTCCTGTGGCTGGACGTGGTCAACCGGGACATCACCCCCTACCCGGGCGTCCTCGACCGGGTGCACCACGGCGACATGTCCGTCTACGTCGGCCGGGGCGTCGGCGGCGGCTCCCTGGTCAACGGCGGGATGGCGCCCACGCCGCGCCGCTCGTACTTCAGCGAGGTCCTCCCGGCCGTCGACGCCGACGAGATGTACGGCACGTACTTCCCGCGCGCCCGCCGGATGCTCGGCGTGAACGACATCGACCCGGGCTGGTTCGAGTCCACGCAGTGGTACCGGTTCGCCCGGGTCTCCCGCAAGCACGCGCACAACGCCGGGCTGCGGACCGTCTTCGTGCCCAACGTCTACGACTTCGACTACATGCGGCGCGAGGCAGCCGGCCAGGTGCCCCGCTCCGCCCTCGCCGGCGAGGTCATCTACGGCAACAACCACGGCAAGAAGAGCCTGGACAAGACCTACCTCGCCGCGGCCCTCGGCACCGGCAACGTCACCATCGAGACCATGCAGCGCGTGGTCGGCGTACGGCCGGACCCGGCCGGGGGGTACGTCGTCACCGCGCAGACCGGCGACCTGACCGGCCGCGTCACCGCCGTGCGCGAACTCGGCTGCCGCCAGCTCTTCCTGGGCGCCGGGAGCCTGGGCACCACCGAGATCCTGCTGCGCGCCCGGGAGACCGGAGCCCTGCCGGGGCTCGGTGAGCAGGTGGGCCGCGGCTGGGGCACCAACGGCAATGTGATGACCGCCCGGGCCAACCACCTGTGGGACACCGTCGGCGCCTGCCAGGCCACCATGCCCGCCCTCGGCATCGACGACTGGGACAACGCCGGGAACCCGGTCTTCGCCGAGATCGCCCCGCTGCCGATGGGCCTGGAGCACTGGATCTCGATGTACCTGGCGATCACCAGGAACCCCGAGCGCGGGCACTTCACGTACGACGCGGCCACCGACTCGGCCCGGCTGCACTGGCGGCGGGAGCAGAGCGCCCCGTCCGTGCAGGCGGCCAAGGCCCTCTTCGACCGCGTCAACCGGGCCAACGTGACCATCTACCGCTACGACCTGTTCGGCGAGAACAAGCCCTTCGCGGACACCTTCACGTACCACCCGCTGGGCGGCTGCGTGCTCGGCGAGGCGACGGACGCGTACGGGCGCGTCAAGGGCTGCCCGGGGCTGTACGCGGTGGACGGCTCGCTCGTGCCCGGGTCCCTCGGCGTGAACCCGTTCGTGACGATCACCGCCCTCGCCGAACGCGCCATGGACCGGATCCTGGCCACCGACCCGCGCTAGGGCCTGTCCGGCGGATCATGGCCGGGGCCGCGACGCTCCCCCAGCTACCGCTGGGTGGGGGTGCCCCCGGCCGGAGGCTGGGGGAGTGCCCCCAGGCACGGCACCTCGCCGCGTTGCCGAAACGCCCTAGCTCCGCTGTCGAGGCGCTCCGGCGCCTTGCGATGCACCGCACCGGACGCCGCGGCCTTTCCGACCCTGATCCGCCGGACAGGCCCTAGGCGGGTCCAGCTACCCGGTCCGGTCCTGGCCGTACGCGCTGCGCGGCCGTCGGCCGCGGCCCGTCAGCCGCGGTAGAGCGCCTCGATCTCGTCCGCGAAGTCCTTCGCCACCACGTTCCGCTTCAGCTTCAGCGACGGCGTGATGTGGCCGGACTCCTCCGTGAACTGGGAGCCCAGAATGCGGAACTTCCGCACCGATTCCGCCTTCGACACCGCCGCGTTGCCGTCGTCGACGGCCTTCTGGACGGCCGCCATCAGGTCCGCGTCCTCGCGCAGCGTCGCCGCCGTGGCGTCCGCCGGCTTGCCGTTCTCCTTCGCCCAGCGGGCCAGGAACTCCTCGTCCAGGGTCACCAGCGCCCCCACGAACGGCCGGCCGTCGCCCACCACCATGCACTCCGCGACCAGCGCGTGGGCCCGGATCCGGTCCTCGATCACCGCGGGCGCGACGTTCTTGCCGCCCGCGGTGACGATCAGCTCCTTCTTGCGGCCGGTGATCGTCAGGTAGCCGTCCTCGTCGAGGGTGCCGACGTCACCGGTGTGGAACCAGCCGTCGGTCAGCGCCTCCGCCGTGGCCGCCTCGTTCTTCCAGTACTCCCGGAAGACGTGCTCGCCGTGCAGCAGCACCTCGCCGTCGTCCGCGATCCGCACCACCGAGCCCGGCAGCGGCTGGCCGACCGAGCCGATCTTCTGCCGGTCCCACGGGTTGAAGGCGGTCGCCGCGCACGACTCCGTCAGGCCGTAGCCCTCCAGCACGGTGAAGCCGATGCCGCGGAAGAAGTGGCCGAGCCGCTCGCCCAGCGGGGCGCCGCCGGAGATCGCGTACTCGCCGCGCCCGCCGAGCACCGCGTGCAGCTTGCTGTAGACCAGCTTCGAGAAGATCTTGTGCTTGAGCCGCAGGCCGAAGGACGGACCCGACGGGGTGTCCAGCGCCCGGCTGTACGCGATCGCCGTCTCGGCGGCCGCGTCGAAGATCTTGCCCTTGCCCTCCGCCTGCGCCTTGGCGCGCGCCGAGTTGTAGACCTTCTCGAACACCCGCGGGACGCCGAGGATCAGCGTGGGGCGGAAGGACGCCAGCTCGTCGGTGAGGTTCTTGATGTCCGGTACGCAGCCCAGCCGGATGGGGGCCAGCACGGACGCCACCTCGACCAGCCGCCCGAACACGTGGGCCGCCGGGAGGAAGAGGAGCACCGAGCACTCGCCCGTACGGAAGAGCGGCCCCAGCCGCTCCACGACGTTGCCGCACTCGGTGAAGAAGTTGCGGTGGGTCAGCACGCAGCCCTTGGGGCGGCCGGTGGTGCCCGAGGTGTAGACGATCGTGGCCGGGTCGTCGGCGTTCGCCAGCGAGCTGCGCTCGTCGACCTCGTCGTCGGAGATCCCGGCGCCCGCCTCGCGCAGCGCCCCGATCGCGCCCTGCTCCAGCTCCCAGACCTCGCGCAGCTCCGGCAGCGCCTCGCGCAGGGAGGCCACGGACGCGGTGTGCCCGGCGGTCTCGGTGATCACGGCCACCGCGCCGGAGTCGCTGAGGATCCACTGGATCTGCTCGGGCGAGGAGGTCTCGTACACCGGGACGGTGACGGCACCGGCGGTCCAGATCGCGAAGTCGACGAGCACCCACTCGTAGCGGGTGCGCGAGATCAGCGCGACCCGGTCGCCCGGCCGGACGCCGGCCGCGATCAGGCCCTTGGCCGTGGCCCGCACCTCGGCCAGGAACTCCGTGGCGGTCACGTCCTGCCAAGCGGTTCCCACCTTGCGGGCCATGACGGCGGTGTGTGGGTGCAGCGCGGCGTTACGGCGGATGAGATCCGTGAGGTTCCCGTCGGACGGGACCTCGTACAGGGCCGGAAGGCTGAACTCGCGCAAGACTGCTGCTCCTCTGGGGCGCCATCGCCACGGTGCGGACGACCGGACGTTACCCACCGGTAGTGGGTTCCCGATAGAGGGAACCGGCCAGATGTTCCGTGCGTCACACGACGCGCCCGTGGCGCATCGACCCTAGTTCACCCGCTCCGTGACTAGGAAGTAACCGCAGGTCCGTGGCCTGTGACCGGTCGCGACGGGTTCTGGCCCGGGCGGCGTGGCTCTCCTAGGGTGGGCCGCATGGGTGGTATGGAATCCGGCACGCGCAGCCGCGGGCGCACCCGCGTCCACGTCGTCAGCGACGTCCACGGCAACACCGAGGCCCTGGCCCGCGCCGGCGACGGCGCCGACGCCCTGGTCTGCCTCGGCGACCTGGTCCTCTTCCTCGACTACGCCGACCACTCGCGCGGCATCTTCCCCGACCTCTTCGGCGTCGAGAACGCCGACCGGATCGTCGCCCTGCGCACCGAGCGCCGCTTCGCCGAGGCCAGGGAGTTCGGCCGCCGGCTGTGGCGCGGCCTGGACCGCGAGCGGCTCATCGAGGAGGCCGTACGCCGCCAGTACGCCGAGATGTTCGCCGCCTTCCCCAGCCCCACCTACGCCACCTACGGCAACGTCGACATGCCCACGCTCTGGCCCGAGTACGCCGGACCGGGCACCACCGTCCTCGACGGCGAGCGGACCGAGATCGGCGGCCGCGTCTTCGGCTTCGTCGGCGGCGGCCTGCCCTCGCCCATGCCCACCCCGTACGAGGTGGACGTCGAGGAGTACGCGGCCAAGGTCGAGGCACTCGGCGAGGTGGACGTGCTCTGCTCGCACATCCCGCCGGACGTGCCCGAGCTCTGCTACGACACCGTCGCCCGCCGCTTCGAACGCGGCAGCGCCGCCCTGCTCGCCGCCATCCGCCGGACCCGGCCCCGCTACGCCCTCTTCGGCCACGTCCACCAGCCGCTGGCCCGGCGCATGCGGATCGGCGCGACCGAGTGCGTGAACGTCGGCCACTTCGCGGCGACCGGTAGGCCCTGGGCCCTGGAGTGGTGAGGTCCGCACGCACGGTAGCCTGCACGCGGCGGCCTGGGCCGCACAGTCCTCGAACGCCCCCAGCCACCGCTGGGAGGTACCCACTGTCCGGAGGAGCCACCGCGATGGCGGAACACACCACTTCGAGCATCACGATCGAGGCGGCCCCGGCCGACGTCATGGCCGTGATCGCCGACTTCGCCCGCTACCCCGAGTGGACCGGCGAGGTGAAGGAGGCCGAGGTGCTGGCCACCGACGCCGAGGGCCGCGCCGAGAAGGTCCGGCTGCTGCTCGACGCCGGCGCGATCAAGGACGACCACACCCTGCTCTACACCTGGAAGGGCACCGACGAGGTCAGCTGGACCCTGGACAGGTCCCAGATGCTCCGGCAGCTCGACGGCTCCTACCGGCTGGCCCCGCTGGGCGCCGGCGACCGCACCGAGGTCACCTACCAGCTGACCGTGGACGTCAAGATCCCCATGCTCGGCATGATCAAGCGCAAGGCGGAGAAGGTCATCATCGACCGCGCGCTGGCCGGCCTGAAGAAGCGCGTCGAGTCCGCCGCCTGACGCGCCCCGTCAGGGGCGCGGGGCCCCCACCCAGCGGTAGCTGGGGGAGAAGGGGCGGGGTGGGGGAAGGCCCCGCGCAGCGGACCGCGTTCGCAACGACCGACGGAGTACGGCACACACCATGCACACCCTGCTCGTCACCGGCCCGGGCGGCGCCGGACGCCCCACCGTCGCCGCGGCCACCGCACTGGCCGCGGCCCGCGCCGGGCGGCGCGTGCTGCTGCTCTCCGGCGACCCCGGCGACCCGCTCGGCCCGCTGCTGGGC
>NZ_WTFF01000263.1 GCF_019400985.1 Streptomyces bambusae
CGGCCCAGGAGCCCGGCCTGACCGTCGCGGACGTCGACGCGGCCGTCGGCGCGCTGGCGGCGGTCGCCGGCCCCGGGGCGCAGGCGGAGCGGCGGCGGATCCTGGAGGGTCTGCTCGGCGCGGCGACCGAGGACGAACAGCGGTTCCTGCGCAGCCTGCTGTCCGGGGAGGTGCGCCAGGGCGCCCTCGACGCGGTGGCCCTGGACGGCGTGGCGGCCGCGGCCGGGGTGCCGGCCGCCGACCTGCGCCGGGCGGTGATGCTCGACGGCTCGCTGCCGCGGGTGGCGGGGGAGGTGCTGGCCGAAGGGCCGGACGCCTTGCGGCAGTTCACGCTCCGGGTCGGCCGGCCCGTGCAGCCGATGCTGGCGAACACCGCCGGGTCGCTGGCCGAGGCGCTGGCCGCACTCGGCCCGTCCAGCCTGGAGGAGAAGCTGGACGGGATCCGGGTGCAGGTGCACCGGGACGGGGCCGAGGTGGGCGTGTACACCCGCTCGCTGGACGAGATCACCGGCCGGCTGCCGGAGGTCGCGGAGCTGGCCCAGGCCCTGCCGGGGGACCGGTTCGTCCTGGACGGCGAGGTCATCGGCCTGGGCCCGGACGGGCGGCCCGTGCCCTTCCAGGAGGTGGCGAGCCGGGTGGGCTCCCGGCTGGACGTGTCAGCCGCCCTGCGGACGCTGCCGCTCACGCCGTACTTCTTCGACGTCCTGGCCGCCGACGGCGAGGTGCTGCTGGACCTGCCGGCCCGCGAGCGGTACGCGGTGCTCGCCCGGCTGGTCCCCGAGGCCCACCGGGTCCGCCGGCTCGCCGTGGAGGACCCCGGGGCCCAGGCCGCGGCCGCCGAGGAGTTCCGGGCCGAGGCGCTGCGGCGCGGCCACGAGGGAGTGATGGTCAAGGCGCTGGACTCGCCGTACGCGGCGGGCCGGCGCGGACGGCAGTGGCTCAAGGTCAAGCCCGTGCACACCCTGGACCTGGTGGTGCTGGCGGCGGAGTGGGGGCACGGGCGGCGCACCGGCTTCCTGTCCAACCTCCACCTGGGCGCGCGGGCGGCGGACGGGACCTTCGCGATGCTCGGCAAGACCTTCAAGAGGCTCACCGACGAGATGCTGGCCTGGCAGACGCAGCGCCTGCGCGCCCTGGCGACGGAGGACGACGGCTTCACCGTCCGGGTCCGCCCCGAGCTGGTGGTGGAGATCGCCTACGACGGCCTCCAGCGCTCCCCGCGCTACCCGGCGGGCGTGGCCCTGCGCTTCGCCCGCGTACTGCGCCACCGCCCGGACAAGTCGGCGGCGGAGGCCGACACGGTCGAGACGGTCCTGGGCGCCAGGCGGCCCGGCTGAGAGGTTTTGCCTCAGAGGCAAGACGGTTTGCCCATGAGGTAAAGCTCTGGCTCAATCGGGGCATGAACACCGGTTCTGCCCCCGGTCCCGCCGACGCGGGCGACGTCCCCGACGACCGTACCGCCTACGACGACGCCCCCGACGAGCTGCCCGCCGTGGCCCCGCAGCTGCGGGCCCTGCGCCGACGGGCCGGGCTGACGCTGGAGGCCGCCGCCGCGCGGGCCCGGCTCTCGCCCGCCCACCTGTCCCGCCTGGAGACCGGGCAGCGCCAGCCCTCGCTGCCGCTGCTGCTCGGACTCGCCCGCACCTACGGCACGACGGTCTCCGAGCTGCTCGGCGAGACCCCGGCCGCCGCCGAACCCGTCGTACGGGCCGGCGGCCCCGGTGCCCGCGAGGCGGACGGGTGGACGTACTGGCAGGCCGGCGGTTCCGGCCGCGGCATGCAGGCGCTGCGGGTGCACGTGCCGTTCAGCCCCGGCCCCGCCGAGCTGGTGCGCGTCCACCCCGGTGAGGAGTGGCTCCACGTGCTGAAGGGCCGGCTGCGGCTGAACCTCGGCGAGGCCGAGTACCTGCTGGAGCCGGGGGACAGCGCCCACTTCGACTCGCTCACCCCGCACCGCATCGGCGCCGCCACCGGCTCCGGGGCCGACCTCTTGTTCGTCCACACGCTGCTGCAGAGCAGCCTCGCCGGGCTGTGCCTCGGCGGCGGCCCCGGCAGCGGCACCCGCCACTGAGCCGACCGTCAGACACCGCCAACACTGCCGACCCTCCGACACCAGGGAGAAACCGTGTCGCACTCCTCCGACGCCGCGCCGGAACCGCAGAGCCCCGTCCGGCGGCGCATCGAGTCCAAGTTCCCGCGGGGACTGGTGATCCGCCTGGTCGCCTACCTCTTCGTCGGCCACCTGTTCGCCTTCTTCGTCTACCTGCTCTTCGTCCTGGGGGCCAGCAACCAGTGATCCCGCGGCGACGGCCCTGCCCGCCACGAGGACGGCCGCGAGCGGCGCAGGCCGTCACGGGCCGGGCCGGTGCTCCGGTTCCCCGGGCTCCAGCGGCGGCGAGCCGACCGGGCACTGCGTGTGGCACTGCGGGTGGAGCGCGTCAGGCGCGGGCGTGCGGATGGTCGCCCAGGCCAGGGCCGCGCCCAGCACCAGCAGCCCCGCGCACCACCACATGGCCACGGCGAAGGCCTCGTCGAACTGGTCCGCCGACAGATAGGCGTCCGGCCCCATCCCGGCGAGCAGCGGCAGCGCCGCCACCGCCAGCAGTCCGGCCGCCCGCGCCGCCGCGTTGTTGATCCCGCTCGCCAGCCCCGCCCGCCCCGGGTCCACCGAGGCCAGCACGGTCGAGGTCAGCGGGGCCACCAGCGTCGTCATGCCCAGCCCCAGCACCACCAGCGCGGGCAGCACGTCCTGGACGTACGAGGCCCCGGGCCCGGCCCTGATCATCAGCAGCATGCCGGCCGCGCACAGCAGCGGCCCCACGGTCAGCGGTACGCGCGGCCCGATCCGCTCGCCCAGTTCCCCGGCCCGGGCCGAGAACAGCAGCATCAGGGCGGTGGTCGGCAGCAGTGCGGCGCCGGCCTGCAGGGCCGAGTAGCCGGTGACCACCTGGAGCTGGACCACGGAGAGGAAGAAGAACCCGCCGAACGCGGCGTAGACGCACAAGGTCACCAGGTTGACGGCGGTGAACTGCCGGGAGTGGAAGATCGCGGGCGGGATCATCGGTTCGGCCCGCCGCCGCTCCAGGGCGACGAAGGCGACACCCAGCAGCACCCCCGCCACCGCCGCGCCCACCACCCACCAGGTCGCGGTCCGCGCCTCGATCAGCGCGTACGTCACCAGGCCGAGCGAGGCAGCCCCCAGCGCCGCCCCGGCCACGTCGAACCGCCCGCGCGCCTGCGGATCCCTCGACTCCGGCACGTGCCGCAGGGCGATGGGCACGCACACCGCGGCCACCGGCACGTTCAGCAGGAACACCCAGCGCCAGCCCGGACCGTCCACCAGCCAGCCGCCGACGAACGGCCCCACCGCGGCGCCCACCCCGCCCAGCCCCGACCACAGCCCGACCGCCCGCGCCCGGTCCTCCTCGTGCAGCGAACCCTGGATCAGCGCGAGCGAGCCCGGGGTGAGCAGGGCCCCGCCGACCCCTTGCAGGGCCCGGGCGGCGATCAGCACGCCCTCGTTCGGGGCCAGGCCGCACAGCAGTGAGGCGGCCGCGAACCAGACCACGCCCAGCACGAAGACGCGCCGACGTCCGTAGCGGTCGCCCAGCGCCCCGCCGACCAGGATCAGCCCGGCGAGCGTCAGCGCGTACGCGTTGACGGTCCACTGCAGGACGGCGAGGTCGGCGTCGAGGTCCTGGCCGATCCTGGGCAGCGCCACATTGACGACCGTCGAGTCCAGCAGGGCCATGGTCGAGCCCAGCACCGTCGTGACCAGGATCCACCGGCCCCGCGCGCTCGCGAGCCGGACCTGTGCCCCGCCGGAGGCCGGCGCCCCCGGCCCACCCTTCTCCACCCCTACAGGCTCGCGGTCCTGGCCGGAAAGAGCCAGTCGGCGGCGTGGAACGCCTTCTTGTCCGGGACATGGCGACGGAATCACCATGACGCGCGCACGTCACGCACTTCCTTCCTGCACAACCTGCACACGTCGTACGAGGGGACACCACGTGGCACAAGGGACCAGACCGTTACGCGCGGCGCTCGCCGCCCTCACCTCCCTCCTGCTCCTCCCGCTCGGCGCGGGCGTCGCCGCCGCGGCGCCGGAACCCGGCCCGCGCCCCGGCCCCGCCGCCGAGCGGAAGATCGAACCCGAGCTCCGCGCCCAGTTCGACGACGGCAAGGGCAAGGCCGTCTTCTGGGTCTACCTCGACAGCGCAGCCGACCTCACCTCCGCCGCACGGCAGCAGAGCCGCGCGGGCAAGGCCGAGGCGGTCCTCCGGGCCAAGAAGGACCACGCGAACCGCACCCAGGCGGAGCTGCGCAAGGCCCTGGACGGTGCCGGGGCCGAGTACACCTCGTACTGGATCGTCAACGCCGTCCGCGTCGTCGGCAGCGGCAAGCTCGCCGGCACGCTGGCCGAGCGCCCCGAGGTCGCCCGGATCGACGCCGACGACAAGGTCACCCTCCCCACGCCCGCCGAGGGCCGGCGCGAGCCCGCCGCGGACGCCGTCGAGTGGAACATCGACCGGATCAAGGCGCCGCAGGTGTGGGAGCAGCTCGGCGTGCGCGGCGAGGGGATCGTCGTCGCCAACATCGACAGCGGCGTGGACCACACCCACCCCGCCGTCGCCGGCCAGTACCGCGGCAGGAACGCCGACGGGTCCTACAGCCACGCCTACAACTGGTTCGACCCCGCCGGCGTCTGCCCGGGCGCGGGGCCCTGCGACAACAACGACCACGGCACCCACACCATGGGCACGATGGTCGGCGACGACGGCGGCGCCAACAAGATCGGCGTGGCGCCCGGGGCCCGGTGGATCGCCGCCAAGGGCTGCGAGAGCAGCTCCTGCTCCGAGGCCTCCCTGCTCGCCGCCGGCCAGTGGATCGTCGCCCCCACCGACCAGGCCGGCCAGAACCCGCGCCCCGAC
This sequence comes from Streptomyces bambusae, assembly GCF_019400985.1. Classification (GTDB taxonomy): domain Bacteria; phylum Actinomycetota; class Actinomycetes; order Streptomycetales; family Streptomycetaceae; genus Streptomyces; species Streptomyces bambusae_A. The sequence goes on from NZ_WTFF01000263.1 coordinate 4,929, forward strand.
CTCGCCCCGCACATCGTGAACAACTCCTGGGGCAGCTCGGTGCACGACGACTGGTACCGGCAGATCGTCGACGCCTGGCGGGCCGCCGGCATCTTCCCGGCGTTCTCCAACGGCAACTCCGGCCCGGGCTGCGCCACCAGCGGCTCGCCCGGCGACTACGCCGCCTCCTACAGCTCCGGGGCGTTCGACATCAACAACGCCATCGCCTCGTTCTCCTCGCGCGGCGCGGGCCCCGACGGCGTGGTCAAGCCCAACATCGCCGCCCCCGGCGTGAACGTCCGCTCCTCGATCCGGGGCGGCGGCTACGGCGCCTTCTCCGGCACCTCCATGGCCTCGCCGCACACCGCCGCCACCGTGGCCCTGATGTGGTCCGCCGCGCCCTCCCTCGAAGGCGACGTGGCCCAGACGGAGGCGCTCCTGGACGGCACCGCCCAGGACACCGACAACACCAGCTGCGGCGGCACCGCCGCCGACAACAACGTCTTCGGCGAGGGCCGCCTCGACGCGCTGGCCGCGGTCCAGGCCGCACCGCGCGGGCCCGTCGGCTCCCTGACCGGCACCGTCCGCTCCGGCGGGCAGCCCGTCGCGGGCGCCAAGGTGACCGCCGACGGCCCGATCGACCGCACGGCCACCACCGGCGCCGACGGCACGTACCGCTTCGCGGCCCTCTCGGTCGGCGACTACGCCCTGACCGCGGCCAAGTTCGGCTACGGCCAGGAGTCCGCGCAGGCCGCCGTCACCGAAGGCGCCACCGCCACCGCCGACTTCGCCCTCACCCAGGCGCCCTCCGGCAAGCTCACCGGCACGGTGTCCATGGCCGCCGGCCCGGCTGCGGGCGCGGTCGTCACGGTCGCCGACACCCCCGTCACGGCGACCGCCGACGCCGCCGGCCGCTTCGAGGTCACCCTGCCCCACGGCACCTACCGGGTGGACGCCACCCACTCCTCCCGCTGCGTCACCGCGGGCAGCAGCCAGGCGACCGTCGCCGGCGACACCACCGTGGCCGTCACCCTGCCCGAGCGCACCGACGGCTACGGCTACGCCTGCACGGGCGCGGGCGACCGTCCGTACGTCGCGGGCGACCGCAGGCTGGCGCTGACCGGGGACAACACCACCGAGCGGGTCGACCTGCCCTTCCCCGTCCCGCTGTACGGCACGACGTACGCGCAGGCCTGGATCGGCACCAACGGCACCGTCAGCTTCGGCGGCGCCCACACCGGCGACATCAACGGCAACCTGCCGAGCGCGGCCACCCCCAACGCGGCCCTCTACCCCTTCTGGGACGACCTCGTGGTCGGCGCGGCCGGCAGCGGCTCGGGCGTCCTGACCGCCGTGACCGGCGCCGCCCCGCACCGCGCCTTCGTGATCGAGTGGCGCGAGGTGGCCCACTGGTCCGCGCAGAGCGAGAAGTTCTCCTTCTCGGCGGTGCTCGGCGAGGACGGCACCGTCTCCTACCACTACAAGAACACCGGCGGCAGCGGCATCAGGGGCGGCTCCAGCGCCACCGTGGGCGTCGAGAACGCCACCGGCACCGACGCCTTCGCGTACTCCTACAACACCCCGGTGATCACCGACGGCCTCTCCCTCGCCTTCCGCACCACCAGGAGCGGGGTCGTCACCGGCCGGGTGCTGGACGCCAACGACGGAGGCGGCGTGGCCGGCGCGACCGTGACGGTCGGCAGCGGCGACACGGCGGTCACCACCACCACGGCGGCGGACGGCGGATACGTCGTCCAGAGCCCCGCCGGGGCGCGGACGGTCGCCCTCACCGCCCCGTCGTACGAAGGGGCCGAGGTCGCCGTGGAGGTCAAGGCGGCCGACGTCACCTCCGTCACCCGGTCCCTGCGGACCGGCAAGGTCACCCCCGCCGCCCCGGCGGTGGAGGTCGTCCTGCCGCCCGAGCAACTGCGCAGCCGCACCCTCGACCTCACCAACCCCGGCCTGGGCACGGCGTTCACGGTGACCGAGGACGCACCCTGGCTGTCCGTCACCCCGGCGGGCGGCGACCTGCCCACCGGCGGCAAGGCCTCGCTCGGCCTGACCGTGCAGTCGGCCGGGCTCCAGCCGGGCACGGTCCTCACCGCCGACCTCAAGATCACCTCGGCGAGCGGCCGCGCCCCGGTGCGCACCGTACCGGTCACGATCGTCGTGCCCCGCTACCAGGCCGCACTCGACGCCGGCGCCGCCTACCCGAGCACCGACGCCCTCGGTGACGGATGGTCCCCGGACCGCAAGTACACCGCCGGCTCCTTCGGCTACCAGGGGACCTCGTCGGTGAGGTCGACCGGGCGCACCATCGCCGGCACGGACGAGCAGCGGCTGCTGCGCACCGCCCGCGAGGGCATGTACGAGTACCGCTTCGACAACGTGCCCAACGGCACCTACACGGTCGAGCTCGGCTTCGCGGAACTCTCCGCCACCCGGCCGAACAAGCGGGTCTTCGACGTCCTGGCCGAGGGCAAGGAGATCCTGCCCTCGCTCGACATCGCCCTGGAGGCCGGCACCTATACGGCCCTGACCCGCAGTTACACGGTCACGGTCACCGACGGGGTCCTCAACCTCCGCTTCGTGACGCACAGCGGCTACGGCAAGCCGCTGCTGAACACCCTGCGGGTGACGGAACGCCCCGACCGCAGCTGACGCACCACCGGCACGCGGTGTGAGGGGGCGGGGCACCCGGACCGGGCGGCCCCGCCCCCGCCGCACCTCAGGCCCCGCGGGTCACATGGAACTCCCGGTCCAGGACCTGCGCGAGCCGCGAGCCTCCCCACTCCTCCACCCGGGCCAGGAAGCCGATCAGCTGCGTCTGGACCTCGTACAGCAGGTCCGGCACCCGGTCCACGCGCAGGGTGACGACCGCACGGCCGTCCGAGATCCGGACCAGCCGCCGGCCGAACTCCAGCACGGGAACCGGGCCGTGCCCCAGCCACGCCGGCTCCTCCCGCCGGGCCAGCGCCGCCCACTCGCGCCAGCTCTCCAGCCCGAAGCAGCACGACGGCGGGATCACGGCCCCGGTGCCCGGATCGCGCAGCCGGACCCCGCCGGGCGCCAGCAGGCCGTCGGCGGCGAGCAGCCGGCGCACCACGTCCCCGCCCCGGCCCTCCTCGTCGTTGTGGTCCGCGATCAGCTCCAGGGCGGCCGCGACCGCCGCCGCCGACAGGTCCCCGTCCAGCGCGAGCAGCTCGGCCCCGTCGTCGGAGAGCTCCAGCACCGCATCCATGACCCCGTCGCACCCGCCCGCCATACGCGCCTCCTGTGCACCCGCCCGGCACGGCATTCGGGTGGCCGCGCACCCCCGCGGCGGCCGCGTCCCCGGCCGGCCGCCCCGGCCCGGCTAACGTCCCGTCCATCATGACCACGCAGACCGACCGCCTCGCCGGCCTCCTGCTGTCCGCGGACGCGGCCTGGGCCGTCGGCGATGCCCACGGTACCGGGGACGCCGGCGCCGTAGGCGCGATCCGCCAGGACACCCCCTTCGACGTCCCCGGGCTCGCCGCCGTCCTCGCCGTCTGGCCCGCCGTCGGCCACCTCGTCGCCGACGGCGCCCTGAGGCTGCACACCCCGCTCTCCGCCTACTGGGACCGCCACCACCCGCCCGCCGGGACCACCGCCCACCAGCTGCTCACCCGCACCGGCGGCGCCGAGCGGCCCGACGCGGTCCTCGGCGACCTCGTCGAACACCTCACCGGCCGACCGGTCCACGCCTTCGCCGCCGAGCACGTCTGGCGGCCCCTCGGCATGACCCGCACCCGCCCGACCGACGGACCCGATCCCGTCCTGCGCTCCACCCTCGACGATCTCGGCCGTTTCCTGCACCACCTGTGCGAACCCGCCGGCCGGCCCGTGCCCCGCCCGTGGATCACCGACTCGCTGCGCATCCGCACCGGGGAACTCGCCCCGGCCCGCGGGCTGGTGTGGCAGCCCGTCGCACGCCACGAGCACCGCCACGACCTCTGGTACCACGCCGACGCGGCCGGCCCCGCCCTGTGGATCGCCCCGCGCGAGCGCCGCTGGGCCGCCCTGCTCACCCGTACGCCCGCACTGCGCGAACCGTTCCGGGCACTGGCCTTCCCGGGTGAGCGCGACAGCCGGCGGTAGATCAATTCCTGCCAGCAGAGCGCGCGTTCACTCCCTGTGCACCTCGTCGCCCCCCTAGCATGGTGGCCCGGGGGACGGACCGGTGAGAGGGACGCATGAAGAAGACCCGCCAGCAGGACCGCAACATACCCGGCCCGCAGACCCCGTGGAGTGAGATCGCCCCGGGGCTCTGGATGGGCGGCCACTACTGGACCGACGCCTCGGGCGCACTCCAGCCGGCCGTGGTCGGCTCCGAGTTCGACGTGGTGATCAGCCTGTTCACCGCCGACGGGCACGGGCCGGACTACGACACCGAGCACGTCATCGGCGAGATCCCCGACGCCCCACTGACGGCCGCTCAGATCCGGACCGTGCAGCGCCTCGCGCGTACGGTCAAGCACGCCATGGACGGCGGCCTCACCACCCTGGTGCGCTGCCACTCCGGCTACAACCGGTCCGGGCTGGTCGTCGCCCAGACCCTCATCGACGCGGGCCACGACCCCGACGAGGCCATCGACCTGATCCGCCGCCGGCGCTCGCCCTGGGCCCTGAACAACGACCTCTTCGCCGCCTACCTCGGCACCGGCCTGGACATCGCCGCCCTGCTGACCGACCTCGACGCCCCGGCCTGAACCGCCGCCGCCGGGCGTGAACGGCATCGGCGGACCGGCTCCCGGAGTGCGAGGCCGCCCGGGCGGTGGCCGCCCTCCGGGAGCCGGTCGCGGCAGCCGCGCCGGAGCGCGCAGGCCGCGACCACCCCGGGTACGCACAACTGTCCGATGCCCGCCTTGTAGGCCGTACACGCACGGTGCGATCCTGCCGGGATGACCGATCCCTATGCGCGGCTCGCCGCCGCGGCCGCCGAATGGGACGAGCTCGGCCCCCGGCTGGCTCCGGCGGCCATGCGCCAACTGGCCCTGCTGCTGGCAGCGTTACGGCTCGCGAAGGGTGACGCCTCGGAGCGGGCCGCGCTGCTGGCGGCCCGGCTGCTGGGCGAGCAACTGCCCGACCGGTTCCCCGGCGAGAGCCGGCTCGCCGCCACGGCGGGCACGGCGGGCACGGCGGGGGCGGGGGGGGCACCGGGGGGGGGCCCGGGCCGGGACCCCCGGGGCCGCCCGCGCCGCCCAGGCCGGCCCCGGGTCGGCCGGGGCCCCCCCTGTGCCCCCGGGGGGCGCCGGGGGCGCGGGCCGCTGCTCGGCGCCCCCCCGGGGGGGGGGGGCGCAGGGCCCCGAGGGGGGGGGCTGCCCG
>NZ_WTFF01000264.1 GCF_019400985.1 Streptomyces bambusae
CGGCCGGTGTCGGCGCCGGTGCGGATCGCCGACGCGCAGACCGTCCGGCTGCTGCGGCCGGGGGACCGGGTCGACGTGGTGGCGGCGGAGCGGGCCGGCCCGCCCAGGGTGGTGGCCGCCGGGGCCGAGGTCGTCGACGTACCCGCGGTGGACGCGGACGCGGACGCCCTCGACGGCGGCGGCGGTCTGGTGGTGCTGTCCGTGCCGCGCGAGACGGCCCGGGCGCTGGTGGGAGCGGGAGCGGTGGCCCGGCTGGCGGTGACACTGTCATGAAGCGGAATCGCACTCACGAGCAGTCAGGTCAGCTGATCGCGTGCCCCGATTGGACAGCGAGGGCCTGCACTGCCGTAGCTTTCGGAACCGTTCGCTCCATTCCATCGACGGTGACATGCAGAAAGAGGCCGGTCCGTGAGCAAGAACAAGGAGAGTGTCCTGGCAGGGTTCAAGGCGTTCCTGATGCGCGGGAACGTCGTGGACCTGGCGGTCGCCGTGGTCATCGGCGCCGCGTTCACGAACATCGTGAACTCCCTGGTGAAGGGGATCATCAGCCCGGTCGTCGGCGCGATCGGCACCAAGGACCTCGACAAGTACTCGTCCTGCCTGAAGGCGCCCTGCGAGACGAACGCCGCGGGCGAGGTCGTCTCCGGCGTGCCGATCATGTGGGGTTCGGTGCTGAGCGCCACCCTGAGCTTCCTGATCACGGCGGCGGTCGTCTACTTCCTGATGGTCCTGCCGATGGCCAAGTACCTCTCCCGTGTGGAAGCGCGCCGCAAGGCGCGGGAGGGCGTCGCGGAGACCGTGGCGGTCACCGAGCTGGAGGTGCTCAAGGAGATCCGCGACCACCTGGTGGCGCAGCGCGGCGGCGAGCACGACACGCGCACCCGCGTGTAGCCGGGCCGGGGCGCACAGGGCGGGCGGATCTGCCGACCCTGCCGACCCTGCGGGGCCGGGCGGCAGGGTCGGCGCGCCGAGCGGCCGGCTGGGCCGGCTGGGCTCAGAGGTGGTGCGGCGGCTTCTCGTCGAGGAAGCGGGCCAGGTCGGCGGCGCTGCCCGCGGTGGACGGCCGCTCGCCCCACCCCCGGTCCGTGTCGTCCGAGGACTGCTGGTCCAGCGGATCGCCGAAGTCCAGCTGGGGCATCGGCTGGGTGCCGGGCTTCGGCTCGCGCGAACCGGGGGCGGGGGCGTTGCTCATGCCTCCAGGGTACGGCGGGCCCTGCGGCTCCCGGTCGACCGGGAGCCTCGGCCCCCTGAGCGGGATCGGCGAAGTCCGGTGCGGTATCGCGCCCCGTAAGGGGCGCGGGGAACTGCGCGACCAGCCCCCACCGGTCCGCGGTTCCATCACCGCATTTCCAGCGGAGCGCTCAGGCGTCGTACCCGGTCATCGGTCCTTCGGGTCGAGGAGCCACAGGACGAGCACGACGACGAAGGACAGGACCAGGAATCCCGCTCCCCACCAGGCCGTGGCGGTGTCGCCCTTCATCCACTCGTCGACGGTGACCGTCAGCGCCCAGAGCTGTCCCGTCACGACGGTGAGGGCGAGGGTGAGCCGGGCGTTGAGCTTGGAGGAGCGTTCGGGCTCCTGGTCGGTGCCGGCGCCCGGGCCGGGGCCGGTGCGGCGGATCCGCGGGTCCCCGTAGCCGCTGGTGGGCCGGATCTGCGGGTAGCGCTCGCGGACGGGCCGGTTGAGCCGGGGCTGGGCACTGCCCGGGTGGTACTCGGGCCGGGGCGGCAGCTGCGCGTCGCTCATGTCCGCCTCCTGTCGGGGGACGTGGTCTCGGCACCGGCCGCGCCGGGGCAGCCCAGACGCTGGGCCATGTCGGGGCGGGCGTCGCGGAACTGCCGGCACAGCGCGTCCTCGGCGGGCTCCCCCGAGCGTGCGGTGGCGACGGCCCAGACGCTGCCGTCGAGCTGCTCGGTCAGGAAGATCCTGGGCAGCGGGCGCGGCGGTGGCCCGGCGGCCACCTTTCCGGTGCGGGCGTCGAAGACGCCCTCGTGGCAGGGGCAGTACAGCTCCCCGTCCGGGCCCCGGTCCGCGCGCCAGAGCACGGCGCAGGCCAGGTGCGTACAGACGGCGGAGTAGCCGACGAGGGTGCCGTCCGAGAGCCGGACGGCCACGGCGCGGTCGTCGTCGCCGGGGAAGCGGAAGGCCACGGATTCGCCGGGGAGCAGCTGGTCGGCCACCTTGCGCATCTCGGGCAGCTGCTCGCTGTCGCCGTGCCGGTGCAGGATGCCGGCGGCGACGCCGATCCCGCCGGCGGCCAGCCCGCCGGAGACGGTGGCCACGATCCGCAGGTAGTCGCGGCGGCTGGTCAGGGAGTCGGCGCTGATGCGGTCGCGTAGCCGCGCGTGGGCGGCGTCGGTGCCGGCCTCGGACTCGGGGTCGCCGCCGGCTCCTGGGGGGGCCTGCTCGGTCACGCTCATCGGACGTCCACTCCGTTCACCTCGACGACCGGCAGACCGCCGGGCACGGGCCACCGGACCTTGTCGGCGGGGACGACCATCGCCACTCCGGTGGAGACCACCACGTCCCCGAAGGCGAAGGAGTCGGCGACCTGGACGCCGGGGCGTTCGGCCTGGAGCTCCTCCAGGGTTCCGTAGAAGAGGGCGCCGGTGGGGCAGACGGTGGCGCACATGGGGGCGAGGCCGTAGGCGGTGCGGTCGTAGCAGAGGTTGCACTTCATCTGCAGCTTCGCCTGGAGGTCGATCTTGGGGACGCCGAAGGGGCAGGCATTGACGCAGTTGGCGCAGCCGATGCAGCGGCTGGTGTCGGCCTGCTGCACCACTCCGTCGGCGGTGACCAGGATCGCGTCGGCGGGGCAGACCTCGGCGCAGGGCGCGACCGGGTCCTCGCAGTGCATGCAGACGGTCGGGAGGGAGGCGACGGAGCGGCCGGTGTCGGTGTAGTCGAGGTGGATCATCGACTTGCCGCGGTGGGAGTCGCATTCGCGGCAGGCTGAGACGCAGGCCTGGCAGCCGATGCAGCGCCCCGGGTCGATGAAGATCGTTCGGCCCATCATGGCGGGGTCAGCCCCTCTCTGCCGTGCCGCGGCCCTGGGGGGACGTGGGCGGCCGGGGGTCGGTGCGGGAGGCCTGGGTCTCGGGGTAGGCCTCGTGTCCCGGTGCGGTGGGCGGCGCGGGGACCTCGGTGACCTGTGCGGCGGACTCGATCCGGGCGGCGCAGACCTTGTACTCGGGGATCTTCGAGCGGGGGTCGAGGGCGTCGAGGGTCAGGCCGTTGGCGGCGGTCGGCATCGGCCAGTGGTACGGGACGAACACGGTGTCGGGGCGGATGGCCTCGGTGACCAGGGCGGGGAGGACCAGGCTGCCGCGGCGGGTGACCACGCGCACCGGGTCGCCGTCGCGGAAGCCGTGCGAGGGGTGGACCTCCACCCAGGGGCGCGGGGTCTGCTCGACCAGGGCGCCCAGGCGGCGGGTCTGGTTGCCGGACAGGAAGTGGGCCACGGTGCGGCCGGTGGTCAGGGAGAGGGGGTATTCCTCGGAGTAGGGGTCCATCGGCGCGTGCCATTCGACGACCTGGAGGTGGATCTTGCCGTCGGGGTGGGCGGTCCGGCCGTCCTCGAACAGCCGGGGGGTGCCCGGGTGGTCGGTGGCGGGGCAGGGCCAGGCGATCCCGCCGGTCTCCTCCAGGCGTTCGTAGGTGATGCCGTAGTAGTCGTTGACGGTGCCGGCGGAGGCGATGCGCAGCTCCTCGAACACCTCGCGGGAGCCGGGGAAGTCGAACGTGTCGCCGTGGCCGAGCCGGCGGGCGATCTCGCACATGACCCACGTGTCGGTGCGGACGCCGGGCGGCGGCTCCTGGGCCTTGTTGTGCTTGATCACGCGGGCCTCGGCGTTGGCCATGACGCCCTCGTCCTCGGCCCAGACGGTGACGGGCAGGACCACGTGCGCGGCGGCTGCGGTCTCGGAGAGGAAGAAGTCGAACTGGGCGTGGAACTCCAGGGTGTCGTAGCCCTCCTTGACCGTGCGGTAGTTGGGCAGGGACACGAAGGGGTTGTTGCAGATGCCGATGAGGCCGCGGATCTCCCGGCGCTGCATCTGCCAGACCATCTCCATCATGGAGGTGCCGGCGAGCGGGAGGTCGGACTCCTCGATGCCCCAGATCCGGCAGATCTGGCGGCGGTGCTCGTCGTCGGTGATGGAGCGGCCGCCGGGCAGCAGGTCGGACTTCTGGCCGTGCTCGCGGCCGCCCTGCCCGTTGCCCTGGCCGGTGAGGGTGCCGTAGCCGGCGCCGGGGCGGCCGAGGTTGCCGGTGGCCACGCAGAGGTTGATGACCGACAGGCAGTTCTCGACGCCCTGGGAGTGGTGTTCGATGCCGCGGGCGTGCATCGCCATGGCCTTGTCCGCCCCGGCGAACATCCGGGCCACCTGGACGATCTGCTCCTCGGGCACCCCGCAGACGGCCGCGGCCCGGGACGGCGGGTAGGCCCGTACGGCCTTCTCGACCTCGTCCCAGCCGGTGGTGTGCGCGGCCAGGTAGGCCTCGTCGGCCAGCCCCTCCGCGACCACCACGTGCAGGACGGCGTTGAAGAAGGCCGAGTCGGTGCCCGGTTTGAGGGCGACGTGCACGTCGGCGGTGCGGGCGATGGCGGTCTCCCGCGGATCGACCACGATCAGGGACGCGCCGCGGTCCCGGGCGCCCCAGAGGTACTGGGTCATCACCGGGAAGCACTCCCCCACGTTGGAGCCCGCGATCAGCAGGCAGTCGGTGAGGAGAATGTCGGAGAACGGGTTGGCGGCCCGGTCGATGCCGAAGGACAGCTTGTTGGCGCCGGCGGCGCTGACCATGCACAGCCGGCCGTTGTAGTCGACGTGCCGGGTGCGCAGTGCGACCCGGGCGAACTTGCCCACCAGGTAGGTCTTCTCGGTGAACAGGCTGGCGCCGCCGAGCACCCCGAAGGCGTCGTTGCCGTGGTCGCCCTGGATGCGCCGGATCTCGGAGACGGTGAAGTCCAGCGCCTCGTCCCAGGACACCTCGGCGAACTCCTCGTCGCGCGAGCGGCGCATCAGCGGGGCGGTGAGCCGGTCGGGGTGGTTGACCTGCTGGTAGGCGTTGATGCCTTTGGGGCACAGCCGCATCCGGTTGATGTCGTGGTTGCGCGGCTCCACCCCGAAGACCTTGCCGGCGCGGTCCACCCGCAGGTACATCCCGCACTGCACCCCGCAGAAGCAGCAGTGGGTGGGCACGAGGGTCTCGCCGTTCTGGTCGGCGCGCCAGCGGTCGGCCGGGATGCCGCCGGCGTCGCGGAAGTCGCGGGTGCCGGGCGGGGCGATGGAGGGGTCCAGCGGCAGCGGGGGGTCGAGCGGCAGCGGGGAGGTCACCGGAAGCCCTTCTTGACCTGGGTCAGGTAGGCGTTGCCCCGCAGCACGCGTTTGCAGCGGGGGCAGTACTCGACGAAGGAGTCGAAGCCGAGCTTCAGGTCGCGCATGGTGCCGCGCAGGTTCTCCACGTACGGACCGGTGTCGACGGGCTCGCCGCAGCGCTTGCAGGCGAAGACCTGCTCGTCCTGGCGGGCGGTGTACTTGAACAGCTGCATCCCGACGGCCGCCGGCCGCTGGACGATGTGGAAGAACTTCCCGAACGGCAGGTAGATCAAGGTGAGGACCACCGAGACCATGTGCAGGATCGCCAGGAACTCGTAGCCCCCGCCGTGCAGGAAGATCGACGAGAAGGTCAGCAGCAGTCCCGTCACCGAGATGACGATCAGACAGATCAGCGGCAGCAGGTCGTAGGCGAAGCGCTGGCCGGTGATGGCGCCGCGGTCCTTCATCCGCCGCCACAGGAAGTACGAGGCGCCGGGGATGACGAGCACGGCGGCGATGTCGAGGCCGTGGAACATCAGCCAGCCGGCGAGGTCCAGCGAGTCGAAGCCGAGCACCTTGTAGCCCCAGATCCGCATCTCGTAGCCGGGTCCGGAGCCGGTCGACGAGGTGAAGGTGAACCAGCCCCAGGTCAGCGGGAAGGTGATGGCGGCGGCCAGCAGGCAGCCCCAGAAGATCAGCTGGTGGGCGGCCCAGCGGGCGTGCGAGCGGGCGCCGAGGAACTTCTGGAGGCCGAGGTAGGTCGCGGCCATCCGCGGCAGGGCGGTGGGCGCCTTGCGGAAGTTGGCCGCGGAGAAGAGGCTGCCGATGCCGCGCCGGAACAGCCGCCGGGCGCCGGGCGCGGAGACCCAGACGGTGTAGCGGTAGGCGACGCCGAAGGCGAGGAAGACGGTCGCCACGGCGTACGGCAGCAGCGCGGAGTCGAAGTCGCGCAGCAGGCGGCTGCCCAGCACGATCGCGACGATCAGCAGCAGGGAGACGGCGGCGCCCGCCAGCGTGGCCCGGGCCGTCACGGAGCGCTTCGCCGGCGGCCCGGGCGGCTGCTGCGGGGCCAGGTCGGGCTCGAGGACTTCTGTGGGCTCGGACACGGCACCACGCTAGGTGGTACGTCCCATTTCAGCCCGTTACGGGAGTCCGCACGGGGCACGCGGGCCGCGTAGGCCGCGCGCCTCGCCGCGGCGGCCGCCTCGCACTGGTGTCCTGGGGAGATGGCATACGCACCGATGACGGCGCGGAGTCGCGACGAGGCGCATCGCACCGCGACACCGCTGGAGCTGTTCTTCGACCTCTGTTTCGTGGTGGCCGTGGCCCAGGCGGGACGGCAGCTGGTGCACGCGCTCGCCGAGGGCCACGTCGGCGCGGGGATCACGGGCTACCTGTTCGTGTTCTTCGGTCTGTGGTGGGCCTGGATGAACTTCACCTGGTTCGCCTCCGCGTACGACATCGACGACGTGCCGTACCGGGTGGCGACCCTGGTGCAGATCGCCGGCGTGCTCGTCTACTCGGCCGGTATCCCGCGCGCCTTCAACGACAACGACTGGACCGTCGCCGTCATCGGCTACGTGGTGATGCGGCTCGCGCTGACCGCGCAGTGGCTGCGGGCGGCCGCCGGGGAGACGGGCGCGGCCCGCCGCTGCGCACTCACCTACGCGGCCGGGCTGGTGCTGTGCCAGGCCGGCTGGGTGGCGCTGCTCTGGGCGCCGGAGGGCAGCCGCCGGTGGCTGTTCCTGGTGCTGGTGGCGGCCGAGCTGCTGGTGCCGGTGGTCGCCGAGCGCCGCCACCAGACGAACTGGCACCCGCACCACATCGCCGAGCGGTACGGCCTGTTCACCGTCATCGTCCTCGGCGAGACCATCGCGGCGAGCACCGTCGCCGTGCAGTCGGCGATCGACGAGCACGAGGCGCTGGACGTCCTGCTGCCGATCGCCGCGGGCGGGCTGCTGCTGGTCTTCGCGGCCTGGTGGATCTACTTCGCCGTGCCCGCGCACGACCGCCTCGGCAGCAACCGCGAGGCGATCCCCTGGGGCTACGGACACTACGTGATCTTCGCCGCGGCGGCGGCCATCGGCGCCGGGATCGAGGTGGTCGTCGAACACGCGGTCGGCAAGGCCCATATCTCCACGCTGTCGGCGAACCTGTCCGTCAGCGTGCCCGCCGCCACCTTCCTGGCCTTCGTCTGGCTGCTGCACTCCCGCCACTTCAAGCGGGGCCCGGCCCAGCAGGCGGTGCTGCCCACCGCGGCGGCGGCGATCCTGGCGTGCGCCTGGACCGGGACGTACGCGGTGCTGTGGGCCGGGCTGGTGGCCGCGGCGGCGGTGGCGACGGGCGTGACCTTGGTGCACCGGACGCGTTCTGAGGGCGTGAAGCGACAGGAAGAGGTGCGTTCATGACGATCCCGGCCCAGTCCGGCCCCGGTGCCGGTGAACCCGGCCTTGCCGACCCGGCGTTCTGGCGGCAGCCGCCTGCGGCCCGGCTGGCGGCCTTCGCCGGCCTGCGCGCCCTGGATGCGCCCGTGTACGTCGACGAAGGGCGCGGGCGCGGCCACTGGGCGCTGGTGCGCCACGCCGACGTGCAGGAGGCGAGCCGGCTCCCGAAGGTGTTCGCGAGCGCGCCCGGGGTCACCACGCCGGAGCCGGCCCGCTGGGTGCGGGCGCTGTTCGGGGACTCGATGGTGAACCTGGACGGTGCCGACCACGCCCAGCTGCGCAAGATCGTCCAGCGGGCGTTCACGCCCCGGCTGCTGGCCGCCGCGGAGGCCGACATCCACGCGGTGGCGGCGCGGATCGTGGACGACATGCTGGAGCGGCGGCCGGACGAGTTCGTCGCCGCCGTCGCCTCCCGGCTGCCGCTGGAGGTCATCTGCAACATGATGGGCATCCCGGAGCGCTTCCGGCCCGAGATCGCCGACCGGGTCAACCACGCCTCCGAGAACATCGGCGTAGAGCGCGGGCTCGCCGCCCGGCTGCGCGTCCCCGGCCGGGGCCTGCGGGCGCTGGCCCGGATGCAGCGGATGGTGGCGGGCATCGGCCGCGAGCGGCGCAGGAACCCCTCGGACGACCTGATCTCCGCCCTGGTCACCGCGAACGTCGACGGGCAGGCGCTGGGGGCCCGGCAGTTGGGGGCGTTCTTCTCGCTGCTGATGGTGGCGGGGGTGGAGACCACGCGCAACGCCATCACGCACGGCCTGACGCTGCTGACCGACCACCCGGAGCAACGGGAGCTGCTGCGCTCGGACTTCGAGGCGTACGCGGACGGCGCGGTGGACGAGATGATCCGGCACTCCACGCCGATCATCCAGTTCCGCCGGACGGTGCGCGCCGAGCACACCCTGGGCGGCCGGACCTTCACCCCCGGCGAGAAGGTGGTGCTGTACTACGCGTCGGCCAACCGCGACGAGGCGGTCTTCCCCGACCCGGACGCCTTCGACATCACCCGCTCCCCCAACCCCCACCTGGGCTTCGGCGGCGGCGGACCGCATTTCTGCCTGGGCGCGCACCTGGCCCGGGTGGAGATGAAGGCCCTGTTCCGCGAGCTGCTGACCCGGCCGCGCGACCTGCGCGCGGTGGGCCTGCCGGACCTGGCGGGGTCGAACTTCGACAACCGGGTGCGGTCGCTGCGGTTCGCGTTCGAGGAGGGCGGCTCCGAGGAAGGCGGCTCCGAGCAGGGCAGGGCGGTGGAGGGCAAGGCGGTGGAGCGGTAGGGCGGCGGGCCGGCCACCGGGCGGGCTGGGAGCCCGGCGGCCGGCAGCTCGGCCGGACGGACCTGCTTCTGCAGCCGTTACTTCTTCAGCCGCTGCACCTGGAGCACGCAGTGCGCGCTGCTGGTGAGCACCTCTTCGTCGCCCGCGAACTTCTGCAGGGTCTCGGCGGTCACCGGCCGGCCCGGCACGGCCTCGGGCCAGGGGCGGGTGGCGAACAGGAAGTACACCTGCTCGCTGTCGGCGGCCGCGGCCACCCACTCCGGGGGAGCCGTGCAAGTGGCGTTGAGCCCGGGCATGGTCAGGGCGACCTGGTCCGCCTCGACCAGGACCTTCACCGGGAAGGCGTGCGGGTTACGGGTGCCGTCGAGGACCACGTCGCCGATGGGCAGGCCGATCTCCTCCAGCAGCCCGCGGGCGGCCGTCTCACCGGCCGCCGGGCCCGCCGGGCCGTCGCCGAGGGTGTAGGCGAGGAGGTACGGGATGTCGTGGCCGTCGTCGGGGTCGCCGATCCAGGCGAGCACCGAAAGGGTACCCAGCTGCGACCGGTCGATTTCGGCATGAGTCGAAGTCATGCGCCGCACCCTAGTCGTCTTTCACTTCAGCCTTTCGCACCCCTTCACCCGGCCGGGCTAGACCGCCCAGAAACCCTCTCCGGAATTCGCCTGCGTGTTCGCGTCCTGGTACTGGAGCCGTACGATGCGCGCGTTTTCCGGGATTTCGAACACCACCCAGCCTTCGGCCCGGTCGCCGACCGACAGGGAATCGAAGACGAGTGGTTTGCCGGTGGTGAGTTCGCCGGTGGCCACCGAGGGATAGCGCTGCCCCGCGCTGTCGAGCGCCCACATGCGCCCGAGTTCCCCGTACGTCGCACCGCCCACGTTGACGAAGGACATGCCGGCCCCGACCCAGCGCTTGCCCGCGGGCGGGGCGTAGTCCTTGTCGAGGCTCACGGCCGGGTCGACGTACGCGGTGAGCACGGCCTGCAGGTGCCGTCCCACCTGGCGGCCGTGCACCCGTACGGGTTCGCCGACCCGGGCGTCCTTGGCGGGGCCGCGGGAGTCCGCGGGCTCCCCGTCCACGCCGGGCGCCGCGTCGTCCACCGGGACGGCCGGGGCGGCCGCGGGGGCCACGGCGGCCCCGTCGGCGGCGCCGGAGCAGGC
>NZ_WTFF01000265.1 GCF_019400985.1 Streptomyces bambusae
CGGCCGGCGGCCCGGCCGGCGGTCCGTCGCTCGCCGACGTGCTGTGCCCGGCCGTCGACCGCGGCGATGCCCGGGCGGCGTCCGTAGGGGAGGAGACGGTGGCCCGGCTGCTCGGGGCGATCGGCCTCGGGGCGCCCGCCAGTGGGCCCGTCGGGGACCCGACAGCGGACCCGACAGCGGACCCGGCAGCGGACACCTGGGCCGCGCCCGACGGCCGCTACCGGGTCGGTGCCCTCACGGGCCGGTGGGCCAAGCCCGCCGCCGAATTCATCGGAGAGGGTGCCCGGGAGGCCGCGCGGCGCATCCGCATCAACGCCCTGCGCATCGAACTCTCCGGGCTCCAGGAGCAGTCGGCTGCCGTCGCCGAGCAGGTGCGGGTTCTGGCAGCGCGCCGCCTCGCACTCGACACGGAGCTGGCCGCCGTACCGGACGAGGCGTCCCTGACCCGGGCGCACGCCGGCGCCGTCGCTGCCGCCGACACCGTACGTCGGGTCAGGCTTCGCCGTGAGGCACGAGCCGCCGAGGTACTGGCCGCCGGCGAGCGGGCCGAGCGGGCCACCGCCGAACTCCACGAGACCGCAGCCGATCTGGGCCTGCCCGCCGACCGGCCCGGGCTGGCCGCCGTACGACAGGCCCTCGGGGAGCTCGCCGTGGTCCTGGCCGAGCTCTGGCCCGCGCTGCGCGAGCGTACGGAGGCATCCCGTCAGGCGGGGGAGGAACGCGAGGAGGCCGGACGGGCGGCGGAGCGCACCGCCGAACTCGGCCTGCGGGCGCAGGACGCGGCCCGGCAGGCGGCAGCCGACGACGAGCGGCTCGCGACACTGCGCTCGACGGTGGGCGCGGCCGTGGCCGAGCTGGAGCGGCGGCTCGCCGACACCGCGCAGGCCTTGCGCCGGTGCGCGGCCGACCAGCGGCTGGTCCAGGACCGGCACACGGAGGCGGACCGGCGGGCCAGCCGGGCCGAAGGCCGGATCGAACAGCTGGAGAAGGACATCACCGTCGCTGCCGCCGCCCGCGCCGAAGCCGTCGCCGCACTCCAGCGGTTCACGGCCACCGGGCTGATCACGGTGGCTCTCCCCGACCTGGCCGTACCCGCGGTGGGGGAGGAGCCGTGGGCGGCGACCCCGGCGATCGCCCTCGCCCGCTCCCTCGAAGCGGAGCTGGCCGCGACCGACGACTCGGACGGCGCGTGGGAGCGCGTGCAGCGGCGGCTGAGCGAGGAGCTCAAGACCCTCCAGGACGCGCTCTCCCGGCACGGCCACACCGCGTCGGCCCGCATGGTGGAGGAGGGGATGGTCGTCGACATCGTCTACCAGGGGCGCGAGCGCGCCGTACCCGAACTCGTCGAGGCCCTCAGGGTGGAGGTGGGGGAGCTCACCCGCATCCTGTCCGCGCACGAACGCGAGATCCTCGAAACCCACCTCATCACCGAGGTCGCGGGCACGCTCCAGGAACTCATCGGGGCTGCCGAGCGCAAGGTCCTGGCCATGAACGCCGAGCTGGAGGAACGCCCGACCTCCACCGGGATGACCCTGCGGCTGGTGTGGCGGGCCTCCCGCAAGGCCCCGGCGGGACTGGCCCAGGCCCGTGGCCGGCTGCTGCAGACCGCCGACGCCTGGACCCCGGAGGACCGGACAGCGGTCGGGGAGTTCCTGCAGGCGCAGATCGCCCGCCAGCAGACCGAGGACGTGGCCGGCAGCTGGCTGGAACACCTCACCGCCGCCCTCGACTACCGCTCCTGGCACGAGTTCGGGGTCGAGCGGCTGCAGCACGGCCGCTGGGTGCCGGCCACGGGACCGGCTTCCGGCGGCGAACGCGTGCTGGCCGTCTCCGTACCACTGTTCGCCGCCGCCTCCTCGCACTACGCGAGCGCGGGCAGCCCGTACGCACCCCGGCTCGTGACCCTCGACGAGGCGTTCGCGGGGGTCGACGACGACTCGCGCGCCAAATGCCTCGGCCTCCTCCACGCCTTCGACTTGGACGTGGTCATGACCAGCGAGCGGGAGTGGGCCTGCTACCCGCAGGTCCCCGGCATCGCGATCGCCCAGCTCTCCCGCGTCGACGAGGTGGCCGCCGTCCTGGTCACCCGCTGGGAATGGGACGGCACGGCCCGCACCCGCCACCCGGACCCGGTGCGTCCGGCCGAGCCGGAGCCGGAGCCGGAGGCGCTGTGGGCGTGAGCCGGCCGGCGGTCGACGAGGCCCGCCTGCACCGGCTCCTCGGCGCGGCGGACCTGGCCTGGCTGGTCGACCGCCTGCGCCGCCGGCTGGAACGAGGACAGCCCCTGACCACCGGCACCGTCTCCTTGGCCGCCCCCACCCCCGCCCAACGGCTCGCGGCGGAGCGCCTGTTGGGCCGTGCGCCGGGCGGCGGCGGGTCGCTGACCGTACGGCTCGACGCCGTGGACGCCGTACTGCGCCGGTCGGGCATCAGCCCCGAGGGCCTGCCGGCGGCGGTGTCCGCGCTCACCGGTCCGGTCGTCCCTCTCAAGGAGGCCCGCCGGACCGAGGAACAGGCCTGGACCGAGGCCTACGCCCCCCTCACCCTCCTCGCCCAGGACGAACCGCTCCTCGCGGACTGGGCGGCCCGGGTGCGCGAGACCGGCCTCGTACGACGCCTCGCAGGCACCCCCGCGGCCGCTCGCACGCTGCTCGACCGGGCGGCGCGCGTGCTGCGGGAACTGCCCGCCGAGCCGGCCCGCTCCCTGGCCGTGTTCGCCGCGGACACCCTGGGCAGCTCCCACGCACTGGACGACGGCACCCCTCTGGCTGCCATCGCCCTCTCCGGCGTCCGCGCCCTCACCGGCCATCCGGACGGTACGGGCGCCGCCTGGCGACGGGCCGCCTGGGCCTCGGCCGGCCTGCTCCGCGACGACGTCTCCTCCACGGTCCTCACCCTGAACCTCCGCGGCACCCCCGCCCTGGACTGGATGGCCGACTCGGGCGAGCCGTCCGTCCTCACCCTCCGCCAACTCGCCCACCACCCGCCGCAGACCGCGCCCCCGCTGATCCACATCTGCGAGAACCCCGCGGTCCTCTCGGCCGCGGCCGACACCCACGGCGCGGGGTCCTCCCCCTTGGTCTGCCTCCAGGGCCAGCCGTCGGCCGCCGCCCTCACCCTCCTCGCCCATCTCCGCGGACTCGGAGCGTCCTTCCGCTACCACGGCGACTTCGACTGGGGCGGCCTGCGCATCGCGACGACGCTGCTCCAGCACATCCCGTGGCGACCTTGGCGCTACACCGCCGACGACTACCGCGCGGCGGTAGCCGCTGCCGATGCTGTTCCTCCGCCGCTGACGGGCAAGCCGGCGCTGTCCCCGTGGGACCCGGACCTGGCATCCGCCCTCGCGGAACACGCAGTCCGCATCGAGGAGGAGGCGGTCCTGGAGACGCTGCTGTCAGACCTCGGGCCGGCGTCCGGGTACTCCTGAGTGGACGGAGCTCGGGCGTGGTGGCTCCGTCCACTCGTCAGGTCCGTAAGACTTTCGTCATCCGGGGAGACGTGGTCCCGGGGGGTGTGGTGGCGTTGAATCGTTCCAGGACGAGAACGAGGAGCGGGTCGTGGGGCGTGCGGGTGGGCGGCGTAGGCCGTTGGTGATCGGTGGGGCGGTGCTGGGCGCGGTGTTGCTCGCCGTGGGGCTGTACTGGTTCCAGCCGTGGAAGCTGTGGCAGGACCAGACGGTCAGTGAGGCGCTGCCGAGTGCTGCGGCGAGTGCGTCGGTCCCCGCTCCGGCCGCGTCGGGGCCGAAGGGGGCCACGCCCCCGGCCGCCGAGCCGAAGACGATTGCGCAGGGACGCCTGATCAGCCACGAGCACACCACCACCGGGACGGCGAAGATCGTGCGGCTGGCGGATGGTTCGCACACCCTCCGGCTGGAGGGGCTGGACACCAGCAACGGGCCGGACCTGCGGGTCTGGCTGACCGATGCCCCGGTGAAGGAGGGCACGGCCGGCTGGCGCGTGTTCGACGACGGCAAGTACGTCAGCCTGGGCAAGCTCAAGGGCAACAAGGGCGACCAGAACTACGAGATCCCGGCGGACGTGAAACTGTCCGAGTACAGCAGCGTCACCATCTGGTGCGACCGGTTCGACGTCTCCTTCGGCGCCGCCGCGCTCACCGCCACCGCTGCGTGAGGCAGTGCGCGACGACGCCGCGTCGTCCGCCGAGTCAGACCGCCTGGACGCCGCGTCAGCCCGCCTCAGCCCGCGTGGACGTGGGGTCGGCGCGCCCGGTCCGGTTCGGCTTCGCGGAGGACCTCTCGGGTGACCGCGGCCACCTCGCCCTGGCCGACGACCGCTGCCAGGCCGCGTACGCCCGCCCCGCCGCAGCCGTCTCGCGGTAGCCGGTGGCGACGTGGTGGAGGAGGGCCGGGGCCACCGGGGCCAAGGGGCTGTCGTGGCGCCAGGCCAGCACATGGCGGTACCACAGGGGGTCGCCCACCAGAGGCCGGACCGCGATGCCGGGGACCTCGATGAACGTGGCCTGGCAGAGGCTGACCGCCAGCCCGGCGCGGACGAGCTCGATCAGCTGGCGGCCGTCCGCCTCGTACGGGGTGTGCGGGCGGCGGCCGGTCAGGGCGCAGACCGAGGACCAGTACTCCGGCGTACGGTCCCCGTCGGGCCGGGGCACCGCCCAGTCCTCGTCCAGCAGGTCGGCCAGGGCGACCTCCTCCCGCCGGGCGAGCGGGTGCCCGGCCGGCAGCAGGGCGAAGACCGGCTCGGTGACGAGCGGGTGGAACCGTACGCCCGGGCGCGGGGGCAGCTCCTCGCCCGGGTGGTCGCCGAGCACGGCCGCCTCCAGCCGGCCCGCCGCGAGGTCGTCGAGCAGGGCCACGGGGGAGTAGGCGCAGCGCGAGGTGAGGTCCGCGCCCGGCAGCAGCGCCTTCACCGCGAGGAGGAGGTGTCCGAGCAGCGGGGCGCCGACCGAGCCGATCCGCACCTGGTCCGGGGCCCGCTCACGGCGCGCCGCGCGGGCGGTGTCCGCGAGCAGCCCGTCGATCCCCGGCAGGACGGCGCGGGCCCGCCCCAGCACCAGCTCCCCGAAGTGGGTGGGGACCGTGCCGGCCGGCTGCCGCTCGAAGAGGACCCCGCCCAGCATGGCCTCGATGCGCCGCAGTTGGGCGCTGAGCCCCGGCTGGGTCAGGCCCAGCGCGGCGGCGGCGCGGGTGAGGCTTCCGGCGTCGGCGATCGCGCACACCACGCGCAGGTGCCGTACCTCCAGATCCATGGCCGCCGGTCCTCAGGACCCGCCCCCGCCCCCCGGCGAATTCGAGGGCTCCTTCAGGCCCACCGTCGCGTAGTCGATCTGCCCGCCGAAGGAGGTGTGCCCGAAGGCGCCCGCGATGTTGGTGCCGACCAGCAGCGGCATGCGCTCGATGACCGCCGGCATCACCGGGGCCTGGGCGAGGATGCGCCCGTCCAGCTCCTGCCAGGCCGTGTTCGCCGCGCGGGCGTCCGTCATCGCGGCGATCTCGTCCATGCGGTCCATGGTGGCCCGGTCCCGGAAGAGCGAGTGGTTGCCGGAGTTGCCCTTCTCCTTGATGTAGCGGCCGTCGAACATGAAGGGCAGGAAGGTGGAACCCGAGGGGTAGTCCGGGCACCAGCCGGTGTAGACGAGGTCGCTGCGGCTGCCGGTGTCGCCGATCGTGTCGTAGAAGGCGGACGGGTCCACCGTGTCGATGGTCACCTTGATCCCGGCGCGGCCGAGCGACTGCTGCACCGCCTCCGCCACGCCCTTGTCCCCGTTCGGGACCGTGATGGTCGTGGTGAAACCGTCCGGCTTCCCGGCCTCCCGCAGCAGCTCCTTGGCCTTCGCGACGTCGCCCGTGGCCGGGATGCCCAGGGTGTCGGGCTGCTTGCCGCCGTCGAACAGCGGGCCGGGCATCAGCGCCGTGGCGACGTCCCCGAGGGCCGGTCCGCCGGCCGCGGTGAGCATGGCCTCGCGGTCGAGCGCGTACTGGACGGCCCGCCGGACCCTGACGTCGTCGAACGGGGCGCGCCCGGTGTGCATCTGCACCATGTCCGTGCAGTTGGAGGACTCGGCGAGCAGCCGCGCCTTCACCTCGGGTCTGGTGAGCACCTTGGGGGTGCTCTCGGGCCGCAGCTTCCCCCAGGACACGGCCGAGGCGTCCGCGCCCGAGCTCGCCACGAGCCGGTCGTCGACCTGGTTGGCCCGCAGGCCCATGGTGACGACCACCTTGTCCGGGTAGGCCTTGCGGACCTGGTCCGTACGCGGGTCCCAGTGCGGGTTGCGGACCAGCACCAGCTGCTTGTCGCGGTCGTACGTCTCGATCTTGTACGGGCCCGAGGAGAACGGGCGGCTGTCGTACTGCGGGCCCTTGTCCTGAGCCTTGGGGACCGGCGCGAAGGTCGGCAGCACCGTCGCGTACGGGAACTCGGCGAACGGCTTGCGCAGCACGAAGACGATGGTGCGGTCGTCGGGCGTCCTGATCGAGTCCAGCCCCTGGCCGCCGGCCGGGCCGCGGTAGCCCTCGGCGCCGGCGAGGTAGCGGGCCGGGTAGTCGGGGCCGCCGGGCAGGTCGGGGGAGAAGGACCGCTCCACGTTGTACTTGACGTCCTGGGCGGTGATCGGCGAGCCGTCCTCGTACGTCAGCCCCGGCTTGAGCTTGAACGTCCAGGTCCGGGCCCCGTCCGAGGGCGTGCCGAGGTCCTCGGCGAGGTCGGGCACGAGCTCGCCGCCGGCGGCGCCGGGGGCGGACTTGTAGGTCACGAGGGTGCGGTAGAGGAGGCGGGTGGCGAAGTCCATGTCGCCGACGACCCAGTTGCGGGCGGGGTCGAGGTGGGTGAAGTCCTGGTTGGACAGCACCGTCAGGGTGCCGCCGCGCTGCGGGGTCCCGCCTATCACCGTGCCGACGTTGGCGGTGGCGGGGTTCGGCCTCCCGTCGGCGCCGCCGCTGCCGCTGCCGTCGGCCTTGCCGCCGCCGCCGGAACAGCCGGCGGCGGCAAGGGCGAGGGCCAGTGCTGCTGCTGCCTGCGCGGTGGCGCGGGCGCGAAGGCTGGGGCGGGCGTGGCGGGTGCGTCCAGTGTGTGGCGTACGTCGGGTACGTCGGGCCATGGGGTCCTCCGGGGAGTGGGAGCGTGGCCCGCACCCTAGTTATGTGACATTGCACTGACAAGATCCCCAGCACCCGTCGCCACCCCCCAACACCGCGTTATGCCCAGGCAGGAGCTCCCCGGACCGGCGGCCGCCGACCCATGCTGATCGCGCCCCAGGCCCCGCGCCCCGCGCAGCCCGCACCCCCCCAGCGCGCCCCCCCGGCACCTCCCCGGCGCGCCCCCGCGCCCCAGCGCCCCCTCGGCCCTCCGGCCATCGGAAAGGCACCCATGAACCCCGCGTACGCCACCGTCGACCACGTGTTCCGCGTCCCCCTCGACCACCACGCACCCGGCGACGGCCCGACCATCGAGGTCTTCGCCCGCGAGGTCGCCGACCCGGCCCGGACCGGCGAACAACTGCCCTGGCTGCTCTACCTCCAAGGCGGACCGGGCGGCAAAGCGCCCCGCCCGTCGGCCGGTTCACCCGGCTGGCTGCCCCGCGCGCTGGAGACCCACCGTGTCCTGCTCCTCGACCAGCGCGGCACCGGCCGCTCCACCCCGGTCACCGCCCGCTCCGCCGCCCGCTTCGACTCGCCTGCGCG
This sequence comes from Streptomyces bambusae, assembly GCF_019400985.1. Taxonomy (GTDB): domain Bacteria; phylum Actinomycetota; class Actinomycetes; order Streptomycetales; family Streptomycetaceae; genus Streptomyces; species Streptomyces bambusae_A. Next base: position 7,658 of record NZ_WTFF01000265.1, read on the forward strand.
CCTCGCGGCGTACCTCTCCCACTTCCGCGCCGACGCGATCGTGGCCGACGCCGAACTGATCCGCCGCCGGCTGTGCGGCGACGACACCCCCTGGGAGACGCTCGGCCAGAGCTACGGCGGGTTCATCACCCTCACGTACCTCTCCCGGGCCCCCGAGGGCCTGCGCGCCTGCTACGTCACCGGCGGACTGCCCGGCCTCACCGCCACCGCCGACGACGTCTACGCCCGCACCTACCCCCGCGTCCGCGACCGGGTGCTCGACTTCTACGCCCGCTACCCGGACGACGCCCCGCGCCTGCGCGCGATCGCCGACCACCTCGCCACCGGCGACACCGACACCGCTCTGCCCGACGGCGACCGCCTCACCGCCCGCCGCCTGCGCAGCCTCGGCCTGGTCCTCGGCATGGGCGACGGGTTCGAGCGGCTCCACTGGCTGCTGGACGAAGCCCTCGGCGACGACGGCGAGCTGACCGACACCTTCCGCCAGCAGGTCGGGGCACTGACCGGGTTCACCGACAACCCCCTCTTCGCCGTCATGCAGGAGACGATCTACGGCGGCCAGGGCGACGGCAGCCCCACCGCCTGGGCGGCCGCCCGGGCCCAGCCCCGCTTCCCCGAGTTCGCGCCCGACGCCGATCCCCTCCTGCTCACCGGGGAGATGATCCACCCCTGGATGTTCCGGGAGATCGCGGGCCTGCGCCCCTTCGCGGAGGCCGCCGACCTCCTGGCCCACCGCACCGACTGGCCCCCGCTCTACGACCCCGACCGCCTCGCCTCCAACGACGTCCCGCTCGCCGCGGCCGTCTACCACGACGACATGTACGTCGACGCCGGCCTCTCCCTGGACACGGCGCGCCGGACCGGCGCCACCCGGGTATGGGTCACCAACGAGTGGGAGCACGACGGCGTCACCGCCTCCGGCGGCCGCGTCCTGTCCCGCCTGATGGACCTGGCCACGGGCCGCGCGTAACCCTTCCTGCTTCTCTCCGCAACGGGAGTTCCCTGACATGTCCGTGCCCGCCCCGTCCCACCGCCCCCGCGTCACCATCGCCGCCGCCGTCACCGTCTCGGCCGCCGCCGTCCTGTCCTGCCTGGCCTCCCCGGCCCCCGCCGCCGCGACCACGGCCGACGCCCTCGCCCCCGCCGCCGCGTGCGCCCTGCCCGGCCGCACCGGCTGGACCGACGAGGGCCACGACACCGACCGCGTCCAGTTCCAGCCGTCCACCGGCACCCGCCGCGTCCTGACGCTGTTCGTCGACTTCCCCGACGCCCCGGCCACCGACACGACGGACGCGTACGCCGCCCATCTCGCCCCCGCCGCCGACTGGTTGACCTCGGCAAGCTACGGCCGCCTCCGCCTCGCCGTGGACCCGCTGCACCGCTGGATCCGCATGCCGGCGCGCTCCGACTCGTACGGGTTCGCGCGCGGCCTGACCTTCGAGGCCCACGAGGCGTACGTACGCGACGCGGTCGCGGCCGCCGACCCGTACGCGGACTTCTCCCGCTACGACATGGTCTACGTGGTCCCGACCCGCGCGGCGACAGCCGTGTCCTTCTCCCCGACCTACCTCTACGACCCCAAGACGCAAGGGGTGACCGCCGACGGCACCCGGCTGAAGTGGGCCGTGACGTTCGGTCAGGACATGTGGCACTGGGGGCCGAAGGTCGCCGCCCACGAGACGGGCCACACCTTCGGCCTGCCGGACCTGTACGCCTTCTCGGGCTCGACGCACCGCTACGTAGGCGGCTGGGACGTGATGGGCAACATCGCCGGACACGCACCGCAGTTCCTCGGCTGGCACTCCTGGAAGCTGGGCTGGATCCGCGACCGCCAGGTCGCGTGCGTGGCGGCGCCGGGGCGCCGCACGGTGGCACTGACCCCGGTGGAACGCCCCGGCGGCACGAAGATCGCCGTGGTGCGCACGGGCGACACGACGGCGTACGTCGCGGAGGCGCGGGAGGGCCAGGGCGTCCTCGTCTACGCGGTCGACTCCGCAATCCAGACGGGCGAGGGCCCGGTCCGCGTCATGAACGGCCTGGCGGCGTACGGGCCGGGGCAGACCTTCACCGATCCGGACGCGGGCGTCCAGATCGATGTCCTGGCGGAGAACGTGGTGCGCGTCAGGCTTGCGCGTACGCGGTGAAGGCGGACCAGGCCTGACGGGAGAGGGCGAGCGGCTGCCGGGCGATGTCCTTGGAGTCCCGGACGAGGATGGCGGCCGGGTGGGCGGCAACCTCAACGCAGTTGTCGCCGTCCCCACCGCTGTGGCTGCTCTTGAGCCAGCCGACTTCTACGCAGTTGTCGCCGCTGTCCCCGCTGTAACTGCTCTTGGTCCAGGCGATTTCTACGCAGTTGTCGCCGCCCCCGCCGCTGTAGCTGCTCTTGAACCAGGCCAGTTCGTCGGTGCTCATAGCGCTCCGTAAGTTGTTAAGCGGCCCGGGAGGGCCGGGTGTGGCTGATAGCTCTCTGCCAGTCGTGGCTCGCGAGGAGTGGCCGCCCGGCTCTCCGGGGCGCCCTGGCTGCTGATTGAGATGTGCGCGCC
>NZ_WTFF01000266.1 GCF_019400985.1 Streptomyces bambusae
CGCCCCGGGGGGTGGTGTGCCCCGGCGGCGGGGTTGGGTGTGTTCCCTTCCGCTGTTACGGGCCGGGTAGGGGAACCCCCCCCCCCCCCCCTCTCCCCCCCCTGGTTTTACCCCCGCCCCACCCCCCCCCCCCCCCGCCATAACCCCCCTGTCCCGCCCGTAGTTCTGCCGAATCCCCCCCCCGGCCCGGCCGGCCCCGGGGCCGCGGTCGACCGCCGACGGCGGCCACGCCGAGGCCGCCGAGTCCGGCGGCCGCAGCCACGCGCCGCAGGGCGAGTAGCCGCAGGGCGTGCAGCTGCACCGCGTGCAGCCGCAGCGCGTGTAACCGCACCGCGTGCAGCCGCACCGCGGACCGGCCCCGGCGAGTGCCCCGGGCCGGTCCGCGGTCGAGCGCAGGCCGTTACGGCTCGTGCGTGTAGTAGCGGTAGAAGGCGACCACCCCGACGCCCGCACCGACCAGCAGGCCGATGCCGGTGGAGCGGAGCACGCTGTCGCCGGTCAGGCTGTACAGGTACCCCATGGCGATGCCCGCAAAGGCGCCGTACATCGTGGCGCGCAGCTCCCGCATCAGCCGCGGGGCGACGCGGTGCATCCCGACCATGCAGGCCGCGAAGATCGCGCCGGTCAGGATCCCGAAGAGGATGTTGCCCGCGTCGACGGGGCCCATCTGGCGCTGCAGGAAGGCCGCGTAGACCCCGTAGACGAGTCCCAGCATCAGCGCGCGGATCAGCGACTCCCTGGTCGTCTGCCCCGCGTGTGTCCTCGTCGCCGGGTGCCGCCGGCGGACGGTGGGTGCCGCGTGTGCCATGGCAGGGCTCCTTGTCTCCCCCACCCACCAAGGGCACACCCGCCGCGCGCGGGCGGCAAGTGGATCACTCGGTCGGGTGAGCCGGGCGGACGGCGACCGCGTCCATCTCGAAGAGCATTCCGGGCAGCGCGAGGGTGGCGACGCCGATCAGGGTCTGGGCCGGGAGCTCGGTGCCCCAGGTGGCGTGCAGGTGCCCCAGCAGGACGCCCAGCTTCTCCTCGTCGTGGCCGACGATGTACGTGCCGATGCGTACGACGTGCTCCGGGCCGAGGCCGACCGCCTTCAGGGCGGTGCGCAGGTTGGCGAAGGTCTGCGCGACCTGGGCCTCGAAGTCGTCGGAGACCACGTGGCCCTGCTCGTCGGAGCCGTACTGGCCGGCTATGAACACCTGCTCGCCGGGGGCGGAGACGATGTGGCTGTAGCCGTAGTCGGTGGGGTTGTGGAGGCCGGCCGGGTTGGTGATGGTGCGGGTCATGTCCAAGCTCCTCGGTCTTCGGTCTTCGGTCTTCGGTCTTCGGTCCGTCTGCGGTGCTTCGGTCTGTCTTCGGTTCTTGGTCAGCGGGACGCGAGCCAGTCGCGCAGCTGCCGCGGGGCGTCCGGTGCCTGGCGTTCGGCCTGCTGCCGTACGTCGTCGAGGCTCTGGGCCGCGAGCTCGCGGCGCCAGGCCAGTTCGGCCCGGCCCATGGCCTGGGCGACGGCGCACTCGGCGGCGTAGGACGCGGCCGGTCCGCCGCCCGGGCCCTGCTGTCGGATCTCCGCGCAGCGGAAGGCCTCCTCGGGACCCTCGACGGCGGCGACCACGTCCATGAGCGAGATGTCCGCGAGCGGCCGGGCGAGCCGGAAGCCGCCCCGGGGGCCGGGCGCGGAGGTCACGATGCCCGCCCGCGCCAGGGCCTGGAGCTGCTTGTTCAGGTACGCCGTCGGCAGGTCGTGCCAAGCCGCCAGACGGGCCGCCGAGACCGCCCGGTCGGGCCCGGCCCAGGCCAGGTTGACGCAGCTGTGCAGCGCCCATTCGACGCCCTCACCCATCCTCATAACCTGGATACTAGATATCCAGATTAGAAAGGTGCAAGAGGGATACCCCGCACGGGGGATCCCTGCACCCGCGCGGCGCAGCGCCGTTCGCGGCGGGCCGTCGCCCCGGCCTTCCCTGGTGACGTGCGCACCTTCCTGTCGGCCGTACTCGTCGCGCTCGTGGTCCTCCTGGTCCCCACGAGCGCCGTCGCGTACTGGGCCGACCGCGAGCTGGGCGACACCGACCGGTACTCCGCCGCCATGGCCCCGCTCGCCCGGAACCCGGCCGTGCAGGAGGTCGTCGTCACCCAGGCCACGCGCGCCATCTCGGGCCAGATCGACGTGGGGCCGTTCCAGGGCGGGGTGGAGGAGCTGATCGCCGAGGCGCTGCGCTCGTTCGCCGGCACACCCGCCTACCGGACCGCCTGGGACGCCGCCAACCGCGCCGCGCACACCGCGTTCCTCCACGCGCTGACCACGGGCGACGGCAACGCCGTCACCGTGGACCTCGCCCCGGTCGTCGCCGAGGTCAAGGCCGAACTCGTCGCCGACGGGGTGCCCTTCGCCGACCGCATCCCCGAGACCCACGTGAGCGCCGAGGTCATGGAGTACGACAACCTGGGCGCGCTCAGGAAGGGGTTCCGCATGCTCCGGACCGCCGGTATCTGGCTCCCCCTGCTCACCGTCGCCGCCGCCGTCGCGGCGGTCGCCGTGGCCGTCCGGCGGCGCCGCGCCGTGATGGCGACCGGGCTCGGCCTGGCCCTGGGCGGCGTCCTGCTGTGGGCGGCGGTGGCCCTGTGCCGCCGGATCTCCCTGGACGACCTGCCGGCCGACATCTCCCGGCCGGCCGCCGAGGCGGTCTACGACGCCCTGACCGCGTTCCTGCGCACCACCGCCTGGGTGGTGCTCGTCATCGGACTCGGCGCGGCCCTGGCGGCCTGGCTGGCGGGGAGGCTGCGCCGTACCCCATAAGCTCGGAACGTACGCAACATCCCGAGAACGTCCCAGAAGAACCGATTCGCGAGCGAGTAGCGGTGGCAGCGGCCTTCGCAGCGGCCGTCGCAGCAGCAGTGGCGGCGGCATCGGCACGGAAGCGGCACGGAAGCGGCACGACACGGCAATGAGCACCGAACAGATACCGTCACGGCGGGCCCGGCCCCATGCGCTGGCGCCGCCCGCCTGGCTGCTCGAAGGACTCAGGCCGGCCCCCGAACCGGTCCCCTGGGCCGCCGTGGTGCGCGCGGCCGTCGCCCTCGCCACCCCGCTCGCCGTGGGATTCGCCCTGGACGAGCCCGAGTACGGCGCCCTGGCCTCCATGGGTGCGCTCGCCGGGGTGATCGGCGACACCGCCGACGCCTACCGGATGCGGGTCCTCAACATCGCCGTCCCGCAGGTGGTCGGCGCCGTCGGGATGGCGCTGGGCACCCTCGTCTACGGCCACGGCTGGGTCGCCGTCGGCGCGCTCACCCTGATCGCGCTGGTCTCCGGGATGATCTCGTCGATCGGCACGGTCGCCTCCGCCTCCGGCCTGCTGCTCCTGCTCAACGCCGTCGTCGGGGCGGGACTGGCGATGCCGCAGCCGTGGTGGACGGCCCCGCTGCTGCTCCTCGCGGGCGGACTGTTCGTGCTGGTACTGACCCTGCTGGCGTGGCCGGTGCGGGGCCGGCAGCCGGAGCGGGCCGCCGTCGCGGACACCTACCGGGCGCTGGCCGACCTGCTGGAGGCGGCCGGCCGCGGCCCCCTCTACGACGAGCGCCGGCACGCCGTCACCGAGGCCCTCAACCACGCCTACGACCTCGTGCTCGGCCGGCGGGCCCGGGTGCACGACCGCTCTCCCTCACTCGTGCGCCTGCTCGCCCAGCTGGGCGCCGTCATCCCGCTGGTCGAGGCGGCACCCGCCGCACACCTGCGCGGGCGACGGCTGCCGCCGGAGGTCCCGGCCGCCGTCCGGGAGCTGGCGGACGCCGTCGAGGAGGGCCGCACCGGGGCTCCCGGGCTCTCCCTGCCCGTCGCGCACACGCCGGTCGAACGGGCCCTGGACGCGGCACTGCGGCACGCGCAGAAGATCGTCCACCTGCCCGACGCCGACCCGTACAACGTGGACGACCGGCTCGGCCGCCCGGCGGCCCTGCGGGTGCGCCTGCGCCGGGGCCTGCGGGACATGGCGCTGTCCCGGGCCTCCTGGCGGTACGGGCTGCGGCTCGCGCTGTGCATCGGGCTGGCGCAGTCGTTGGTGTCCCTGGTGGAGGTCGAACGCTCCTACTGGGTGGCGCTGACCGTCACCTTCGTCCTGAAACCCGACTTCGGCTCGGTCTTCTCCCGGGCGGTGCTGCGCGCGCTGGGCACGGCGGGCGGCCTGGTGATCGCCGCCGCCGTGCTGGCGGAGGTGCCGCGCGGCTGGTGGGACGTGCCGGTGATGGCGGTCCTCGCGGCGCTCGTACCGGCGTTCTCGGCCAAGGGGTACGCCTTCCAGACCGCCGCGATCACCCCGGTGATCCTGCTGCTGTCGGACCTGCTCAGCCACCAGGGCTTCGACCTGATCCGGCCGCGGCTGCTGGACAGCCTGATCGGCTGCGCGATCACGCTGGTCTTCGGCTACCTGCTGTGGCCCGAGAGCTGGCACACCCGGATCGGCGACCGGCTCGCCGACACCGTGGACGACGCCGCCCGGTACGTGGAGCGGGCCTTCGCCCCGCTCCCGTCCCCCGCCGCGGTGCCCGCCGCCCGCCAGGCCCGGCTCCAGGCACGCCGGCGGATCTACCGCGACCTGTCCGACGTACGCAGCGAGTTCCAGCGGGCGCTGACCGAGCCGCCGCCGACCGGGCAGCGGGCCGCCGCCTGGTTCCCGCTGGTGATCGCGGTCGAGCGGATCGTGGACACCACCACGGCCGCCCGGGTGCGGGTCAACCACGGTGCCGAGCCGCCCGCGGCGCAGGAGGTCGCGGACCTCGCCGCCAGGGTGCGCCGGCTGGCCGAGGACGTCCGCGGCCACCTCACCCCCGCCGACGCCTCCGCGCCGCTCCCGGACCCGCCGGCCGAGGACTCCGTCCTGGCCCCGGTCCACGACGAACTGGTGGCGGCCCTGGCCATCTGCGCCCCGGCCGTGGAGGAACCCCGACACCGGACCCCGTGAGCGAGGCGGGGCCGTGAGGGGCTCGGGGCTGCCCACACGAGCGGCTCCGCGCAGAGCGCTACCGCCATGACTCCCGCGAGGCCGGGGCCCCGTTGGTGCGCCCCGCCAGGGGCGCGGGACTGCCGCACGAGCGGCTCCGCGCCGGGCGGGAGAACCGGCACCGCCGCAGCCCGCCCGACCCGCGCGGCGGAGCCCGCGCACAGCCGCGCGCGGAGCCGCACCGGGCTCCGTCCCCGCGCGCCGGAACGGCCCCCATTCCCGTTCCCCCGAACGGCCCACTGCCCAGGCCCGCCCCGCCGGGGCGGGGGAGCATCGGAGCATGCCGCCCCTCTTCCCCGGCCTGCGGCCCCTGCCGGCGCTGCGGGAGCCACAGCCCCCACGGGAGCCACCGCCCCCACGGGAGCCCCGGCCCCCCCGGGCCCGGCGGGCCCTCGCCGCCGTCCTCCTGGCGGCCGCCGCCGGGTGCGCCGACACCGAGGGGCTGAGCAGCAGCGGCGACCTGGGCGAGGTGCACGCCCCGCTGACCCTGTGGGGGGACGTCCGGCCCTCACCCGCCCCCTCGGAGGAGACCCGCGGACAGCCCCGGACGGTCCCCGGAGTGCGGGCGAAGCCCGGCGGCAGCATGCGCGACGTGGACCCGCTGGCCGTCGTACGGGCCGATGTCGCCGACGCCGCCCGGCGCGACGGCGGCACCGGCCGGCTGGTGGACCCGCGCGCCGTCCGGCGGCTCGCGCGGTGCACGGCGGAGCCGGACGGCGGCCCCGGCTGCCCCGTGCGGCCGCCGGTGTTCCACGACCTCACCGAGGACGGCAAGGCCGAGCTGATCACGGCCGTCGACATCGACGGGCGCCAGAGCGAGCTGCGCGTCTACACCGTCCGGCCCGACGGGTCGGTCGCCCAGGTGCTGTCCCGGCACGGGGTGCTCGAAGGCGTGGAGGTCGCCGCCGAGCACCTCGCGGTCCGCGAGCCCACGTCCAACCCCCGGCTCGTGGCCATCACCGACTACGAGTGGAACCGGAAGGCCGGGGTGATGGAGCTGACCGCGGTGACCGTCGACGAGTGCCCGGGCCCCGAGGACTCCACCACGCCCTGCGCCCCCGGCGGAACCTGACGTGCCCGGTATGCGGGTCTCGCGCAGCCTGCGCTGGAAGATCGCGCTGACGACCACGGCCGTGTGCTGCGCGGTCGCCGCCGTCCTGGGCGTCCTCGTGCACAACGTCGTCGCCCGGCAGATCGTCGGGGAGGTCCGCAAGGAGGCGGACACGGCCCTCGACCACGCCCTCACCCACTACACCTACGGCACCAGCCACGGCGACATCGCCAGCGCCCTGGACCCGCCCGACCTGCCGCGGCCGCTGCGCGACCTCGTGGCGCGCGGACAGACCGGGAGCATGGTCGGCGAACGCGCCGGCAAACCCGTCATGTGGGCCGCGGGACCGGCCGACGGCAAAGCCCTGGCCATCTGGCTGCCGTACGAGAGCACCCGGACCCGGCTGCGGGAGGTGGACGCCGCCATCCTCGCCTCGGCGGCGCTCGCGGCCGGACTCGTGGCCCTGGCCGGCGTGTTCCTGGCGACCCGGATCAGCCGCCGGCTGACGGCCACGGCCGCCGTGGCCCGCCGGATCAGCGCGGGCGACCTGGACGCCCGGGTGGACTTCCCCACCGAGGGCCGCCAGGGGCCCTTCCGCTACCCCGACGAGGTACGGGACGTGGCGCTGGCCCTGAACTCGATGGCGGCCTCGCTCCAGACCCAGCTGGAGGCGGAGAAGCGGTTCACGGCGGACGTCGCGCACGATCTGCGCACCCCGCTGACGGGCGCGCTGGCGGCGGCCGGGCTGCTGCCCGAGGGCCGCCCCAAGGAGATGATCAACGACCGGCTGCAGGCGCTGCACCGGCTGACCGAGGACCTGCTGGAGATCTCCCGGCTGGACTCCGGCACCGAACAGGCCGACCTCGGCGAGGTCCCCCTCGGGCCCACGGTCCGGCGGATCACCGCCGCGACCGGGCTGGGGGCGTCGGTGACGGTGGTCCGCGACGCCACCGTCCTCACCGACCACCGGCGGCTGGACCGGATCCTGACCAACCTGCTGGTCAACGCCCACCGGCACGGCCGCCCGCCGCTGGAGGTGACCGTGGACGGACCGGAGGTCGTCGTCCGCGACCACGGCCCCGGCTATCCCCCGGAACTGATCGAGCACGGCCCCCGGCGCTTCCGGACCGGTGATCCGGGGCGGGGGCGGGGCCACGGGCTGGGCCTGACCATCGTGGTGGGCCAGGCGGCCGTGCTGAAGATCGGGCTGAGCTTCGCCAACGCCCCGGACGGGGGTGCGGTGACGAAGCTCAGCCTGCCGCTCGCGCCGGGCGGTTGACGTCCGGCGCCAGAGGTGGCGTTGAGGCATGTTTCACGTGAAACATGCCTCAACGACTGGTTCACACACCGATGTTGCGGTTGTCCTTGCGCCAGACGCTCACCACGGCCGGGCGGACCATCTTGCCCGGGCCGTCGGGCCACACCGACTGCGGCTTCTCGACCGAGGCGCCGTCGATCTCGCCCGGGTGCTGCACGGAGACGAGCACGCGCTTGTCCTGGATCAGCGGACCGCAGGTCTCGGCACCGCGCGGCACGGTCAGGAACTGCTTGAGCTCACCGCGCTGCGGTCCGGCGGTGGCGACACCGAACAGGCCGTCGTGCGAGCCGAGCTGGTTGCCGTCCGTGGAGATCCACAGGTTGCCGTGCGGGTCGAAGGCCACGTTGTCCGGGCAGGAGATCGGGCTGACCTTGTCCTTCGGGAAGCCGGCGAAGTAGGTGGCCGGGTCGTTCGGGTCGCCGGCGACCAGGAACAGGCGCCAGGCGAAGGCGTCGCCGGCCGGGTCGTCGAAGCTCTCGGCGAGCTCCAGGATCTGGCCGTGCTTGTTGGCGTTGCGCGGGTTGGCCTCGTCAGCGCCCGGCTGGCCGGCGGTGCCGCGCTTGCTGTTGTTGGTCAGCGCGACGTACACGCGGCCGGTGCGAGGCGAGGGCTCGACGTCCTCGGGACGGTCCATCTTGGTCGCGCCCACCTTGTCGGCGGCCTGGCGCGTGAAGACGTAGACCTCCTCGGCGGTCATACCGGGGACGTGCGAGGTGGTGCCGGTGGCCAGCGGGATCCACACGCCGGTGCCGTCGAACTGGCCGTCCGAGGGGTACTTGCCGGAGCCGTCGATCTGGTCGGCCGGGGAGTCGCCCGTGAGCTTGGCGACGTAGAGGGTGCCCTCGTCCAGGAGCGTCAGGTTGTGCTCCTTGTCCGCGCGGGACTTGCCCTTCTTCATCCGCTTCGAGGAGACGAACTTGTAGAAGTAGTCGAAGCGCTCGTCGTCGCCCATGTAGATGACCGGGCGGCCGTCCTCGGTCAGGCGCGGCTGCGCGGCCTCGTGCTTGAAGCGGCCGAGGGCGGTGCGCTTGCGCGGGACGGAGTTCGGGTCGTACGGGTCGAGCTCGACGACCCAGCCGAAGCGGTTGGCCTCGTTGGGCTCCTGGGCCACGTCGAAGCGCTTGTCGAAACGCTCCCACTTGCGCTCGGACTCGCCGGTGGTCATGCCGTAGCGCTTCAGGCGGGCTGCGGCGGCCGGGTCGGTGACCTTGCCGGCGTTGGCGAAGTACTGGTTGAAGTTCTCCTCGCCGTGGAGGGTGGTGCCCCACGGGGTGGTGCCGCCGGCGCAGTTGTTCAGGGTGCCGAGGACCTTCGTGCCGGAGGGGTCGACGGAGGTCTTCAGCAGGTTGCCGCCCGCGGCCGGGCCGGTCATCCGGAACTCGCTGGTCGCGGTCAGGCGGCGGTTGAGCTGGTGGCGGGTCACGGCGGTCAGCTTGCCGCTGCGGTGGTCCTCCTGGACGACGACCACGGACAGGCCGTGCGCGGCCCAGGCGATCTCGACCTGCTCGCGGGTCGGGTTGGCCGGGTCGTAGGCCTTGAACATCAGGTTCTCGTCCGTGTACTCGTGGTTGGCCACGAGCAGCTGCTGGCGCTCGTAGTCACCGCCGAGCGGGAGCAGGCTCAGGAAGTCGTTGTTGTAGCCGAACTGGCCCGCCTGGGCGGCTGCCGTCTGCTTGTCGGGGTTGAAGCCGGGCGCGCCCTTGAGGATCGGGTCACCCCACTTGATCACGACGTTCTGGGCGTAGCCCTCGGGGACCGTGACCTGGTCGGCGGTGTTGGGCGCGACCGGCTTGAAGCGCAGGCCGCGGGCACCGAGGCCGTCGGCGCCCGCGGCGGCGGCCTGGGCGTCGGGGGCCGGGGTGGCGTTGGCCGGGGTGCTGTTGCCGGCGAGCACGACGGAGGTGGCGCCGGCGCCCGCGACGGTCACGACGGCGGCGGCGCGCATGACGTTCCGGCGGGAGAGGGTCCGGGCTATGACATCGCCGGCGTACTCGTTGTCGCTGGTGTTCGGCACCTCGTGGAAGCAGGCGTCGCCACAGCGGTAGCGGCAGGTGAGGGCGGAACGGCCGCCCCCGTGACGGTTGCCGATGAGCGGCAGGAGCTTGCGCACGGGTGTCCTCCGGGTCAGTACACGCGCCGACAACGTGTCGGAACGAATCCAGCCGAGACGGTAGGGCGGTGTTGCGCCAGCACGGCGGCGACGGGATGAACGATCGGTGAACCGAGCACGTCGGCGCGGGAGTTCCCCCGAGTGGCGGTCGTGGGCGCCACGACTGCCCGACCCTCCTGAAGATCGCCCTCCGGGGTCGATAACCTTACGTGTCCACTCTGGGCAGGGATCTTCCGCACAGCACGGACAAATGACTCACGCACTCATGCGAAAGGCCTCGCTCATGGGTATTCGGAGCTTGTTGCGCAAGGTGTTCGGCCGCTCGTCGGAGCCGGTCCAGGATTCCGCGGCGTCGGCCGGGACGGCTGCGTCCCCGTCGCTCCCCGCCCAGGGCGAACGCACGCCGCTGGACGCGGCGGCGGAGCTGGTGGCGGCGTCGTTCGACAACCCGACCGTCCCGCCGCAGTCGGCCCCGCGCGACCACCGCGCCCCGGTCCTGACGGCCCCCTCCCCGACCTCGAACCCGGCCCCGGCCCCGGCGGACCCCACGGTCCCCGAGGCCCGCTCCCCCCACCCGGCCGACCCGGAACCGACCGCTACCGCGGGCGCTGCGGAGCCGGTCGCTGCCGCGGAGCCGGAGCCCGTCGCCGAAGCCGAGGCGGTCGCTGCCGAAGCCGAGCCTGCCGCTGCCCCGGCGGAGCCGGCCGCTGCCGCGGAGCCCGAGCC
>NZ_WTFF01000267.1 GCF_019400985.1 Streptomyces bambusae
GGCCCGCCCCCTCCGCGAGCCGGCCGGCGCGCCCGCCGCGAGCGGCCGAGCGGGGCGGCCCGGGCCGTGGGTCAGCTCCGCGGCGCGCGAGCCAGTTGGCGGGACTGGGCGACCAGGCGGTCCGCCGAGTCCCAGACCTCCGCGTCCTCCTCCAGGAAGCCGCCGGCCACGTTCCGCGTGGTGATCGACACGCGCAGCGGGCCGGGCGCCGGGCGGTGGCGGATGTGGGTGGTCAGCTCGACGGTCGGCGCCCAGCCGATCAGGCCCAGGTCGAAGGCGGTGGGCGGCAGCGCGTCCACCGCGAGGAGCAGGGAGAAGGGGTCGGCGTCGCGGCCGTCGGCCAGTTCGAACCAGGCGCGCATCTCGCCCTTGCCCGAGGGGCTGCCCAGGGCCCAGCCCGCCGTGGCCGGGTCCAGGCGGAGCCGCAGCCGGTCCACGATCGCCGAGCTGCCGGGGATCGGGGCCGGGCCGGCGTCCGTACCGAAGCAGTCCTCGTACGCCGGCATCACCGGCGGGGTGGCGGTGGTGCGGACGTCGTCCGGCAGGGCGGAGAGGTCGCCGTACGAGGCGAGCACGCGGATGCGCTCGACCTCGGCGCCGTTCTCGTCGAACTGCACGAGCGAGGCCTGCCCGGTGGAGAGGGTGCGCCCGACGCGGACGGTCTCGGTACGGATCACCGCGGGGCCGGGGACGGAGGCGCTGAGGTAGTGCGCCGAGACCGTGAAGGGGTCCGGGTGCGGCAGGGCCGCGGAGAGGGCCCGTCCGACCAGGGCCAGCAGGTATCCGCCGTTGACGGCGGCGATGATCGTCCAGCCGGCGGAGAGCTCCGCGTCGTAGACCCCCGGCTCGCCCGCGCGGGGCGTGACGGTGGTGTCGCGGTCGAATTCGCTGTCGCCGATGGATGCCTGGGCCGCTGCGTATGACATGGAAGGAACGTACACCGGCTAGCTACTAAGCGGTAGCTTTTTCTATGGTTCTTCGGCCACCGCGGACCGGCGGTTCCAGGCCAGCGGCGCCTTCCAGTGGAAGCGCATCGCCAGCAGGCGCAGGACGAAGGTGGATGCCACGGCGAAGCCGCTGGTCACGGGGCCGAGCATGTCCAGGCCGATGAAGACGGCCACCAGGGCGGCGCCGACGATGGCGGGTACGGCGTACATCTCGCGGTCGCGCAGCAGGCTCGGCACCTCGTTGGCCAGCACGTCGCGCAGCACGCCGCCGCCCACGCCCGTGACCACGCCCAGCGCCGCCGAGGCGGTCAGGCCCAGCCCGTACTCGTACGCCTTGGTGGTGCCGGTCACGCAGAACAGGCTGAGGCCGGCCGCGTCGAGGACGCTGATGGCGCGGTTGATCCGCTGGACCTCGGGGTGGAGGAAGAAGACGAGCGCGGCCGCGATCAGCGGCGTGACGAAGAAGCTGAGCTCGCCGAAGGCGGCCGGCGGCACCGCGCCGATGACGAGGTCCCGGAAGAGGCCGCCGCCGAGGGCGGTGGCCAGGGCGAGGACGGCGATGCCGAAGACGTCGAAGTTCTTGCGTACGGCGAGCAGGGCGCCGGCCGTGGCGAAGACGAAGATGCCCGCGAGGTCCAGCGCGTGCTGGATGCCCGGCGGAAAGAGGTTCTGCAACACCGGCCCATTGTGCCGCGCCGCGACCTGCGAAAACGCCCGGGGCTCCGCCCCGCCCCGCGCGCCGTGAAAGGCGGGCGGGGCCGGGGGAGCCCCCGGGCGTCCGGTGTCAGGAGGTGGGCGCGTCCGGCAGGGCCGTGTCGCCCGGGGCCTGGTCTGGTGCGTTCTCCGGGTGGTGGCACGCGACCTGGTGACCGGTCTTCAGGGCCAGCAGGGGCGGTTCCTGGGTCTTGCAGACCTCCGTCGCCTTCCAGCACCGCGTGTGGAAGCGGCAGCCGCTCGGCGGGGAGATCGGCGAGGGGACGTCGCCCTTGAGCAGGATGCGGCCGCTCTTCGCGCCGCGCCGGCGCGGGTCCGGGACCGGCACGGCCGACAGCAGGGCCTTGGTGTACGGGTGCATCGGGGAGTCGTAGAGCGACTTGCGGTCGGTCAGCTCGACGATCTTGCCCAGGTACATCACCGCGATCCGGTCCGAGACGTGCCGGATGACGGAGAGGTCGTGGGCGATGATCACGTACGTGAGGCCGAGCTCCTCCTGGAGGTCGTCCAGCAGGTTGACCACCTGGGCCTGGATGGAGACGTCCAGCGCCGACACCGGCTCGTCCGCGACCACCAGCTTCGGCTTGAGGGCGAGGGCGCGGGCGATGCCGATGCGCTGGCGCTGGCCGCCGGAGAACTCGTGCGGGTAGCGGTTGTAGTGCTCCGGGTTCAGGCCCACGAGCGAGAGCAGGCGCTGGACCTCGGCCTTCAGGCCGCCCTCGGGCTCGACGCCCTGGAGCTTGAACGGGGCGCTGACGATCGTGCCGACCGTGTGCCGCGGGTTCAGCGAGCCGTACGGGTCCTGGAAGATCATCTGCACGTCGCGGCGCAGCGGCCGCATGCCCGCCACGCCCAGGTGCGTGATGTCGCGTCCCTCGAACTCGACCTTGCCGCCGGTCGGTTCGAGCAGTCGCGTGATCAGGCGGCCCATCGTGGACTTGCCGCAGCCCGACTCGCCCACGACGCCGAGCGTCTCACCGCGCCGGACGTCGAAGTCGATGCCGTCGACGGCCTTGACGGCACCGACCTGTCGGCGCAGCAGCCCCTTGTTGATGGGGAAGTGCTTGACCAGGCCGGTGACCTTCAGCAGCGGCTCCGGGGAGTCCACCGCCTGTGCGGGTACGGCCGCAGCCGTCTTCTTCATGTCGGTCACAGCTTCGGCGCAATCTCTTCGGTCCAGATCCGGGTCCGCTCCTCCTGCGACATGTGGCAGGCGGACCAGTGCCGGTCGGCGCCCTCCGCGGCGTCGACGAGCGTGAGCTCGGGCCGCTGCGTGCGGGTGATGCCGCCCTTGGGGACGTCGGCGTAGGGGCAGCGCGGGTTGAAGGCACAGCCGCTGGGGATGTTGATGAGGCTGGGCGGCGCGCCCTTGACCGGGATGAGGCGGTCGGTCTGGTCGCGGTCGATGCGCGGCATGGAGCCGAGCAGGCCCCAGGTGTACGGGTGGCGGGGCTCGTAGAAGACCTTCTCGGCGGAGCCGCGCTCCACGCACCGGCCGCCGTACATCACGAGGATGTCGTCGGCCATCTCGGCCACGACGCCCAGGTCGTGCGTGATCATGATGACCGCGGAGCCGAACTCCTTCTGCAGGTCCCGGATCAGGTCGAGGATCTGCGCCTGGACGGTGACGTCCAGTGCGGTCGTCGGCTCGTCCGCGATCAGCAGCTCGGGGTTGTTGACGAGCGCCATGGCGATCATCGCGCGCTGGCGCATGCCGCCGGAGAACTCGTGCGGGTAGGCGTCGACGCGCTTGGCCGGCTCGGGGATGCCGACCCGGTCGAGCATCTCGATCGCCCGGGTGCGGGCCTTCTTCTTGTCGACGTCCTGGTGGGTGCGGTACGCCTCGATGATCTGGTGGCCGACCGTGTAGTACGGGTGCATGGCCGACAGCGGGTCCTGGAAGACCATGGCCATCTTGCGGCCGCGCAGCTTGCGCACGTGCTCGGCGTCGGCCCGGATCAGGTCCTCGCCGTCGAGCCGGACCTCGCCGGAGATGTGCGGGCGGCTGCGGGCGTTGCCCGTGCGGTGCAGGCCCATGATGGCGAGCGAGGTGACGGACTTGCCCGAGCCGGACTCGCCGACGATGCCGAGGGTCCTGCCGCGCTCCAGGTCGAAGGAGAGGCCGTCGACGGACTTGACCAGGCCGTCGTCGGTCGGGAAGTGCACCTGGAGGTCGCGTACGGAGAGGAAGGGCTCGGAGCCCGGCGCCGGACCGGCCGGCTCGGGGACGAAGGAGGGGTTGTCGGTCACGTCAGCCTCACGCGCGGGTCGATGACGGCGTACAGCATGTCCACGATCAGGTTGGCCATCACCACGAAGAGCGCTGCCAGCAGGGTGATGCCCATGATCACGGGCAGGTCGCCCGCGCCGATCGCGGCCACCGCCGCCGTGCCCAGGCCCTGGAAGCTGAAGGTCGTCTCGGTCAGCACCGCGCCGCCGAGCAGGCCTCCGAAGTCCAGGCCGAACATCGTGACGAGCGGGGTGAGGGTGGAGCGCAGGGCGTGCTTGCGGATGACCACCCGCTCCGTGAGCCCCTTGGCGCGGGCGGTGCGGATGTAGTCCTCGCCGAGGACCTCCAGCATCGTGGCGCGGGTGATGCGGGCGTAAGTGGCGGCGAAGAGGAAGGCGAGGGTGACCCAGGGCAGGATCATGGAGTTGAGCCAGGCTCCTGGATCCTCGGTCAGGGGCCGGTAGTTGGACACGTCCAGCCAGCCCAGTCCGTAGACCAGGACGGCCGGGGCGACCATGCCGGTGAAGAAGATGGGGAGCGAGACGCCGGCGAGTGCGCCGACCATCACGGTCCTGTCGATGGCGGTACGTCGTTTCAGCGCGGAGACGACACCGGTGGCCACGCCCGCGATCACCCAGATGACGGCGGCGCCGAGGGCGAGCGAGAGGGTGACCGGGATGCGGTCGAGCATCAGGTCCCAGACCGGGGTCTCGGTCTTGAACGAGTAGCCGAAGCACGGCGCCGGGCAGTGGGTGGAGTCGACGCCGGTGTTGTAGTCGCGCCCGGCGACGATGCCCTTGACGAAGATCAGGTACTGCTCGGAGATGGGCTTGTCGAAGCCCATCTTCACGCGGATGCCCGCCAGGGCGGTCTCGTTGGTCTCGCGACCGGCGTACATCAGTGCCGGATCGGACCCGGTGATCTTGGGCACCGCGAAGAAGATGCCGAAGGTGACCACGGAGACCACCAGCAGCGTGGCGACGACGTTGAACAGTCGCCGGATGAGGTAGACGAGCACTGCAGTCGGCCGCTCGGGGCCGGCGGCCGCCGTCCCTTGTGGGGACGGCAGCCGCCGCCTGCGGCCTTCACCTGCCCTTCGGACTAGCGCATGTGCGGTGAAGGCACTTGCCTGCTGTTACTTGACGACGCCCACCGTGGCGAGGTCGATCTTGCCCATGGAGTCGTTGAAGTAGACGTTCGTCAGCCGCGGGTTGTGGTAGACGAAGGCCTTGTCGAAGTTGATCGGCAGGTAAAGGGCCTTCTCCATGACCTTCTTGTTGATGTCCGTGTAGAACGGAGCGGCGGCCTCGGGGGTCGCGGCGGACGCGGCCTTGTCGAAGAGCCCGTTGATCTCCGGGTCGTTGATCTCGGTGTAGTTGTTGTTGCCGTTCGGCAGGATGAACGATCCGTCGACCAGCGGCTGCAGGAAGCCCGAGCCGGAGTTGTAGTCGGCGCCCCAGCCCATGACGATGATGCCGTAGCCCTTCTTCTTCACGTTCTCGGGCGAACCGATCGTGGAGGAGGAGAGCTTGCCGTCGAACTGGTCGATCTTCGCCGTGATGCCGACCTTGGCGAGGGCCGCCTGGAGCGACTCGGCCGACTTCACCTCGGGGGCGCGGTTGTTGCGGACCGCGATGGTGGTCTCGAAGCCGTCCGGCTTGCCGCAGGCCTTCAGGGCCTCCTTGGCCTTCTCGACCTGGGGCTCGCCCTTGGTCAGGCCGAACGGGTCGTAGGACTTGTCGGAGCCGGGGATGCCGGGCGGCAGCATGTTGGCGCCGAGGTCACCGGAGGTCGGGCCGCCGCGGGCGTTCTGCAGCGACTTCGGGTCGGCCGCGTAGATGACGGCCTTGCGGCACTCGATGTTGTCGAACGGCGCGACCGTCTGCGGGAAGGCGAAGTAGCGGATGTAGCCGGTGAACGGGTTGTCCGCGTTCTTCTTCAGCGCCGGGTCCTTGAGGACCTTGTTCTTGCCGGCCTGCTGCATGCCGGTGCCGTCGACGGCGAGGTCGATGTCACCGGAGAGCAGACGGGCGTCCATGTCGTCCGGGTTCGTGGTCACCGTGAAGGAGACCTTGTCCGGCAGGCCCTTGCGGATCGTGTCCGTCTTCGGGTCCCAGTGCTCGTTGCGGACGAAGGTCGCGCCCTTGCTGGCGGTGAAGCTCTCCACCTTGTACGGGCCGGTGGAGACCGGCTTGTTGGTGTACGTGGCGCCGGTGTCCTTGCCCGCCGGGACCGGCGAGGAGGACGGCATGGCCAGCAGGTAGGAGAAGTCCGAGTTGGCGCTCGCCAGGTTGAAGACGATCGTCTTGTCGTCCGGCGTCTCGACCGACTTCAGACCCATCTTGTTCGGGTCGGTGTCCTTGTACGGGCCGGGGTACTTCTGGCCCTGGTCGAGCAGGTCGATCAGGTACGTCGGACCGCCGGACAGCACGTCCTGCGCGAAGACGCGCTCGATGCCGTACTTGAAGTCCTTCGAGGTGATCGGCGTGCCGTCCTCGAACTTGACGCCGTCCTTGATCTTGACGGTGTACGTCTTGCCGTCGTTGCTGAGCACCGGCAGCGCCTCGGCGAGGTCCGGGACCAGCTTGGTGCCGTCCGCGCCCGGCTTGCTGTCGTACGCGAGCAGCTGGCGTATGTACAGGCGCTGCATGTTCCACACGAAGCCGTAGTAGGCACGCGCCGGGTCGAGGTAGTCGACGTCCTGGGGCGACCAGAGCTTGAGCTCGCCGCCCTTCTTGTCCGACGGGTTGACGACGCCCTTGGTGGCGGCGTCGAAGGCGGCGTTGCTCGATCCCTCGCCGCCCTTCTTGCCGTCGTCGCCCTTGTCACCGCACGCGGCGGTCAGGGACAGGGCGGCGATCACGGCGGTGATCGCGAGTGCCTGCTTTCTGCGGATCACGTTGGTCCAACCTCCATTTGTGGGTGAAACGGTGAGCGGTTCAGCTGCCCTTGGGGTCGAGTGCGTCACGCAGCCCGTCCCCGAAGAGGTTGAACGCCAGGACGGTGATGAAGATCGTGAGACCGGGGACCACCATGTACATGGGGTCGTCCTGGTAGATGGGGACGGCGTCGGAGAGCATCTTTCCCCAGGAGGCGGTCGGCGGCTTGACGCCGGCGCCGAGGAAGCTGAGGGCCGCTTCCGTCAGGATGTTGGTCGGGATGATCAGCGTCGCGTAGACGAGGATCGGGGCGACCAGGTTCGGCAGCAGTTCCTTGATCAGGATGTAGCCGCGGCCGGCTCCGAGGCTGCGGGCGGCCTCGACGTACTCGCGCTCGCGCAGCGAGATGGTCTGGCCGCGGACGATCCGGCCGATGTACGGCCAGCCGAAGAAGCCGATCACGAGGACCAGGACGCCCATCCGGACCCCGGTGCCCTCGAAGCCCCAGAGCGAGTCGGGGACCACGGAGACCAGCGCGATCGTGAACAGCAGCTGCGGGAAGGCGAGGAGCAGGTCCATCACGCGGCTGATCAGGCCGTCCACCCACCCGCCGAGGAAGCCGGCCAGGGCGCCGAGCAGGCTGCCGATGACGACCGACACGAAGGCGGCGAGGAAGGCCACGGTCAGGGAGATCCGGGCGCCGTAGACGATGCGGCTGAACACGTCGCGTCCGTTGGTGGGTTCGACGCCCAGCAGGAAGTCGGAGCTGATGCCGCCGAAGGAGCCGAGCGGCGTGCCCAGGTCCGGGTCGATCAGGTCCTCGTGGAACTCGTTGGGCGGGTGGCCCAGCAGGCTCACGATCGCCGGGGCGAAGACTGCCACCAGGATCAGCAGGATCACGACGATGCCGCCGGTCAGTGCGACCTTGTCGCGCTTCAGCCGCATCCAGGCGATTCGGCCCGGTGAGCGGCCTTCGATGGCCTTGGCAGGGACGTCGGCCGTGACGACGGGCGCGGGTGTTTCCGCGCTCGTGTCGTGCAGTGGTGCCGTCATCGTGGTGGGGACCCCTCTCGGCCGACGGGTGGTCGGCCCATGCCGCCGCGGTCAGCGGCGTTGGTGCGGAGTGGAGCGTGTGAGAAAAGCGGTTGCGGAAGAACCGGGAGAGCGGGACTGAGCTGCTCTTGGTGGGGGAGTCTTCATCGGGCGCTCGATCAGCCGCCAGACCCGCAGACCAATGGATGCGCAACCGTGATGTGAGGGTCCGATTCCCGTTATCCGGACTGTGCTGACGGCTCAGCGGAGCAACACCGTCCGTTCGGTACGGAACCGGACATCATGCCCAACTGGCCCTAGCTGTAAGCACTTTGGGCGCCCGAGGCCGATTAAATCCGGACAACTCACGGACAACAGGAAGGCCGTACGGAACGGGTGTTCCGTACGGCCTGGGTGATTCCGCTCCGGATTGTCTCAGGGTCCGGTCGGGCGGCTGCGTACGCCGGTCGGCGCGCCTGGTCGGTGCGCCTGGTCGGTGCGTCTGGTCGGCGCGCCGGGTCAGTACGCCGGGGCGTGTCCCTCGCGGTCGTAGAAGGGCCGCGTCTGGGCGCGCAGCCACATCGCGACGGGGTCGTGCTCGTCCGCGAGCGCCACGGTGCACACCGGGACGCCGTCGGGCACCGCGCCGACCGACTGGCGCATCATGCCGCGTACGGATTCCAGGGCGGGCGGCGACGTGTCGTACAGGTCGAGCCCGACGGCCAGGTACGGCGACCCGACGGCCGGCTGGACCCAGCAGCGGCGCAGGGCGCGCACGGCCGGGGTGCGGTGCGCGTGCTGGGTGAGCAGCGCGTAGAACTGCGGCAGCTCCAGCGTGGGCTCCGACAGCCGCAGCGGGCCGGCCGGCATCCGGTCCAGGCCGGTCGCGACCCGGCGCAGGTCGGCCCAGGGGATGCCGAGGCCGCCGCCGGGGGCGTGCGGGTTGAGCCACAGGCCCCAGCGGTCGGGGTAGAGGGCGCGGGCGATGTCGCGGCCGGTGACGACCTCGTAGGCGCGGTTCCAGCCGCTGGCGGACAGCTCCTGCGGGGAGGTCACACAGGGCGCGTAGCCCAGGCCCTCGACCTCCATGCCGCCGTACTGGGCGTCCGGGGAGCCGGGCTGCCCGTGCCAGAGCAACATCCACAGGCGGCCCTCGGCGAGGGCGTGCAGCAGCGCCTCGTAGCTGTCGTAGCGCCCGGGTGAAACCTGGCGCAGCATGTGCTCGACCTGCCCGGCCGCGGCCGTGCCTGACGCACTCACCCGGAACCCCTCTTCCGCCCGTCGTCGATGCGTGCCCCGGCCGGTGACCCGGCCGGGAAATGGAAACAGCTTATGCGGACCTACGGGATGTAGAACGGGCGCACGCGCGTGGAGAGCCAGTCGGCCACCGGATCCTCGGTGGCGTCGAGCAGGACCAACTGCACCGGCCAGGGCGGCCGGACCCGGCCGAGGGCGCGGCCGAGGGCGTCCATCGGCAGGTTCCGCATGTCGGGCCCGCTCCCCCAGGCCCCGTCCGGGGCCCCCGTCGCCAGACGGACGCCGATGTACAGCTCGGGGTCGCCGCCCTCGACGCTGGCCAGGCAGCGGTGGGCGGAGGCGACCACCCCGGTGGCCCGGAACTCCTCGGCGGCGGCGCTCAGGAAGTCCACCGGGTCGTCCTGCCAGTCGGGTTCGAAGAGCCGGACCCGGCCGCCGCTGGCGGGCCCGTCGAGCGGGGTGCGGCCCGCGCGGCACAGCTCGGCGACGGCGGGCGGGGGCAGCGGGACCCCGACGGCGCCCTCCGGGTTCACGGCGATGCCGAGCTGCGGCGGCAGGCCGCGGGCGAACTCGACGGCGGGGGCGACGGCGAAGTCCATGGCCACGCCGACGCAGGTGCGGAACTGGGCCTCGGAGCTGTAGACGGGGACGTAGGCGGCGCCGCCGATGTCCATGGTGGGCAGGGTCAGCCCGCCGGGGCTGTCGGGCCCGCCGCCGGCGGGCAGCGGCACCCAGAGGTGGCTGCGCCCCAGCACCTCCAGGATCCGGCCCCCCGCGTCGGGGTGGCCCAGGGCCGCCCCGAGAACCGCTTCGAGCTCGTTGGCCGGCCAGCCGCTGCCGCTGCCGTTGCCGTCCCCGTGGCCGTCGCCGTGGCCCTGGCCGTAGCCGTCGCTGTAGCCCTCGCCGTAGCCGTGCATGCGCGTCGTCGCCTTTCGTTCCGCCGTCGTGGGGAGCGTAGTCCCCGGGCGGGGCAGCCCCCGCCGCGCCTCCCGGCGGGCGTCTACGGGTGGAAGGTGATCCGGGTGATCCGGGCGGCCGCCGGCCGGTCCAGCAGGGTCGCGGAGGCGCAGCCGGCCGGGAGCCGGCCCGTCTCGGCGGCCCGCAGCAGCCGGGCGGCGGCGCCGCGG
>NZ_WTFF01000268.1 GCF_019400985.1 Streptomyces bambusae
GCCGGCGGGGCGGCGGCCGGAGCGGCGGGGGCGGCAGACGCCACGGGCGCAGGCGCGTGAGGGGCAGGGGCAGCGGGGTGCTTTTCCAGGTCCACGTCAACCAGCATAGCCAAACACGATAGATCGCGATACTGCTGAGCGAGTGCCGCTGTGAGTGCCGGGAGTGTCCGGGTGAGCGCCGAGTGAGCCTTACCTCACAGACACGCCCCCCAGGAGAGGTCCTACGCTGGTTGACTGCGCTGCCAACAGTTCGCCAGCGCTGTCTGCCGAGTGAGGAATGGCCAAGATGCCGGAGTTCGCGTACACCGACCTGCTCCCCCTGGGAGAGGACAAGACTCCCTACCGACTGGTGACGTCCGAGGGCGTGTCCACGTTCGAGGCTGACGGCCGTACGTTCCTCAAGGTCGAGCCCGAGGCGCTGCGCAAGCTGGCCGAGGAGGCCGTCCACGACATCCAGCACTTCCTGCGCCCGGACCACCTCGCGCAGCTGCGCCGCATCATCGACGACCCCGAGGCCTCGTCGAACGACAAGTTCGTCGCGCTCGACCTCCTCAAGAACGCGAACATCGCGGCGGCCGGCGTGCTGCCGATGTGCCAGGACACGGGCACCGCGATCGTCATGGGCAAGCGCGGCCAGAACGTCCTCACGCAGGGCGGCGACGAGGAAGCCCTCTCGCGCGGCATCTACGACGCGTACACCAAGCTCAACCTGCGCTACTCGCAGATGGCCCCCCTCACCATGTGGGAGGAGAAGAACACCGGCTCGAACCTGCCCGCGCAGATCGAGCTGTACGCGACCGACGGCGGCGCGTACAAGTTCCTCTTCATGGCCAAGGGCGGCGGCTCGGCCAACAAGTCCTTCCTCTACCAGGAGACCAAGGCCGTCCTCAACGAGGCGTCCATGATGAAGTTCCTGGAGGAGAAGATCCGCTCGCTGGGCACGGCGGCCTGCCCGCCGTACCACCTGGCCATCGTGGTCGGCGGCACCTCGGCGGAGCACGCGCTGAAGACGGCGAAGTACGCCTCGGCGCACTACCTGGACGAGCTGCCCACCGAGGGCTCGGCGCTGGGGCACGGCTTCCGCGACCTCGACCTGGAGCAGCAGGTCTTCGAGCTGACCCAGAAGATCGGCATCGGCGCGCAGTTCGGCGGCAAGTACTTCTGCCACGACGTGCGCGTGGTCCGCCTGCCCCGCCACGGCGCCTCCCTGCCGGTCGCGATCGCGGTGTCCTGCTCGGCGGACCGCCAGGCGGTCGCGAAGATCACCGCCGAGGGCGTCTTCCTGGAGCAGCTGGAGCGGGACCCGGCGCGCTTCCTGCCGGACACCACCGACGAGCACCTCGACGAGGCCGGCGACGTGGTGCGGATCGACCTGAACCAGCCGATGGACGACATCCTGGCGACCCTCACCCGGCACCCGGTGAAGACCCGCCTGTCCCTGACCGGCCCGCTGGTCGTGGCGCGCGACATCGCGCACGCCAAGATCAAGGAGCGGCTGGACGCGGGCGAGGGCATGCCGCAGTACCTCAAGGACCACCCGGTCTACTACGCCGGCCCGGCCAAGACCCCCGAGGGCTACGCCTCGGGCTCCTTCGGCCCGACCACGGCCGGCCGCATGGACTCCTACGTCGAGCAGTTCCAGGCGGCGGGCGGCTCCAAGGTCATGCTGGCCAAGGGCAACCGCTCCCAGCAGGTCACCGACGCCTGCGGCAGCCACGGCGGCTTCTACCTCGGCTCGATCGGCGGCCCGGCGGCCCGCCTGGCCCAGGACTGCATCAAGAAGGTCGAGGTCCTGGAGTACGAGGAGCTCGGCATGGAGGCGGTCTGGAAGATCGAGGTCGAGGACTTCCCGGCGTTCATCGTCGTGGACGACAAGGGCAACGACTTCTTCCAGAACCCGGCCCCGGAACCCACCTTCACCCACATCCCGGTCCGCGGCCCGGGCCTGAGCTGATCTGAAGCCGTACGCGCGTTGAGAGCCCCTGGCCACCGCTGGGGGCTCTCTGCGTGGGCGCGGTGCGTCGGGCGTGACCTCCGGGCAGGTTTCCTGTTCTGGAAAGCCGGGGGTCTTGACCTTGATCACGGCTACTCGGAACCATCGAACGCGGCAAAGGCTGTCGACCTGAGGGGGATGCCGTGAGCGGACCGTTGCGGAAGCTGTCGGGCAACCCGGAGGTGTCGCGCGTTCACGTCCTGCGGTCCCCGCTGACCGAATATCTGCGGTACGAACTGGCTGCATACCCCGGCAATGTCAAGGCCGGGGAAACCATCGGGATCATCGACCTGGCCGAGCAGAGCGTGACCGGACTCCCTGATCACGATTTCTGGTTGATGGATGACCGCGACGTCTACCGCATGCACTACACCACCGAGGGCAAGTTCACGGGGGCAGAAATCCTGCCCCCGGACAGGCTCACGGAGTACCAGGGTTATCGCGACCGCGCCCTGACGGCCGCTACGCCGTTCGCTACGTACTGGGAGCGGCACCACTGACCGGCGATTCACTCGGTACAGCCCTGCGGGCACTACGGGAAACATCGGGACTCACCGGTGACGTAGTGGCCCGCAGGGCTTCCATGTCTGCCGGGAAGCTTTCCAAGATTGAGAATGGGAAGGTTCGGCCGACCGTTCAAGACGTCGACCTGGTCTTGTCGGCTCTCGGGGTGTCTCAGGCGGTGAAGGACGAGTTCCTGAACACTGCCCGCGCCGAAGCCACGGAGGCCATGGCGTGGCGCCTGCTCCGCCGTATGGGCCCCTGGAAGCATCAGAACACCATCAAGGCCATTGAGGCGGGAACTCGGACGCTCCGTCTGTTTCAGGGGCAGTTGGTACCGGGCCTCCTCCAGACCCCCGAGTACGCCTCAGCCGTGTTCAGCGTCCCCCCGGTGTTGCCGGCTGAGACCAGGGCGCGCACCGTCGCAGCGAGGATTGAAAGGCAGGAGACCTTGCACGACCCGGAGCGAACGTTTCGGTTCCTCATCTGTGAGCACGTCCTTCGATGGCGCGTACCGCCCCCGATCGTCCTTGCGCTGCAACTCGATCGCATTGTGTCCCTGTCGCGTCTCCCCAACGTCAGCATCGGGGTGCTGCCGCTTGATCCACCCATGCCGGATTTCCCGATGACGTGCTTCAGCCTCCATGACGACCGAATTGTGATCGCGGAGACCTTCCATTCAGAGATCACGACGCGCGACCCGAAGGACGTGCAGACCTACGTCGACACGTTCGAGAGGTTCGCCGCAGCAGCCGTCTACGGTGACGAAATGAGGGCTCTCCTCGTAAGCATGCGAGATCACTTCTTGCGCGAACAGGAAAGCTCCTAGGACCACGCACCGCATCCGGCCACCATTGGTTGTCGATTCCCGGAGTGGCGAGGGGTGCGCAATGACAACCAGGACGGACACGTTCGAGTACGCGACGTACACCGCAAAACGCGAGACGTGTCCGTCGTGCAGCATGCCCATCCCCCTTGACCAGCTCGCCCGACGGGGAATGCTCGGACAGAAGGACGGCCCGCCGAAAGTCGCCTACTGGCACACCCGGTGCGTCAACGCGGACGGGTCGCGCCGATGACGCGCCGAAGGAGGACCCGGGCACGTCACAGGTACCCGGGTCCTGCTCTGAAAATCGCCCCCTACCGGCCGGTGGTCAGGTAGCGGGCCTCGGTGGGGGTGGCATACCAGCCGGTGGCTCGTGCGGCGGCGGTCTCGGCGATGGTCAGCCCGTACACCGTGCGCAGCAGTGCGATCGGTACCCCGTCGGGTCCGCCGACCGGCAGGTGGACCGTGCCCTCACGGGCCACGATGCGCTCGCGGACCCAGGGCGGCGGGACGCCCCAGCCGCGGTCGCAGGCCTGGACGGAGTAGCGCGGGCAGTAGTCGTACGCCTCCCAGCGGAGCCGGCCGTCCTGGACGGACTGCCGCTCCTCCCGGACGCACTCCTCGCAGGGCTCGCAGTGGAGGCTCGCGTACAACTGTTGTTCGGTCATCCGGACAGCATGCGGTACCGGGGCGTCCCGTGGGGGCGGGTAGCGTCTGGGGGTATGACACAGTTGCCGCGCCTCACCGCACGCGACGTGCGGGTCGTCGCTCATCGCGGGGCCTCGTTCGAGCACCCCGAGCACACGCTCGCCGCCTATCGGCAGGCCATCGCCGACGGGGCGGACGCCCTGGAGTGCGATGTGCGGCTGACCGCCGACGGGCGGCTGGTGTGCGTGCACGACCGGCGGGTGGAACGGACCTCCGACGGGCGCGGGGTGGTCTCCGCGATGACGTACGAGGAGCTGGCCGCGCTCGACTTCGGCGGCTGGAAGGGTGAGGCGCACCGGGGTGCGCAGGTGCTGCTGTTCGAGGACCTGCTCAAGGAGGCCCTGGCCGCGGACCGGCCCGTCGGGCTGGCCGTGGAGACCAAGCACCCCACCCGCGCCGGCGGCCGCCTGGAGGCCGAGCTGGTGCGGGTGCTGAAGGACCACGGGCTCGCCGACGGCGCCGGTGGCCGTGTCGAGGTGATGAGCTTCTCGCGGAACGCGCTGGTCAGGTTGAACCGGCTCGCGCCCGGGCTGCCGGCCGTGTACCTGATCGAGCGGGCCGTGCGCCCGCCGCGGCCGCCGTTCGCGGGCCACGCCGGGCCCGGCATCGACCTGGTGCGCCAGGATCCGGGGCTGGTGGGGCGGCTGAAGGCCAAGGGGCTGCGGGTGCGGGTGTGGACGGTGGACGAGATCGAGGACGTGGAGCTGTGCCTGCGCCTCGGCGTGGACACGCTGATCACCAACCGGCCCCGGCAGGTGCGGGAGTACCTGGACTCCCTCTGATCCGCGCAGCGTCGCGGCGCCGGTGGGTCTGCCGATCGGGGCAGGCGTGCCGCGCGAGATCCTGCCGATCGGCGGATGGAGGGGCGCGGGGGCGCGGGCGAGGCTGGCCTTGTGCCCGAACGGGGCGCCTGACCAGGGGAGTTCATATGAGGGTTCGTATGCGGTTTCGTACCGCTGCCGTGTCCGTCGTCGCGCTGGCCGCCGTCGCCGGCCTGGTGTCCGCCGCGCCCTCGCCGGCCGCGCCGAGCCAGGCCGCGCCGAGCCAGGCATCGGACGCGGGCACGGGCGCTGGCGCCCGGGCCGCCGCCGTTCACGGGGCCGCGCGCGTGCTGTACGCGTACGCGTCGCCGGACGACGAGATCCGGTTCGCCGTGGACGCGGAGGCGGCCCCGTACACCCGGCCCTTCGTCCTGGACGGGGAACGGCAGCCCGGCATGCCGGTGGACGCCAAGGGCAAGGTCACCGTGTACCACCGGGTGGCGGCCGACGGGAGCCTGGGGACGTCCGAGGCCGAGGTGGACTGTCTGGTCACCGGCGACGGGGTGGCGACCCTCACGGCCGTCGTGACGAAGTCGAACGTCTGGGAGCAGGGGGACCGGTTCGGCATCAGCGTCCAGGACGGCCGCCGCGGTGGGCCCGACCGGCTGGGCTTCTCCTGGGGCGTCGCCAACATCGACCCCGGCCGCGAGCCCTTCAACCCGCGCGTCGGCACCTGCATGGCCCCCGCGCCGTTCGCCACCGTGACCGAGGGCGGTTTCGAGGTCGCCTCCGCCCCGCTGCCGCCGCTGCGCGGGTGAGTTCCCGGCACCCCGCGCCCCGCCCATAAGAAACAGAACATCCGGCCGGGGTGCGCCGGCCGGATGTGGGGGGTCGTACGGGGATGTGCGGCGGGGTCTACGCGAAGCGCTGGTTCGCCGAGCCGTTGCACGGCTGGAGGCGGGCCGGCTCGTGCGCGGCGGCGACGGTCACGCACAGGCCGGTGGCGGCCGCCGGGCGCAGGGTGGCGCCGTCGCGGACGAACTGCTGGTTGGCGCCGCCGTGACAGTTCCACAGGATCACCCCGGTGCCGGCGGCGTAGGAGGCGCCGGGCACGTCCAGGCAGCGGTCGTGGGTGAGCTCGGAGTGGACGGACCTGCGCGCGGCGTCGTACCACCAGCCCTGGTTGCGCCCGCCGTGGCAGTCCCAGCCGACGACCTCGGTCTCGTTGGCGCTGGCCCCGCCGAAGGTGTCGAGGCAGTTGCCGGTCGCCTCGTTCCGCAGCGGCTTGTAGAGGTCGTCCCAGGCCCCGCTCTGCAGGACCGGGGTTCCGGTGCTCGCCGGGTCGGCGCAGGAGGCCTCGCTCAGGCCGGAGCCGTAGAACTGGGTCAGGCAGGACGCGAACGCGCCGTGGCCCCGGTAGTTGGGGTGGAAGGACTGCCGGGCGGTGTTCTCGTCCCACGGGAAGTGGTCGCCGAGGTCCAGGTAGAGGCCGCGGGCCCAGGCGTCCTCCATGCAGACCTCGTGGCCGTGGAAGAGCCGGGAGTTGTCCAGGTAGAGGGCCCCGGAGTTGCGGGCGGCCGCCCGCATGCCCTTCTCGAACGCCGGCACCGCGTCGTTGCGGCCCCAGGTGGCGTCCGAGTCGTAGCCGGCGCAGCCGCCGGGCAGCTTGCCGGGGAAGTTCGGGTTGTCGTAGAAGTCGGGGCCGATCGGGCTGGGGTAGCCCATGACGACGAGCTTGTAGTCGGTGTCGGCGTAGCCGGCGTCGCGCATGACCTTCTTGAGGTCGCCGACGGTGGCCTCGACCTTCGGGCGCAGCCCGTCGACGCGGGCCTGCCAGCCGGGGGCGTACTTGGGCTCGCAGGTGCCCTGGCTGAGGACCCAGCGGGTGACGCAGTCGGTCATGACCGGGCCGAACTGGAGGTCGTCGTTGGCGCCGGCGACCAGCAGCACCATCTTGATGCGGGTGTTGCGCGCCTTGATCGCCAGGCTGTCGCTCTGGACCAGCTCGTCGGCGTACTGCTTGCTGCCGCCGATCCTGATGTTCCCGGTGTACGCGCCCGAGCAGGCGACGTTGAAGGTGAGGTCGGCCGGGATCCCGGTGCGGTGGATCGCGGTGTCCGGGGAGCGGTGGCACTGGTTGGACGAGGTGTTGGTGGCGGGGTCGTAGTTGCCGACGCCCTCGCCGGATATCTCGCTGTCGCCGAGCGAGATCAGCCCGGTCTTCCGCTCGGCCATCGGGCGGATGGCGGGGTCGCCGTAGATGCGGGTGGCCTCCGCGGCGCGGACGGCCTCCAGTTCGGGTGGCAGCGGGGTGGCCGCCGGGCCCGCGGCGGGTGCCGCCTGGGCCATGGGGGTGATGGCGGTGACGCCCCCGAGGGCGGCCGCGATCGCCGCGACGGCGGCGAAGGTAGATCTGAGTCTGGGTTTGATACGCGCCATGAGCGCCTCCCCGGTGTCGGTGTTACCCCCGGTATTTACTGGCCAGTAGGGGAGTTGGGAACACTTCGAACAAGACAATTGCTCAACTTTTAGAGGAGGCCACGAACATGACCGACGATCAGAGCCCGCAGCAGCCCGCCCACACGTCCGGCGACACGTCCGCCGAGGAGTCCGGGGCGGCCGGGGCGGCCGCGGCGTACCGCGTGGAGCACGACTCGATGGGCGAGGTACGCGTCCCCGCCCACGCCAAGTGGGGTGCGCAGACCCAGCGGGCGGTGGAGAACTTCCCCGTCTCCGGCCAGTGCCTGGAGCGCGCCCACATCGCCGCCCTGGCCCGGATCAAGGCGGCCGCTGCCAAGGTCAACGCCGAGCTGGGGGTACTGGATCCGGACATCGCCGCGGCCGTACGGTCCGCCGCGCTGGAGGTGGCCGACGGGCGGTGGGACGACCACTTCCCGGTGGACGTCTTCCAGACGGGCTCGGGCACCTCGTCCAACATGAACACCAACGAGGTGATCGCCACCCTGGCGAGCGAGCGGCTGGGGCGCGACGTGCACCCCAACGACCACGTCAACGCCTCGCAGAGCTCCAACGACGTCTTCCCGTCCTCCATCCACATCGCCGCGACCGCCGCCGTCACCGAGG
The DNA here is from genome assembly GCF_019400985.1 of Streptomyces bambusae. Taxonomy (GTDB): domain Bacteria; phylum Actinomycetota; class Actinomycetes; order Streptomycetales; family Streptomycetaceae; genus Streptomyces; species Streptomyces bambusae_A. Next base: position 7,874 of record NZ_WTFF01000268.1, read on the forward strand.
ACCTGGTCCCCGCCCTCCAGCACCTCGCGGCGTCGCTCGCGGCCAAGTCGGCCGAGTTCGCCGAGGTGGTCAAGGCCGGCCGCACCCACCTGATGGACGCCACCCCGGTCACCCTGGGCCAGGAGTTCGGCGGGTACGCCGCCCAGGTCCGCTACGGCGTCGAGCGGCTGCGCGCGGCGCTGCCCCGGCTCGCCGAGCTGCCGCTGGGCGGGACCGCCGTCGGCACCGGGATCAACACCCCGCCCGGCTTCTCGGCCGCCGTGATCGCCGAGGTCGCCGCGAACACCGGGCTGCCGCTGACCGAGGCCCGCGACCACTTCGAGGCGCAGGGCGCCCGGGACGCGCTGGTGGAGACCTCGGGCATGCTCCGGACGATCGCGGTCTCCCTCACGAAGATCGCCAACGACCTGCGCTGGATGGCGTCGGGCCCGCGCACAGGATTGGCCGAAATCAATCTGCCCGACCTCCAGCCGGGCTCCTCGATCATGCCGGGGAAGGTCAACCCCGTGGTCCCCGAGGCCGTGCTGATGGTGGCCGCGCAGGTGACGGGGAACGACACGACGGTCGCGGTGGCCGGCGCCGCGGGCAACTTCGAGCTCAACGTGATGCTGCCCGTGATGGCCAAGAACCTCCTGGAGTCGGTCCGGCTGCTCGCCGCCGCGAGCCGCCTGCTGGCCGACCGCACGGTCGACGGGATCACCGCCGACACCGAGCGGGCCCGGGAGTACGCCGAGTCCTCCCCGTCCGTGGTCACCCCGCTGAACCGGTACATCGGCTACGAGGAGGCGGCCAAGGTCGCCAAGAAGTCCCTCGCGGAACGCAAGACGATCCGCCAGGTCGTGCTGGAGTCCGGCTACGTCGAGGCCGGAAAGCTGACGGAGGAGCAGCTCGACCAGGCCCTCGACGTGCTGCGCATGACCCGCCCGTAGGCATCTGCGCCGCCGCCCCGCGCCCGGGGCGGTGTGCGGCGGGCCGGGCCCGGCCCGCCGGACACCGCCTAAGATCTGCGCATGACAGGAACGCCAGGCCGCGGGGGCGGCGACGCGGGCACCGGCGCACCGGGCACGCAGGGGCCGGCCGCCTACTGGAAGCCCGGGGAGCACATCCTCTGGCGCTACCGCGACCACTCCCCCGCCGTGCGCGGCCGGGTCCACATCTGCCGCCCGGTGACCGTCGTCCAGGACACCGAGGACCTGCTGGCCGTGTGGATGGCCCCGGGCACCGAATGCGTCAGACCGGTCCTCGCCGACGGCACCGCCGTGCACGACGAGCCGCTCGCCACCCGCTACACCGCCCCGCGCACCACCGTCCGGTCGCGCTGGTTCGGCACGGGCGTGCTCAAGCTGGCCCGGCCCGGCGACCCGTGGTCGGTGTGGCTGTTCTGGGAGCCTGGCTGGCGGTTCAAGAGCTGGTACGTCAACCTGGAGACGCCCAGGACCCGGTGGGCCGGCGGGGTCGACTCCGAGGACCACTTCCTGGACATCTCCGTCTACCCCGACCGTACGTGGAAGTGGCGGGACGAGGACGAGTTCGCGCAGGCCCAGCGCGCCGGGCTGATGCCGCCCGCGCAGGCCGCCGGGGTCCGCGCCGCGGGCCGCTCGGCGGTGGAGCTGATCAGCGCCTGGGGGCCGCCGTTCAGCGAGCGGTGGCAGGACTGGCGGCCCGATCCGGCCTGGCGCGTTCCGGTGCTGCCGGAGGACTGGGACCGCACCCCGGCGCATATGACCTCATGAGACCCTTGATGCGCCCCCGGGGTTCAAACGTAGGATCGTCCTCCGGAAGGCTGCTACGTAAGTGGCAGGCTGTGCACAGGACTTGACGCCGAGCGGGCTGGAGGGCACCACCCGGACGAAGTTTTGGGGGAGGTGGCCGGGGGTGACGGTGCCCCCGCCGCTGAGCGGGTATACCGCGACTGAACGAGTTGAGTGCAGCGCACAACGAGCGCAAACGGACGGAATTCCACGCGTGACGGAGTACCCCACCTCTCACGAGGGCCCGCAGCCGCAGCCTGCCGCGGCGGGCGGCTCCGCGCTGTTCGCCTCCGCCGCGGGCCGGGACGACCAGAGCCACGGCAAGGCCCTCGCCCCGTTCCCTCTATACATCTAACAGCGCCGACGATCCTACCCGCGTAGATCTCTCGG